>JBGPXN010000003.1:0-77179 GCA_041492755.1 Methylomirabilia bacterium | reverse complement strand
TCGGCGTCTCCACCGGCACCGCCTTCCGCGTCGAGCCCTGGGCCAGCGGCTTCGGCAATCGCGGCGACACCGTCGAGGAGGTCTTCATCGACGACTTCACCGGCGACGGCAAGACCGACGTCGTCATTCACGACAAACTCACCGGCGACTGGTACGTCGGCGTCTCCACCGGCACCAGCTTCCGTATCGAGCCCTGGGCCAGCGGCTTCGGCAATCGCGGGGATGCCGTCGAGCAGGTCTTCGTCGGTGACTTCACCGGCGACGGTAAGACCGACGTCGTCATCCACGACACGCTCACCGGCGACTGGTACGTCGGCGTCTCTACCGGCACCGCGTTCCGCATCGAGCCCTGGGCCAGCGGCTTCGGCACCCGCGGCGCCACCCTGGAACAGGTCCTCGTCAGCGACTTCACCGGCGACGGCCAGGCCGACCTCGCCATTCATGACCAGCAGACCGGCGACTGGTACGTCGGCGTCTCCACCGGCACCAGCTTCCGCATCGAGGCCTGGGGCAGCGGCTTCGGCAACCGCGGCGCCGACGTCGAAGCGACCGTCGGCGGCAACGCCCTGGCGCAGTGACGGATTGCGGCCTTATTCGCTAATTCGACTCTCAGGCCGTCGAGACGACGGCTGACGAGGCACGTTTCGTAAACCTGCGAAGTAGTCGGTGCCCCCGGGGGGGATTGCAGCCGGTTGTAAGCCGCGATGGGTGCTTCCGATCCGTGAGTGGTTTACCGCCGCTCCTGGCGCAGCACCCTAGGGAGTCGGCTACGATAGTGCGAGGGCTCCCGAGCGCATGTGCGCCGACGGGGACGACTTGCCAGTACGGAAAGTGGCTCTGGCCACTGTTTGTTTCATCGACGCGGTCCACCCGGGCCGCCGTGAGTACCCGGCGCTTCGAAAGATCGAGGGTCTGGCCGTTGAAGCCACCGAGGACTTTGACCTCGCCACGTGGATGGAACAGACCCGAGGACTGCTGGCCGATCTTAGTGATCGGGCTCGTTAGGAGGGATCGGAGGACGCCCCACCCGGCCGCTGGGCTTACCTCGAACGTGGGCAGCCAGGATCATCTCGGAGGACGTGACGGGCGCCGTCACCCGCCGCGCGAGCCGTGTTCAATGGTGGTGCCCCCGGGGTGAATTGAACACCCGGCACGCAGTTTAGGAAACTGCTGCTCTATCCAACTGAGCTACGGGGGCATGTACCAAAGGTCAGCGACTCGATTCTACCGCGAGCGGCGATGTCGAGCGAGGGTTAGAGCAGGTCGGACGCGTCGACGCCGCGCGCTTTCCACCGCGCGCGGCGTTTCCGTAGCCCGGCGCCCTCGCTCGGGCGCACGCGCTCGCGAGTGAGCCGTAAGTCGCGCCCGATCGCCTCCAGCGTCTCCGGCTCCGCGCCCTCCAGCCCGAAGCGCCGGCGAAGCACCGCGCTCTCGTTGGCGGCGAGGTCATCCAGCACGGAGGCGAGCTTCGCGCGCCTGGCAAACAGGCGCGCGAACATCGCGGCAGGATCCGCCGAGGCGTCCGGTACCAGGTCGGCCACGCTGGCGCCCTTCTCGGGGTCGCCGATCGGCGCGTCGAGCGACACGGGTTGCTGGCGAATCTCCTCCAGCTCCTCCACCTGCTCCACCGTCGTACCCAGCGCGGCGGCGATCTCCGCCGTGGTGGGTTGGCGACCGAGCTCACCGGTGAGGCGCTGCTGCTGCTTGACGTAGCGGCCGAGGAGCAACTCGACGTGCACGGGCAGGCGAATCATCCGCGCCTGATTCGCCAGGGCGCGGGTGATGAAGTGGCGGATCCACCAGACTGCGTACGTCGAGAACCGTAAGCCGCGTTCCGGCTCGAACTTCTCCACGGCGCGGACGAGGCCGAGGTTGCCTTCCTCGATGAGGTCGGGCAGCGGCAGGCCGCGATTGAGATAGCGGCGGGCAACCTGGACGACGAGGCGCAGGTTCGATTCGACCAGCCGCTGCTTGGCGGCCTCGTCGCCGGCGCGGGCGCGACGGGCGAGCGCCTGCTCTTCCTCGCGGTCGAGCAGCGGGATGCGGCTGATCTCGCCGAGGTAGACGCCGAGATTGGCGCGGCTCGTCTCGCGCGTGGGCGCGGGAACGTGCGCGTCCTCGGCGTCGACGAGCACGTCGACCGGTTCGTCCGGGATGACCTCGTCGGTGTCGTCAGTCATCGGGCTCGTCGTGCTCTTCGTCCTCGCCCTCGTCGACCGTCGCCACTCGGGGTGGCAGCGGCAGGAGGTAAAGGGGATTGTAGGCGAGGCCGGCCTGGCGGATCTCGAAATGGAGGTGGTGGGCGGTGGCACGGCCGGTGCGGCCGATGGCGGCGATTCGCTGGCCGCCGGCGATGCGGTCGCCGGCCTCCACGAAGTTTTCGTCGTTGTGGGCGTAGACCGTCACGAAGCCGTTGGCGTGCTCGATCTTCACGACCCGGCCGTAGCGGGTCTCGTATCCACTGGCGACGACAAACCCGGGCGCCGCGGCCAGGATGGACATGCCGAGATCCGCCTTGATGTCGATGCCGCGATGCCAGCCGAGCCGCCGGCGGCCAAAGGCAGACGACACCGGGCCTTCCACGGGCCACGCGAAGAGCGGCGCGATCTCGGTGAAGTCGGGCACCGTCAGCACCAGGTTCTTCGGCATGAGATCGAGCCGCTTCGCACTGCGACGAGCGCCCGCGCCGGCCTTGGTCCCGGCCGCCTTCATCCCTGCCGATTTACTCCCTGCCCTGACGACGGACTTGCTCGCTGCAACCTTGGCGCGCGCGGTTGCCTGGGGAATCCTCAGCCGTTGACCGACGCGAACGAGCGCGGACTGTCCACGCAGCCCATTCGCGGCAACGAGCCCCGACACGCTCACGCCATACCGCCGCGCGATCCCGCTGAGCGTCTCACCGGCGCGCACCTCGTGGACGTCCCCGCTGGAGCGTGGCCCGTCGGCACGCGTCGACGGCGGCGCGCCCGCGGCCGGCGCGACGACGGCCACCAGTGTCGCGACACCGACCGCCGCCACCCGGAGCGCCGCGGCCTTCACACCTGGCGCTCCTCGAAACGCGTATCGAACGAATGGTAGCGACCGGTGGGTGCCACCCACGTGACCGCCGCCTCGGCCACCGCCGCCAAGCGCGGTCCTTGACGAAGCTCGGTCAGCAGCGTCTCGAGGCTCGAGCGATCACCCTCCGCGTGCACCCGCACGCGCCCGTCCGGAAGATTCACCACGTAGCCAGCAAGCGCGAGCCGCCGGGCGCAGCGCTCGGCGAAGGCGCGGTAGCCGACGCCTTGCACCCGGCCGGCGACCACGATGTCCGCGGCGGCGCGCGATTCGGTCACGGCGATGTGAAAGGCCGATCGCCGACCGGCCGCGCGAGGCGACCGGTCGGCGATCGGAGAAGGGATGGTCGGGGCGAGAGGATTTGAACCTCCGACTTCACGGTCCCGAACCGTGCGCGCTACCAGGCTGCGCTACGCCCCGTCGACCGGTTTAGTGTACACGCTCACGCGTTCCAAGCATACTTGCCGACCAGCTTCACGAAGCTGCAATCGCCGTGGGGCGTCGTGCGCATCCGCCCGCCGACGTTCTCGACCACCGTGAGCACCTGATTGGTCATCTCGCCGACCGGCAGCACCATCCGCCCGCCGTCGGCGAGCTGCTGGAACAGCGGCGGCGGTATCGCGGGTCCGCCGGCGGTGACGAGAATGCGATCGAACGGCGCCTCGTCGGGCCAGCCGAGCGTGCCGCTGCCCACCCGCACCCACACGTTGGTGTACCCGAGGCCTTCGATGAGCGCGCGCGCCCGCAGCGCGAGACCGGGCAGGCGCTCGACCGTACAGACGCGCCGCGCCAGCTCAGCGAGCACGGCGGTCTGGTAACCCGAGCCGGTGCCGACCTCGAGCACCTTCTCGGTCCCTCGCAATTCGAGCAGCGACGTCATCAGCGCGACGATGTAGGGCTGCGAGATCGTCTGCTGCTCGCCGATCGGCAGCGCGTGATCGCCGTACGCCCGATCGCGCAGCGCCTCCTCGACGAAGCGATGGCGCGGCACGCGTCGCATGGCGGCCAGCACCCGCTCGTCGGCGATGCCACGGCCCACCAGTTGCTCGTGGACCATCCGCTCGCGCTCCCGCTCGAACCCGACGCGATCCGTCATCATGCGGGTGGCGGCCGCCGGCTCCTGAGCTGGCTGCTGAGCGCGCCGGACCAGTCGGCAAGGTGCGCGACCGCGCGATGGTTCGTCAGATCGAGGTGGACCGGCGTGACCGCGACGAAGCCCTCGTGCACCGCGCCGACGTCGGAATGCTCCAGGGCCTCCCACCGCGGCGCGCCACCGCCGATCCAGTAATGCGTGCGCCCGCGTGGGTCCACGTGCTCGACGATCTTGTCCGAGTACGTGCGGTGGCCGAGTCGCGTGATCCGGATGCCCTTCGGCGCAACGGCGGGCACGTTGACGTTGATCAAGGTCTTCGCCGGCAATCCTTCGACGAGCACGCGCGCCGCCACCAGTCGGGCCACCTGCCCGGCCTCGGTGAAATCGCCACCCTCCATCTGCGAGATCGCGATGGACGGCACGCCGAGCAGCGTTCCCTCCATTGCCGCCGACACCGTTCCGGAGTACGTGACGTCGTCGCCGAGGTTCGAGCCGTGGTTGATCCCGGAGACGACGAGCACGGGACGCTCGGGCAGGAAGCCGAGCACGCCGAGGTTCACGCAGTCCGACGGCGTGCCATTGACGGAGTGCCAGCGCTCGCGGAGGCGGCGCGGGGTGATCGGCCGGTGCAGCGTGAGCGCGTGGCCGCAGGCGCTCTGCTCGCGCTCGGGCGCGATCACGTAGACGTCACCGAGCGGCTCCAGCGCGTGCGCGAGCGCGGCGAGGCCCGCCGCGTGCACACCATCGTCGTTGGTGACCAGGAGAACGGCCATCAGGGGAAGAAGTGGTCGGGGCGAGAGGACTTGAACCTCCGACCTTCGGACCCCCAGTCCGACGCGCTACCAGGCTGCGCCACGCCCCGACTGCTAGCCCGTGATTGTCCCAGAAACGTCGGCGCACAGCAAGGAAGCCATCAGGAACCGAGGCGGGCGCGAAGGACGGTGAGACGGTCGCGCACGCGGCGCAGGGCGCTGACGTACGCGGGATCGGGCATCCCGAGCGTGAGCTGATCACCATTGCCCCGGCGGGCTTCGGCGAGCAGCCGCTTCTTGGCGCCTTCCAGGGTGAGCCGCTCGTCGTAGAGGAGGCTCTTGATCCGGAGCACGAGCTCGACGTCGCGCCGGCGGTAGACGCGCTGCCCGGCCGGGTTCTTCTTGGGTCGCAGCAGCTTGAACTCCGATTCCCAGTAGCGCAGCACGTAGGCGGGGACGCCGGTGATCGCCTCCACCTCGCCGATGCGGTAGTAGAGCTTGTCGAGGACGGCAGTGGTCACGCCGGCGCTGAGCGGCTGTTGATCCGCTGCTTGAGCCCCTTGCTCGGCTTGAACGTCAGCACCTTGCGGGCGGTGATCTCGATGCTGGAGCCCGTCTGCGGATTGCGTCCCCGCCGCGACGCCTTGCGCCGGATGCGGAAGTGACCGAACCCGACGATCTTCACGTCCTCGCTCTTCTCGAAGCAGTTGAAGATGATGTCGAACACGGACTCGACGACCGACGCCGACTGCCGCTTGGACAGCCCGTGCGCCGCCACCGAGTTCACGAGATCGTTCTTCGTCACTGAACCCGTCACCTCCTCTCGGGCGGAGCGCTCACTCCGAACCCCGGGCGATGAACGGCTTGTAGCCGGCGGTCTCGAGCTGCCGGACCACCGCGACTGCGGCCGGACGATCGGGGTAGGGACCGACGCGTACGCGATGCAGTGGCTCGGCGTTGGGGTCGGCCGCGGGCCGCGATGCGGTGCCCGCGCGGCGGACCTGCACGGTCAGGCCATCCACGGCGAGATCACGGGACAGCGCCACCGCCTCGGCCAGCGGCATGGCAGGCACGATCGTCCAGCCTGCGCTCGCCGGCTCGGCCCGCAGCGATTTCGCGCTCAGGGCGTTCTTGATGTCTTCGGGCGGCCGTCCGGAAACGACGACGCTATAGCGATCGCCTTCGGACAGCGCCGTCGGCGTCGGCGCTGGCGCCGCCGCCAGCTTCACCGACTCGTCGACCCGAAATTTCTTGCCGCGCAGACTCGCGGCGACCCGCTTGGCCGTGTTCGGATCGCGGAACGCGCCGACCTGGACCCAGTACCCGCCGGCCGCATCCTGGGCCGCGAGCGCCGGGGCCTTGGCTGCCGGCGTGGCGGAACTCGACGCCGACGCTTTCTCCGCGGTCGCGCCGGCCTTGGGCGCGGCGGCCACGCGCTTCGGCGCCTCGGCGACCCTCCCGACCACGGCCACGCTGCCCGACGTCGTCGCGGGCGATTGCAGCGGCCGCGACGACGGCACCGGTGCCGCGGGAGTCGGCGGCGCCGCCACCCGTGTCGGCGGAGTGGCGGGCGCGGGTTTGGCGGCTGCGGGAGCCGGCACGGTCGGAGTCACCCGAGTCGTCGGCGCCGGCGGCGACTCGGACGCGGCAACGGCAGGCGCGGCCGCGACCGCGACCACGGGCGTTTGCTCCGGCGCGGCCACCGCACGCGCTTGCATCGGCTTGCGCGTCGTCCGAGGCGCCGACGGCGCGATCACGTCCAGGAGATAGGGCAGCCCGATGGCGGCAACGACACCCAGCGCGAGGATGACCAGAACGATCCGAAACCAGAACGCGGAGAAGATGCTGCGAGGCTCGTCCACGATGGTGTCCCGAAGATCATCGTCGCGATCGGGACTCAACCGGCCGTCTCCGACCTTCGGGCAGCCCCAACCATGCGCGTGATCTTAGCATAGGGGCTGCCATTTCCTTCTTTTCCGCGACGGGTTTACGACGGGGGCCGGCGGGTTTACCCCGGCGCCCGACCCGTTTACGACGGGGGCCGGGAGAATGTCAGGTGGCCGATCGCCGCCTCCGCCGTGCTGGCGGTATCGTTGGCATCGATCATGACGGCCACGCCGCCAACCCGGGACGGCCGCCGGCCGAACAGGCCGGCGAAGTCCGCGGCGACGTCGCGCTCCTGGCGCTGCCAGGAATTGAGCTGGCCGGGCCCGGACTCCACCACGACGACCCGAACGTTCGAGGCGTGCGGGCTGACGATCGTGGTGCCGACCGGCGCGGTCGAATCCCAGACGTAGCCGATCACGTCGCTCGTCGCGCGCGGCGACGGCCAGCGCGGAAAGATCACGTACACCTGGGCGGCCTGGTCGTCGCTCGCCTTCTGCCGCACGTCGCCGCGCAACGGCAGCTTCGTCACCCGCCACGTCCACGACAGCCGCGGCAGCACGTCCAGATCCACGATGACGTCGCGGTAGAGCGCGAATGACGTGCGATCGGCCTTGAGCAGCACGGCCAGGCCCTGCGGCGCGCGGATCATCTGAACATCGGCGCGCCCGGTGAACTCGCGGAGCTCCCAGCCCTTGGGCACACCGTCCGCCGGCAAGCGCGGGAGAGGCGTCTCGGTCGTGATCGGCACTCGGAGCCGGCCATCCGGGTCCATCGCGAGCGTGCGGCCCCGCGTCGATATCGCCACCGGCTTGATCTCGGCCGGCGGCCCGGTCATCGCGATACGCACGCCGGATGCGACGCCCGAAGCGACGTCGGTGGCGACCTGCTTCACCGGCGTGCTCGCCCGCCGGGCGGTGCCGAAGTAGAACTCGCGGTGGCGTGGGCTCAGAAGCATGAGCGCGGCCGCGACGACCAGCACACCGAGCCCGACGATCGCGAGCACGCGCCGCCGCGCCGGCATGGGACTCATCGCCCCGCCGCGCGGCGGGGCCGACGGCCGGCCGCGCGCCGGAACGACAGACGGATCGGCGAGCCGTTGAAGCCGAACGCCTGGCGCAGGGCCTTGACGAGGTACCGCTCGTAGGAGAAGTGAATCTCGCCGGGCTTGTTCACCCGCAGCGCGAAGGTCGGCGGATTGTCGCCCACCTGCTGCGCCGACTGCAGGGTCAGCGGTACGCCGCCGATCGTGATCGGGCGGCGCGCGATCGCCGCGCGCAGCGCCTCGGCCAGCTCGCCCGCGGACACGCGCCGCCGGGCCGCCGCGGCGACTTCGTCCACGGCGTCGAACAGCTCCGGCAATCCCCGCCCCTCGGTGGCCGAGGTGAAGCAGATCGGCGCGTAGTCCAGGAACGGCAGGCGGTCACGGATCTGATCGGTGACTTCCGCCCGATTGACCATGCCGTGCGGCACGAGATCCCACTTGTTCACGACGAGGACGGCCGCGCGGCCGGCTTCGTGCGCGTACCCGCCGATGTGCGCATCCTGGGACGCGAGCCCTTCGGTCGCGTCCAGCACGAGCAGCGCGACCTGCGAGCGCTCGAGCCCTTTGAGCGCCATCACCACCGCGAGCTTCTCCAACGGCTCGGTGACGCGGCCCTTGCGGCGGATGCCGGCCGTGTCGACGAGGACGTAGCCGCGGCCGCGGTACGTGATCGCCGTGTCCACGGCGTCGCGAGTCGTGCCCGGCTGCTCGTGCACGAGCACGCGCTCGGCGCCGACCATCGCGTTCACGAGTGACGACTTGCCGACGTTGGGCCGCCCGATCACGGCGATGCGGGTGGCCGCCGCGGCCGGGGGCGGCGGCGTCACGGCCGGGACCCGCGCGCGCACGGCTTCGAGCAGCTCGGAGACGCCGCGGCCATGCTCGCCCGACACCGGCAGCGGCGCCCCGAAGCCCAGGCGGAACAGCTCGCCGAACCCAGCCGCCTGGGCGTCGGTCTCCACCTTGGCGGCGACGAGGATCACGGGACGGTCGGCGCGGCGCAGGATCGCCGCGATCTCCTCGTCGAGCGCGGTCACGCCATCGCGCGCGTCGACGACGAACAGCACGAGGTCGGCCTCTTCGACCGCGGTCAGCACCTGACGGCGAACGCCTTCGATGAGCGGCTCGTCGGAGACCGGGTCGAACCCACCGGTGTCGACCACCGTCGCCTGCCAGCGCTCGAACTCCAGCGGGCCGTACAGGCGGTCACGGGTCACGCCCGGCACGTCGCGCACGAGCGCCTGGCGCCGGCCGATGAGCCGGTTGAAGAGCGTGGATTTCCCGACGTTGGGCCGCCCGACGATGGCGATGATCGGCCGCGGCAGGTCGACGGCCGTCACGACGATCAGGGGCGACGGAGCGCGGCGAGCAGCGCAGCGGCGGTGGGCGCGACGACCCGTACGGGCACACCGAGATCTCGCGCCAGCTCGGCCGGGGTGAGGTCGTCGAGGAAGACGCCGTCGCCGTCGCGCACCGCGGCGCCAGGGACGAGCACCGCGCCACCGAGGTCGGGCTGGGCTCCGAGATGACGGATGATGTCCCGCCCCGTCAGCAGTCCCGCGACACCGATACCCCGGCCGTAGAACTCGTTGGGAACGGCCGCAACCTGCGCGCGCGCGCCCGGCACGTCGGCGAGCAAGCGCTCCAGCCTCGGCGCGTACATCTCGCCCGTCACGACGGTCACCGGCGTCGCCGCTTCCGCGGTGCGCCGACGGCGGGCGAGGGTCCGGGCGAAATCGTCCTCGAACCGTCGCACGAGGCCGACGCCGTCCTCGATGACGGGGAAGCCTTCGTACGCGTCGGACTCGGGCAACGCGACTCCCGCGAGCAGGTAGACCTCGTCCGCCAGGAACACGAACCGGGTACCCAGTCGCGCGTGAAGCTGCGCCTGCCAGCCCTCCACGGTGCTCACGAGCGCGCGCGCCTCCGCCGTCTCGAGCGTCCGGAGCTGGGGCAGGCGCTCGCGATGTCGGGTCAAGCCGACCGGTACCACCGCGACGGTGGTGATCTGCGGATGCAGGGGCACGAGCTCGAAGACGGTCCGTTCGAGCTGGGCGCCGTCGTTGAGGTCGGGACACAGCACGACCTGCGCGTGCATGCGGATCCCCGCCTGGGCGAGACGTCGCAGCCGCGGAAGGATGTCGGCGGAGTGGCGGGGGCGTCCGAGGAGCTCGTGACGCAGGTCGGGGTCGGTGGCGTGCACGGAAACGTAGAGCGGCGACAGGCGCTGCTCGACGATGCGGGCGAGCGCGGCCTCGTCCAGGTCGGTGAGCGTGATGTAGTTGCCGTGCAGGAACGAGAGCCGGAAGTCGTCGTCCTTGACGTACAGGCTGCGCCGCAGGCCGCGCGGGTTCTGGTGGATGAAGCAGAACACGCACTTGTTGCTGCAGGTGGCGATGTCGCGCGGCCGCGGCGGCTCGAGCTCGAGGCCGAGCCCGAGCCCGCCCGGCGGCGGCTGCACCGCCATCACGAACGGACGCGCCCGCCCGGCCCGCTCGACCGTGAGCCGCAAGCGCTCGTCGGCGGCGTAGAACTGAAAATCGATCGCGTCGCGCAACCCGCGCCCGTTGATCTCGAGGATGCGGTCACCCACGGTGAGCCCGGCCTCCGCGGCCGCCGATCCCCGCCGCACCGCCGCCACCACGACGCCCGGCGCGTCCGCGGCGGGCGTCCCGGACTCCGCGCAGCCGCCGGCGCTCAGTCGGAGCGCGTGAGGATTGTCCGGCGAGGGCTCAGCGGAGGAACGTCGGCTCATGCGACTCGTCGCGCTCGTCGGCGTTCGCCGCGTTCAGGAAACGCATGCCGATCGCGATGTACTGCAGGAACGACACGATCGTGAAGCCGGCGGCCAGCCAGAGCACGGGGTTGAACGAGAGCCGCCAGCGGAAGGCCAGCGTCAGCAGCCCGCTCAGCACGGTGAGGATCTGGAAAAAGGTCGCCATCTTCCCCGCCCACGTCGGGCGCGGCTCGATACGGGCGCCCACCATCTGGATCAGCAGCACGCCCACCACCTGCATGACGTCGCGGGTGATCACGACCGCGGTGATCCAGAACGGGATCGCCTTGAGGTACGTCAGCGTCATGAAGCACGCGGTGAGCAGCAGCTTGTCCGCCGTCGGGTCGAGGAATGCGCCGAGTCGGCTTTGGATACCACGCGTGCGCGCCACGTAGCCGTCGAGGAGGTCGGTCACCGCGGCGGCGCAGAAGACGAGGAGCGCGGCCCACGGCCGGCGGTAGACGAGCAGCGACACGATCACCGGGATGAGCATGATCCGGAGCAGGGTGAGCCAGTTCGCGAGCCCCATGTGGATGCCCCAGTCTAGCACCGGGGGTTAGGCGCGGTAGGCGGCCAGCCGGCCGAGCGCCGCGGGCGGCAGCTCGACCTCGAGCCGCACGTACCCGTCCTCCTCGCTGCGCGCGAGCACGCGGCCGCGCGCGTAGCACAGCGCCAGCGCGCCGCCGTCGGCGTGGGGGATCCGAAGGACGGCGGTGTGCAGGCGCAGCGCCTCGTCGATGGCGTCGCGCAGCGCCTCGAGGCCCTCCCCCGTCGCGGCCGACACCGACACGCCGTCGCGAGCCAGCGGCCCGATCGGCGGATGCTCGAGCTTGTCGACCTTGTTCAGCACGAGCACGGTCAGGCGGTCGGCGACCTCGAGCTCGCGGAGCATCGCCGCCACCGCCGCCATGTGCTCGTCGAGCGCCGGGTGGCTGGCGTCGACCACGTGGAGCAGCACGTCAGCGTCGGCGAGCTCCTCGAGGGTGGCGCGGAAGGCCGCGACCAGCTGGTGCGGCAGCTTGCGGATGAAGCCGACGGTGTCGGTGAGGATGAACGGATGGCGACCCGCGCCGTTCACGCGGCGCGCCGCCGGATCGAGGGTCACGAAGAGCTGGTCCGCGGCGGTGAAGCTGGCGCCGGTGAGTCGGTTCAAAAGCGTGGTCTTGCCAGCATTCGTGTAGCCGACCAGCGCCACCACGGGCAGCCCCAGGCGGCGGCGTCCCTTGCGCTGTAGGCGCCGGTGGACCTGCACGCGCCCCAGCTCGGCCCGGATCCGCTCGACCCGCCGGCGGATCACGCGCCGGTCGGATTCGAGCTGGGTCTCACCCGGTCCGCGGGTGCCGATACCACCGCCGAGACGCTCGAGGTGGGTCCACTGGCCGACCAGTCGCGGGAGCAGGTAGGTGAGCTGGGCGAGCTCGACCTGGAGCTTGCCCTCGCTGGTGCGGGCACGCTGCGCGAAGATGTCCAGGATGAGCGCGGTCCGGTCGATGACTTTCAACCCGGTCGCCTTGGAGATGTTCCGCTCCTGGATGGGCGAGAGCGGATCGTCGCAGATGATGAGGTTCGCGCCCTGCGCGCGCGCCGTCTCCGCCAGCTCCTCCACCTTGCCGCGACCGAAGTAGAGCCCGGGCGTCGGCGACGGCCGCTCCTGGATCGCTCGATGGACGACCGTCGCCCCGGCCGCGACCGCCAGCGCGGCCAGCTCGTCGAGCGACTCTTCCACTTCGAAGCGTCGCTGCGTCGGCAGGCGCAGGGCGGCGACGACTGCGCGCTCGCGGACCGCCGCGGTCGACCCGCCCCGGCCGTGGTCGTTAGGGCGACTCACGCCGTCTCCCGTGTGGCCGGCGTCCACCCGTGCGCGCGCAGCCGGGACTGGATCACCGCCGCGGCGCCCTCCGGACCACCGGCGATCGCGACGTCGAGCCACTGCAGTCCGGGCTCGCGCGCGAACCAGGTCCACTGGCGCTTGGCGTAGCGCACGGTGTCGCGCTGCATCCGCCCCAGCGCTTCCTGACGAGTCCCCTCGCCGCGAACCACGCCCGCGAAGTCGCGATAGCCGATCCCGCCCATGGCGGGCAGCGATGGGTCGTAGCCGTGCGCCAGGAGCGCGCGCACCTCGTCTTCCAGTCCCGCGGCAACCATCGCGGCCGCGCGGTCGCGGAGCCGGCGTCCCAGCTCCGCGCGCTCGAGCGTCAGGCCGACGGCCACCACGTCGAAGTCCGCCTCGCCCTGCCAGCGCACACGCGCGTCACCCACGGGGCTGCCCGCGCGGACGAGCTCGAGCGCTCGCACCAGGCGCACACGGTCGTTTGGATGCAGTCGCCGCGCCAGCGATGGCGCCTCGCGCGCGAGCCGGGCGTGCAACGCCGGCGAGCCGTCGCGCGCGACGAGCGCCTCCAACTCGCGGCGAAACGCCGGATCGGCCGGCGGCGCCGGATCGAACCCCCGCACGAGGGCCCGGATGTACAAGCCGGTCCCGCCCACCACGGCCGGCAGCCGCCCGCGCGCGCGGATCCCCGCGATGGCGGCATGCGCCTCGCGCGCGAACCGGGCCGCGTGGTAGACGTCGTCGGGGTCGGCCACGTCCACCAAATGGTGCGGGACCGAGCGCCGTTCCGCGTGCGTTGGCTTGCCGGTGGCGACGTCCATGCCGCGATAGACCTGGCGGGAGTCGGCGCTGACGACCTCGAGGGGCCATCGCCCGGCCAGGGCCAACGCGGTGGCGGTCTTGCCGACACCGGTGGGACCGGCGATGACGAGCAGTGGGGACTTCATCGATCGATTGACTCTACCATTACCACAACCGCTTGACCTCGCGGCGGACGTCGGCCAACGAGACCCGGCTCATGGTGGGCCGCCCGTGGGGGCAGAAGTACGGGGTGGTGGTGGCGCCGAGATCCGCGAGCAGCCGCTCCATCTCGTCGCGTTCCAGCACCGTGTTGGCCTTGATCGCCGCGCGGCACGCGACGAACGCGAGCACACGGTCCACCGCCGGCTCCCCCGCCCGCGCGCCGCCGAGGTCGCCGACGACGGCCTGGACGACGCGGCGGGGCTCGTCGCCGCCGAGCAGCGCGGGCACCGCGCGGAGCACCACGGCATCGCCCCCGAAGCGCTCGAACGCGAACCCCAGACGCTCCAGCGGATCGCGCCACCGATCCAGCAGCCCGCGATCCGCCGGCGCCAGCTCCAGGGGCTCCGGGAACAGCAGCTCTTGTGACGCGGGCGCGCCGGTGGCCACGTCGTGCTGCAGCCGATCGAACAGCACGCGCTCGTGGGCGGCGTGCTGATCGACGAAGAACACTTCCTCGTCGGACGTCGCCACCACGAACGTGTCCTGGACCTGTCCGAGCACGCGCCCGAACGCCGTCTTCACGTAGGCCGCCGGCGCTTCGGCGAACAGCCGCGGCTGCGTCTCGCCCTCGGGCGCCCCGGTGAACGTCACCGGGGGCGGCGCGTTGGCCGGGCGCGTCACCGCCGGCACGACGGCGTGTCGGCGCAACGCCGTCCCGACTCCCGCGACGAGGATCTCGTGCACGAGCCGGGGATGACGGAACCGGACCCATGCCTTCGTCGGATGCACGTTCACGTCGACGTCGGTGGGCGGAACGACCAGGCCCAGGCCGGTCAGCGGAAATCGCTCGCGTGGAAGCAACGGCCGATACGCGTCGAGCACGGCGTGGAAGAGCTGCGGGTCCCGCACCGGCCGGCCGTTGACGGTGATGACGACGTCGTCGCGGCCCCCACGGGTGACGTCGGGCGGGCTCACGAGGCCCGCGATGGCCACGCCGTGCTCGACGTGATCCACGGCGAGCAGCCGCCCGGCCGTGTCGTGGCCCCAGAGCGCCCCCATGCGCGAGCGGAGATCGCGCGCGGCGGGCGCGGTCAGCACCGCCCGGCCGTTGTTGCTCATGCGGAACTGGACGTCGGAATGCGCGACCGCGAGCACCGTCACCGCACGCACGCTCATCGCCAGCTCGGTCGCCGCGGACTTCAAGAACTTCAGCCGCGCGGGCGTGTTGAAGAACACGTCGGCGACCTCAACGGTGGTGCCGCCCACCGCGGGCACCGCGAGCCGCTGGCTGATCGTGCCGCCTTCCCCGGCCACGCGCGTGCCCTGGCCCGCGCCCGGCACCGCACTGGTCCCCCCCACCGCGGTGGTAATGGTGAAGCGCGACACCGCGCAGATGGCGGGCAACGCTTCGCCGCGGAAGCCCAGCGTCGCGATGGCGTCGAGGTCTTCGTCCCGCGGGAGCTTGGAGGTGGCGTGGCGCTCCAGCGCCAGCTCGAGCTCGTCCGCCGTCATCCCGCCGCCGTCATCGGTCACCCGGATCGCGCTGGTGCCGCCGTCGCGCAGATCGATCGTGATCGCGCGCGCCCCGGCATCGAGCGCGTTCTCGACCAGCTCCTTCACCACGGACGCCGGCCGCTCGACGACCTCGCCGGCCGCGATCTTGTTGACCAGGTGGTCGGGCAGTCGACGGATTCGGCCGATCACGGCATTCGTCATCGCGCGACGCGCTGCTGCCACTTCGCCAGGAGATTCAGCGCCTCCAGCGGCGTGAGGTGGGCGAGGTCGAGCTGGGCGAGCTCGGTGGCGAGCGGATCGGGACCGGCGGCCGCGAACAATCCGAGCTGCTCGGCATCGCTCTGATCGGCGGCCTGCTGGCGAGAGGCTTCGAGCTCGGCCAGCAATCCCTTGGCTCGGGTGATCACCGCCGCCGGCAGACCGGCCAGGCGGGCGACCTGAATTCCATAGCTTCGATCGGTACTTCCGGGCTGGACCTTGTGAAGAAAGACGATCTCGTCGTTCCACTCCCGGACCGCGACGTGGAGGTTTCGCACACCGGCCAGCCGCTGGGCGAGCTGGGTCAGCTCGTGGAAGTGGGTCGCAAACAAGACCTTGGGGCCGCGCGTGTCGTCGTGCAGGGCCTCGACCACCGCCCACGCGATGGCCAGGCCGTCGAACGTGGACGTGCCGCGGCCAACCTCGTCGAGCAGGACGAGGCTGCGCGGCGTGACGTTGTTCAGGATGTTGGCCGTCTCGACCATCTCGACCAGGAAGGTGCTCTGCCCACGGCCGAGGTTGTCCTGGGCGCCCACGCGCGTGAACACGCGGTCGACGACGCCGAGCCGGGCCTCGCGCGCCGGCACGAACGCGCCCATCTGGGCCAGGATCACGATATGCCCGGCCTGGCGGAGGTAGACCGACTTGCCGGCCATGTTCGGCCCGGTGAGGATGACGACCCGCGCCTCGCGATCGAGCGCGAGGTCGTTCGGCGTCACCGGCTCGCCGGGTCGGGCCTCCAGCACCGGGTGCCGGCCCTCGACGATCAGGAGCGAATCGCTCCGATCCACGACCGGCCGGACGTGCCCGCGCGCATGCGCGACTTCGGCCAGCGCCGCCAGCACGTCGAGCCGCCCGAGCGCCCGCGCGGTCGCCAGCACGGCCGCCGCATCCGCCGCCGCTCGGCGTCGCACGTCCTCGAACAGCTCGTACTCGAGCTTGCGGCGCCGCTCGTCCGCGCCGAGCACGCGCGCCTCGGCCTCCTTGAGCTCGGCGGTGACGTAGCGTTCCGCGCCCGTCAGCGTCTGGCGCCGCACGTAGTCCTCGGGAACGCGGCCGGTCTGGGCGTGCGTCACCTCGATGCCGTAGCCGAAGACACGGTTGTAGCGCACGCGCAAGCTCGAGATGCCGGTGCGCGCGCGCTCGCGCGCCTCGAGCCCGGCGATCCACCGCCGGGCCTCGCGCGCGTCCGCGATGAGGGCCGCGAGCGGCTCGCTCCACGTCTCGCGAATGAGACCGCCGTCGTGCAGCGTGAGCGGCGGCTCGTCGACGAGCGCGTCTTGAAGCAGCCGGGCGAGCGCGTCGAGCGGGGCGAGATCGTCGCGCGCCGTCTCGATCAGCGCCGCCGGAACGCCGGCGCAGGCGTCGCGAACGTCGTCGAGCGGCGCCAGGCAGGAGCGGAGACCGACGAGATCGCGCGCATGCGCGACGCCCAGCGTGGCGCGGCTCGTGAGCCGCTCCAGATCGCCGACGTGGCCCAGCAGAGCGCGCAGGCGCGTGCGGGCCGCGGGCGCTTCCACCAGCGCCGCGACCGCGTCGTGACGGGCGGCGATGGCGTCCGGGTCGAGGAGCGGGCGCAGCAGCCACTGGCGAAGCAGGCGCGCGCCCATCGGGGTGACGGTCTGGTTGAGGACGCCGAGCAACGAGCCGCGGGGCTGGCCGCCGCGCGTGTCCAGCAGCTCAAGCGTCTCCACCGCGGTCTCGTCAATGGTCATCGCGTCGGCGGTGGCCAGGCGGGCCAGGCGTGTGAGGTGCCCGAGCGCCTCGCCCTGGGTCGCGCGCAAGTAGCCCAGCGCGCCCGCGGCGGCTTGCAGGCCCGCCGTCATGTCGCCGAGTCCGTACGCGTCGAGCGTCGGCACGCTGAAGTGCGCGCAGAGATCGGCGGCGGCGCGCCGGGGCGGCATCGCCGCCGCGTCCGCGAAGGTGAGGGTGGCGCCGGTGGCTTCGAGCCGGCGCGCGAGCTGCGGCCGCTCCTTCACCGACTCGGGCAGCAGGACTTCGGCGGGGCGACGGAGCAATGCGGCGGCGAGCACGCCGTCGTCGCCGGCGCCGTCCTCCCCCACCCAGAACTCGCCGGTGGAGACGTCGACGAGCGCGACGCCGAGCAGGTCACGGGCCGGCGCGACCGCGAGCAGGAAGTTGTTGGCGGCGCCGGGCAGGTAGGCGGTGTCCGTGATCGTGCCCGGCGTGATGAGCCGCACCACGTCCCTCCGCAACAGCTTCTTGCCCGGCCCGGGCGCCTCCATCTGCTCGCAGAGCGCGATCTTCCGCCCGGCCTGCACCAGCCGCGCGATGTAGCCCTCGGCCGCGTGGTGCGGGATGCCGGCCATGGGCGCGCCCTGGCGCGAGGTCAGCGTGATCGAGAGCAGCCGTGCGCCGGCTTCGGCGTCCTCGAAGAACAGCTCGTAGAAATCGCCGAGACGGAAGAGCAGGAAGTAGTCGGGATACCGCTGCTTGAGCTCGCGGTACTGCCGCATCATCGGCGTGAGGCTGGCCGGCTCAGCCATGCAGCCGCGCCTTGAGCCGTTTCCAGGTCTGCTCGAGCGCCTCCGGCAGCACGCGCACGTCGCCGACCACGCCCATGAAGTTGGAATCGCCGTGCCAGCGTGGAACGACGTGCACGTGCAGGTGGCCCTCGATGCCCGCGCCCGCCACCCGTCCCTGGTTGATCCCGATGTTGAACCCGTCGGCGCCGTACTCGGCACTGAGCGCGCCCGCGGCCGTCGCGGCCAATCCCATCACCGCCGCCCACTCCTCGGCGGTGGCCTGGGTCACGTCGCCGACGTGGCGATTGATCACGGCCATGAGGTGACCGGACGTATAGGGATACGCGTTGAGGATCAGGTAGGCCCGGTCACCGCGCGTGAGGACGAGGCTCGCGCGGTCGTCGGTGCGGGATAGAGCCTCGCAGAAGACGCAACCGGCGGCGGCCCTGGCGCTCCCGATGTAGGCCATCCGCCAGGGGGCCCAGAGGCGCTTCGTCACGCCGCCAGGCGTCGCCTCACGTGTTCACGAGCTCGCGCAGTCGCTTGCCCACCTTGAAGAAGGGCACCCGCTTCTGCGGGACGTCGACGGGAGATCCGGTCTTGGGATTCCGGCCCTTGCGGGAATTGCGATGACGGATGCGGAAGCTGCCGAAGCCCCGCAACTCGACCTTGTCACCAGTCGCGAGCGCCTCGGTGATGTTGTCGAAGATGGTGTTGACGATCGTCTCGGTCTCCTTCTTGGTCAGATTCGCGATCCGGGAGACCTCGTCGATCAACTCGGCTTTCGTCATCATCGCTCCGTCACGGTGATTCCGCGTGTTCGAGCCAGAACGAACCCTAGCATGCAATCCGCGAGAATGTCAACTTCCGCAGCAAGTTAGGGGTCACCCAGGCAGACCGAGGAGGGCAGGCGGACTCCGAGCGCCGGAGGCGCAGGGGCCCCGACGCGGCCCGCCCTACCCCAGCAGCCTGTCGGAGTAACCGAGAACGAGGAGCGCCCCGGGTTTCCCGGGGCGCTCCGAGCGGCGGGGGGTATGGGGGGCCATATCGGGGCCCCCCATGTCACTACTCCATGAGGTAGAGCGGCGTCTTGAACACCGGAAGCGAGCGAGTGAGCGCGGAGGGATACGGGAGACCTATCTGGTTTTTCACCAGATCGAAGATCGAGAAGCGCCGGCGGGGCGGTATCACGCGGGGCGGCGCGGCAAGGCCGGCAAGGCGGCCAGCGGCGTCGATGGCGTCTTCGAAGCCGCCGAGCTTGTCCACCATCTTGAGCGACTGCGCCTGCGCACCGGTGAACACGCGCCCGTCGGCGAAGCGCACGACCTCGGCGCGGTCGAGCTTGCGCCCCTCCGCGACGGCGGCGATGAACTGGCCGTGGACGTCATCGAGCAGTGCTTGCAGCACGCGCCGCTCCTCGGGCGTCATCGGGCGCCCGACGTTGCCGAGATCCTTGAACGCCCCCGCCTTCACCACGACCCACTCGACACCGATCTTCTTCATCAAGCTCTCGACGTTGGCGAGCTGCATGATGACGCCGATCGAGCCGGTGAGCGTGCCGGGGTTCGCGTAGATCTCGTTGGCGGCGGCGGCGATGTAGTAGCCGCCGGATGCCGCCACCGAGCCCAGCGAGGCGACCACCGGCTTACCCGCCTCACGCACGCGCTGGACCGCTTGATAGATCTCCTGCGTGGGCGCCACCACCCCGCCGGGGCTGTTGATGCGAATCACCACCGCACGGACGAGCGGGTTCTCGCGGTGCGCCTTGAGGTCGCGAAGGATCTCTTCCGCGTCCACGATCATGCCCTCGACCTCGACCACGGCCACGCGGGGACCGAAGCCGAAGCCGGCCTCCCACCCCGACCCCAGCGCCGAGACGCTGAGGAGGAACAGGCCTGCGACGCCGATGTAAAGGAGCAGCGCGAGGGCGAGGACGCTCGCCCGCCGGCCCACGGTCTACCTATTCCTCCTCGTCGTCGTCGTAGTCGGTGCGCTGCCGACGCCCGCCACCCTTTCGGCCACGCGCATGGCCGGCACCACGTTGCTCCTCCACCTCGCGCGACATGTCGACGGCGTGCGCGAGCTCCTTCAGGCTCAGCCCGATGCGCCGCTCGTGGGCGTCGGCGCGGATCACGAGCAGGGTCAGCTCGTCACCCACGTTCACGACCTCGGCCGGAGTGGCGATCGGCCGGCTCGACATCTGCGAGATGTGCAGCAAGCCGTCCACCCCCGGTTCGAGCTCCACGAAGGCCCCGAAGTCGGTGAGTCGGACGACCTTGCCGGTCACGCGCGAGCCCATCGGGTAGCGCTGGGCCACCGTGGTCCACGGATCCGGCTGGATCTGCTTGAGCCCAAGCGAGATCCGCTTGTTGTCGCGATCGATGTTCAGGATCTGGGTCTCGAGGTCTTGCCCCTTCTTGAGCAATTCCGAGGGGTGCCCGACGTTGCGCGTCCACGACATGTCCGAGATGTGCAGCAGACCGTCCACGCCCGGCTCGAGCTCGATGAATGCGCCGAAGTCGGTGAGGTTGCGCACGCGACCCTGCACCCGGTCGCCCGGCCGGTAGCGCTGGTCGATCGTCGTCCAGGGATCGACCTCGGCCTGCTTCATGCCGAGCGAGATCCGCTTGGCCGCGCGGTTGACGTCGAGCACGACCACGTCGACCTCGTCCCCCACGTTGACGATCTTCGAGGGGTGACGCACGCGCCGCGTCCACGACATCTCGGAGACGTGCACGAGCCCCTCCACCCCGGGCTCCAGCTCGACGAAGGCACCGTAGTTCGTGAGGCTGACGACCCGCCCCTTGGTCTTGGTGCCGGCCTGGTACGTCTGCTCGACGTGCTCCCAGGGATCCGACGACTTCTGCTTGTAGCCCAGGGACACGCGCCCGCTCTCGCGGTCGAAGTGCAGCACCACGACCTCCACCTGGTCGCCGACCTGGAAGAGCTCGGAGGGGTGGCCGACCCGGCCCCACGACATGTCGGTCACGTGCAGCAGGCCGTCGATGCCGCCGAGGTCGATGAACGCGCCGTAGTCGGTGATGTTCTTCACCGTGCCGGTGAGCACGAGGCCCTCGTGCAGGACCTCCAGCGTGTGCTTGCGCTTTTCGTCCCGCTCCTCCTCCAGCACCGTGCGGCGCGACAGCACGACGTTGCCCCGCCGGCGATTGAGCTTGATGACCTTGGCCCGGATGGTCTGACCCATCAGCGAGGCGAGGTTCTTCACCGGACGGACGTCGACCTGGGAACCGGGGAGAAACGCCTTCACGCCCACGTCCACGGCGAGGCCACCCTTGACGACCTCGACCACGCGGCCTTCCACCGGCGAGCCCTTCTCGTAGGCCTGGGTGATCGCGTCCCAGACCTTGATCTTGTCCGCCTTGTCCTTGGAGAGGACGATCAGGCCTTCCGAGTCTTCCTTCGCCTCGAGGTAGACGTCGATCTCGTCCCCGACCCGGGGAAGCTCGCCCCGGTGGAACTCCTCGATCGGAATGGCGCCCTCGCTCTTGTAGCCGACGTCGACGAGGACCTCACCGCTTCCCACGTGCACGACGCGGCCCCGAACGACCTCACCTTCCTCGAACTCGGCGACACCGGTGTCGTACCACTCCTCCATCCGTTCCTCGGCGATGTCTTCTCCGCCCTCCCTTCCACCTCGACCGAGAGGCTCACGCGGTTCGTCCTTCATCATTGCTGCACGTTCCTTTCCTCTGAGTATTTGGGCGCGACCTGGGGTCCTCCCACACCCATCCCGCCGACTGCGCGATCCGCTTCAGGGGACAAAGCGATCCCGCCGCGGGAGGCGGCGGTGTCCCGGAGGCGCGCGATGGCCGACATCATCTCGGCGCTTGCCGCCTCATAGTTCTCCTTCCGGCTGTGGCCGTCGTGGCGCTCGAAGCGCAGGGGTGCCCCAAAGCATACCGTGATCCGGCAAGGCCGTGGGAGCCAGCGTCCGCGCGGCCACGCCCGCCCCGATCCGGCGATGTACACGGGTACCACCGCCGCGCCGCTCAGCAGCGCCAGCATGCCCGCACCCGCCTTGGCCGGACGAAGCACCCCCTCGTCACCTCGCGTGCCTTCCGGGAACACGAGCAGCACGCCCTGCTCCTGGAGCACGCGCAGCGCGAGGCGTAGCGCGGACGGATCCGCGCCGGCGCGCCGCAACGGGCGCGCATTGAGGCGGGTGATCAGCCAGCCCAGGAATGGGATGCTGAACAACTCGGCTTTCGCCAGGAACGTGACCGGCCGCGGGGTCAGTCCCCCGATCGCGGGCGGGTCGACGAGGCTCGAGTGGTTGGCGACGAGCAGGACCGCTCCGGTCCGGGGAATTTCGTGCTGCCCGTACGCCCGCACCCGAAAGAGCAGGCGCATCGCCCGCACGGCCATCCATTTTAGAATTGGGTACAGCATTGTCGCTCGATCGCCTGGAGCATGAGCTCGACGACCTGCTCCGGTGTCCGATCGGTGCTGTCCACGGTGATGGCGTCGTCGGCCTTGACGAGCGGCGCTACCGCGCGGGTCCGGTCCTGGGCATCGCGCGCGGCCAGGTCCTCGCGGACACGCTCGAGGGGCATCGTCCCACCGCGCTCGCCCAGCTCGGCGTGACGGCGGCGCGCGCGTTCCTCGAGCGACGCCTCCAGGAAAAACTTCACGTCGGCGTCCGGACACACCACGGTGCCGATATCGCGGCCTTCGAGGACGACGCCCCCGGCGGCAGCCAGCTTGCGCTGCAGTGGCGTCACCTTGTCGCGCACGGACGGCAGGGTCGTGAGCCGCGAGGTCAGTCCACTGATCGCCGGCGTACGGATCTCGCCGCCGACGTCCACGCCGTCGACGAGGACCCGCTCACCGACGACGTCGATCTTCACCCGGTCGAGATGTTGCCGCAACGCGGGGCTATCCTGGGGCTGAAGCCCGGCCCGGGCCACGCTCCACGCCAGCGCGCGGTACATGGCGCCGGTGTCGATGAGTCGGTAGCCGAGCCGACGGGCCAGCAAGCCAGCCGCCGTGCTCTTCCCCGCCCCGGCCGGACCGTCGATGGCGATGACGCAGGCACGCGTGCCGACCATGGTCACCGCCACGTCTCCATCGGCAGTCCGGTCCACGTCCCCCCCCCCTCGGTCACCCCGATCGCCGCCTCCCACCCAACGTGCCCTGCGACGAGCAAAAGGACGGCCGGCGAGATCCGCCTCACCGCAGCGCCTCCCGCTGTGCCTTGACGCGCGCGATCGCGGCCTGCAGCGCAGCCGCGTCACCGGTCGCGATGAGCCGCTCGAGCGCGTCGAGCGCTTCGCGGAACACGGCCAGGCTGTCCACGACGGCGGCGCGGTTGGCGAGGAGGATCGTGCGCCACACCTCGGGATCCGAGGCCGCGATGCGGGTGGTGTCCTTGAAGCCGCGCGCGGCGACCTCGAACGCGCCAGGCTCGAAACGCGCCACCGCATCGACCAACGCGAACGCGGCCACGTGCGGCAGATGGCTGATGGCGGCCACCGCACGATCGTGGGCCCGCGGATCGAGCTGTACGATGCGGCCGGCGCCGAGCGACTCCCAGAACGCGCCCGCGTTCTTGACCAGCGCCGGCGGCGTCTGGTCGGTCGGGGTGACGATGACGGTGGCGCCGCGGAAGAGATCCGCACGGGACACCGCGTAGCCGGCCTGTTCGGAGCCCGCCATGGGATGGCTCCCGACGAACGAAAGCGGCCGCCCGGCGGCCAGGCGTTCGGCCACGGCGACGATGCCGGCCTTCGTCGAGCCCACGTCGGTGACGAGCGCGTCCGCCTCCACCGCGCGCGCCACCGTCTCCAGCTGGCGCTCGATGGCGTCGACGGTGGTGGCGAGGACGACGACGTCGGCGCCGCGGACGCCCGCCGCGATGTCGGTGGTGACGTGGTCGACAGTGCCGTCACGCCGCGCCGGCTCGAGCCGGGCGGTGTCCCGGCCGATGCCGACGATCTCGCGCGCGAGGCCGGCCGCGCGCACGGCCTTGGCGACGGAGCCGCCGAGCAGGCCGAGACCGAGAACGGCGAGCCGCTGGATCAACTTTTGCGCGTCCCCAGCACTTTGCGCAGCGCCTTGACGAGCTTGCGGTTCTCCTCCGGTGTGCCGACCGTGATGCGCAGGGCCGTCTCCATCCCGAACGCGGTGAGGGGCCGCACGATGACACCGTCGTGCAGGAGCGCCTGGTAGATGTCGGCGGCGCTGCGCCCCACGTCGACCAGGATGAAGTTGGCGCGGGCCGGGACGTACTTGATGCCGAGACCGTTGAACTCGTCGTAGAGGAAGTGGCGCCCGGCCTCGATCATCCGCACGCACTCGAGGACGTGCCCGTCGTCCTCGAGCGCGGCCAGGGCGGCCACCTGCGCGAGCGCGTTCACGTTGAACGGTTGGCGGATGCGGTTCATGAGGGCGACGGCGTCGGCATCGGCGATGCCGTAGCCGACCCGCAGGCCGGCCAGGCTGGTCGCCTTGGAGAACGTCCGGAGCACGACGACCTTGCGGCCCTGCTTGACGTACGACAGCATGTCCGGGAAGTCGGAGCCCAGCGCGAACTCGATGTACGCCTCGTCGAACACCACGATGGCCCGCTCCGGAACCCGCGCCATGAAGTGCTCCACCTCGGTCGCGGTCACGATGGTCGCCGTCGGGTTGTTCGGGTTGGCGATGAAGACCATCTTGGTGAGCGGCGTGATGGCGCGGGCCATCGCCTCCAGATCGATGCGGTAATCCTTGAGCATGACCATTACGCGGATGCCGCCGGCGGCCTGAACGATCATCGGATAGACGACGAAGGACGGGTGCGGCACGATCGCCTCGTCGCCGGGGCGCAGGAACGTGCGCGCGAGCAGCTCGATCAGCTCGTTGGAGCCGTTGCCGAGGGTCACCTGCTCCGGCATCACCCCGTGCTTCTTGGCGAGCGCTTGTCGCAGATAGAACCCGCTGCCGTCGGGATATCGGTTGAGCATGGGCAGGGCGGCCGCGATCGCCCGCTGCACGCGGTCGGAAGGGGGCAGCGGGTTTTCATTGGACGCGAGCTTGATCGCGTCGCTGATGCCCAGCTCGCGCTCCAGCTCCTCGATCGGCTTCCCCGGCTCGTAGGGCGCGATGCCGAGAATGTGCTCGTTGGCCAGGGACTCCCACTGCGTGTGCATGCCGTCTCCTTATCCCGCCGGGTACGAGCCGAGCACCTTGAAGAAGAGCGTTCGCTCGCGCACCTCGCCGAGAGCGGCCGCCACCTCGGGCGTTTCGTGATGCCCCTCGAGGTCGAGGAACATCACGTACTCCCAGGGCCGCTGCTTGGCCGGGCGGGACTCGATCTTGGTCAAATTCAAACCGCGACGGGCGAGTGGCTCCAGGATCCGGAACAGCACGCCCGGTTCGTTGCGCATGGCGAAGAGGATCGACGTCTTGTCGCGGCCGGTCGGCCCCGGCACCCGGCGCCCCAGCACGAGGAAACGCGTGGAGTTGTTCGGGTTGTCCTCGATGCGGGCCCGCAGCACGGGCACGCCGTAAAGCTCCCCCGCCAGCTCGGAAGCGATGGCCGCCACCGTGGCGTCGCTCGCGGCCAGCTCGGCGGCGCCCGCGGTGGACGCGACTTCCTGCGCGGGCACGTCCGGCAGGTTCGCGGCCAGCCAGTTGCGGCACTGCGCGATCCCCTGCGGATGCGACATGACGGTCTTGACGTCGCTCAGCTCACGCGCCCCGGACAACAGATTCTGGGCGATGGCGAGATAGAGCTCGCCGCAGATCCGCATCTCGGTGTCGATGAGGCGGTCGAGCGTCACGTTGACCGTGCCCTCGGTACTGTTCTCGACCGGCACCACGCCGAACTGTGCGGCCCCTCGCTCGACGTCCTCGAAGATGTCGGCGATCGTGCGCGACGGCAGGTAGTCCACGCTCGCGCCGAAATGCTGCCGGGCCGCCTGGTGAGTGAACGTCGCCCGCGGCCCCAGGTACGCGATGGTGAGCGGCGCTTCGAGCGCGCGGCAGCCCGAGAGGATCTCGCGCCACACCGCGCGCACCGTCTCCGCCGGTAGCGGCCCTCGGTTGAGCCCGCCCAGTCGGGTGACGATCTCGGCCTCGCGCTCCGGGGCATACGACGGCGTATCCCGCCGTCGTTTGAGGTCTCCGATCTTGAGGGCGGCCTCGGCGCGCTGGTTGAGGAGGGTGAGGATTTGGTTGTCTAGATCATTGATCCTGGAACGCCAATCGTCCAGGCTCATACGAACTCCTGACGGCCGTACGGTCGAGAATGGGGGGCATTATAGGCAACCACCTTCGCCTCCGCAACCCAGGCCGATGAAAACGGCGCATCTGCTTCGTTGGCTCCCTCGCTCCTCCCTGCGGCGTACTGGGAGTACGCCTCGGTCGTCGTCTCGGTCGCCGCCTCGCATCTGCACCGTTTTGATCGGCCTGGTCCCCTGCCGGACCGCCCGCTACGGCTGGCTCGTCGACAGGGCACGGAGAGCGCGCACTTCTCGCGGGGTGAGCGCGCGGGCGGCGCCCAGCGGCAGGTCGCCGAGCTGAATCGGGCCGAAGGCGATTCGGCGCAGGCGGACCACCGGATGGCCCAGGGCCTCGCAGTAGCGCTTCACTTCGTGCTTGCGTCCCTCGGCGAACGTGAGCCGCAGCCGGTGTCCGTGGGCGCCGGCGCTGGTGAGATCGACGGCGAGGGGACGCGCCGGGCCATCGGCGAGGGTGACACCCTGCCGCCAGCGCGCGAGGTCGGCGCGCGCCACCGGCGGCGCCACCTCGGCCTCGTAGACGCGCGGCACGCCGTAGCGCGGGTGCAGCAAGCGGTGGGCGAGCGCGCCGTCGTTGGTGAGCAGCAGCGCGCCTTCGACGTCGGCGTCCAGCCGACCCACCGGAAACAGGCGGGCGCCGCCGGGCAGCAGATCCGCCACGACCGGCCGGCCTTGCGGATCACGCAACGTGGTCACGACGCCGCGGGGCTTGTGCAGGAGAACGTACTGGTGGGCGGCGGGGCCGGGTAGCGGCTTGCCGTCGACGTGGATGAGATCACGATCGGGATCGGCGGTCGCGCCCGGCTCGCGAACGGCAACGCCGTTGACGCTGACGCGACCCTCGCGGAGGAGGTTCTCAGCCCCCCGGCGCGACGTCAGTCCCGCCTGGGCGAGGATCTTGTTCAGCCGCAGTGTGGCCATCGGCGGGAACACTCACGGTCTCGGGGATGAGGAGCTCGCCGTCGACCTTGGGCAAATCGCCGAGGTCGCGCAGGCCGAAGGCGACGAGGAATTCGCGCGTGGTCTCGTACATGAAGGGACGCCCCGGCGCTTCCTTGCGGCCCGCGATCCGCAGCAAACGACGATCGAGCAGGCTGTCGAGCACGCCCTCGGAGTTCACGCCGCGGACGGCGTCGACCTCCGGACGCGACACCGGCTGCTTGTAGGCGATGATCGCCAGCGTCTCCAGCGCCGGGCGCGACAACCGCGCGCGCGTGCGGGTCTTGGCCAGCCGCACCAGCCACGGCGCCAGCTCGGGCCGCGTGACCATGCGAAAGCCGCCGCCGACCTCGACCACGGTGAGCCCGGCCCCGGCCGCGGCGTAGCGCGCGCGCAGCTCCTCGACGAGCGCGACCACCTCGCCCACGTCGCCGAGGTCGAGCACCTCGCGGATCCGCTCCGCGGCGAGCGGCTCGTCGGAGGCGAAGAGCAGCGCTTCGACGACGTCAGAGCCGGTAGACGAATCGAGAGGTCGAGGAGCGCCCCGGGTTTCCCGGGGCGCTCCCGAGTGTCGGCCGGGGGAATCCGAGGGGGGCGTAGCCCCCTTCGCTTGAAAGGCCTGGGGGGCCATTTCGGGGCCCCCCATGTGCTCAGGAGTCGGCACTGGGCTCGGCGACGGCGCTTGGGACATGCGTTGGCGTCTCCCCCGTGTGGCGTTCGATGACGATCTCTCCGAAGAGCTCCGTTTGCTGCGTACGAATACGCCCGAGCCGCACCAACTCGAGCACGGCCAGCAACGAGGCCACGATATCCGAGCGGTTGCGGTCGGGACCCGCGAGTGACGAGAACAGCACCGACCAGGTGTCGCGCAGGACGGACAGGATCTCGGTCATGCGCTCCAGCACCGACGGTGGCTCCGGCTCCACCGCCCGCGGCGCCCGACGCACCTGTTGCTCGATGAGTCGCTTGAGCGCGCGCTCGAGCAGATGGACGCTGAGATCCTCGAGCGGAACGTCCTCCGCCGGCGGCAGCGACGCCACCGGGCGGCCCCACCGCAGCGCCTGCTCGGCCTCGCGCTCGGCGAGCCACCGACCGCGGGCTCTGACCCGTGAGTACTCGCGCAGCCGTTCCTCCAGCTCGAGCCGGAGTGCCTCGCCTTCCTCGTCGAGCGCCTCCGCGCCCGTTTCCTCGGGTGGCAGCAGGAGCTTCGACTTCAGATAGATGAGGGTCGCCGCCATGACCAGGTACGCGCCCGCCGATTCGAGATCCCGGAACTCCATGGCTTCCAGGTGCGCGACGTACTGGTCGGTGATCGTGCGGACCGGCAGCGCGGCGAGGTCGAGCTCGTTGGTGCGGCACAGGTGGAGGAGGAGGTCGAAGGGCCCTTCGAAGGTCCCGACGCGCAGGGTGAGCGTGCGGGAGCCTTCCGCGTCCGTCATGGAGCGATGGTGACCACGCGCCGGACGTCCTCCATGGTGGCCTGGGCCATGCGCCGGGCACGCGCCGAGCCGTCCTTCAAGATGTCGAGGATCAGATCGGGCTTCTCGGAGAACGCCTGGCGCCGCTCCCGGATCGGCGCCAGCGCCGGCTGCAGGTGCTGCAGGAGCCTGGCCTTGCAGTCGAGACAGCCGATGCCCGCGGTGCGGCAACCCGTCGCCGCCCACTCACGGTCGGCGGGCGGCGTGAAGATCTTGTGCAGATCGAAGACCGGGCAGACGTCCGGGTTTCCCGGGTCCGAGCGTCGCTTGCGCGCCGGGTCCGTCATCATCGGCCGGATCTTGCTCTCGACCGCCTCCGCCGAGTCCGACAGGTAGATCGCGTTGTCGTAGGACTTCGACATCTTCCGACCATCGGTCCCCGGCACTTTCGGGATCTCGGTCAGCCGCGCCTCCGGCTCCGGGAACACCGGCCCGAAAACATTGTTGAAGCGCCGCGCGATCTCGCGCGTGATCTCGACGTGCGGGACCTGATCCACGCCGACCGGCACCCATCGTGCCTTGTACATGAGGATGTCGGCCGCCTGCAGCAGCGGATAGCCCAGGAACCCGTACGACGGCGACTGCATGCCGAGCTGCTCGATCTGCTCCTTGTAGGTCGGCGCTCGCTCGAGCCAGCTCACCGGCGTGATCATCGACAACAGCAGGTGCAGCTCGGCGTGCTCGGGGACCCACGACTGGACGAAGAGGGTGGAGCGCTGCGGATCGAGCCCGGCCGCCAGCCAGTCCGCGAGCATCTCGATCGTGGCCTGCGGCACCTCCGCGACGTCGTCGGCGCCGGTGGTGAGCGCGTGCCAGTTGGCGACGAAGTAGAAGCACTCCTCGCCGAGATCTTGAAGCCTGACCCAGTTGACGAGCGCGCCCAGATAGTTCCCCAGATGGACTTTGCCGGTGGGTCGCATGCCCGACAGCACGCGATCCTTTGCCGGGCTCATCGACCGCGCTCCCCCGCCTGCGCCTTCGCCCGTTCCAGCGCCTTCGCCGTTCGCATGAAGACATAGTACGCGTAGAGTCCGGCGAGCAGAAGTCCCCGCCAGCCGTCGAGGAAGCCCGCGCGCGCGACGTACATGGCGAGAAAGCGCCCCAGCGGCCGGAGCGCGACGTCACGGGGCCGCACCGGTCGGCCCTGCGCGAGCCACTCCTCGGCGGCGAGGGTCGAATAGCGGTCGGCGCGCGCGAGGAAGTCGGCGACGTCGCGGTAGCTGCGGTGCAGCAAGGGCTGATGCAGCCGCTCCACGGGGCCGTCGATCCGGACCGACTCGTGCACGGCGCGGGGCACGAAGCGCCCGCGGTCCCGGCGGAACAGGCGGACCTGCCAGTCCGGATAGAGCCCGCCGTGGCGGATCCACGCTCCCCACATGATGTTGCGGCGGGCGACGGCGTAGCCCATCGCGGCCGGGCTGCCTTTCACGATGCCGAGGATGGCGTCGCGCAGCTCGACCGTCACCTCTTCGTCGGCGTCGAGCGAGAGCACCCATTCGCCGCGCGCCTCGGCGAGCGCGAAGTTCTTCTGCTCGGCAAAGCCCGGCCACGGACGCGCCAGCACGCGATCGGTGAAGTCGCGCGCGATGGCCACCGTCCGGTCCGTCGAGCCGGCGTCGACGACGACGATCTCGTCGGCCCACGCCACGGAATCGAGACAGCCGCGCAGCCGCGCCTCCTCGTTGAAGGTGATGACGGTGACCGACAGACGCGGCTGCGTCATCCGAGGAGATCGGCCGCCAGTCGCACGACCGCGTCCACCGAGATCGACGTCATGCGCCGGTCGTCGGCCTGGATCACGCGATGGCCACCGCCGTACGGACCGTTGCGCACGGCCGACGTCGGACCGTAGAGCCCGACGCACGGCGTGCCCACCGCCGCGGCCAGGTGAAGCGGGCCGGTGTCGGCAGCGATCATCACACTCGCCCGCCGGAGCACCGCGATGAGCTCGGTGAGGTCGGTGGGCGGGGCGAGCACGACGCCGCGCTGGGCGTCGGCGATGGCGTGGGCGGCGGCGTGCTCGCTCGGCCCCCAGACCACGACGACGCTGGCCGCCGCGTCGTCGACGAGGCGTGCCGCCAGCGCGCGGAAGCGCTCCGGCGGCCAGCGCTTGTCCGGTCGTCCGGCGCCGGGATTGACGACGACCAGACGCTGGCGCGGTTTGAGGCCGGCCGCCATCAGCGCGTGCTCGATCCGTGTCTCGGCGCGCGGCTGAACGGGAAGCTTGAACTCGCGCACCGGGGCGCCCAGCCCGAGCGGAGACAGGAGCGAAAGATACTGGTCCACGACGTGACGGGCCGCCGCCGGCGGCGTGACGCGCCGATTGGTGAAGAGCGAGTTGAGGCGGCCCTCGCGGCCCCACTGCCGGTCGAAGCCGATCCGTAGCGGGGCGCCGGTGGCCGCCGTGACCAGCCCACTCTTGGCCAGGCCTTGCAGGTCCAGGGCGACGTCGAAGCGGCCGTCGCGCAACCGCCGGCGCAGTCTCCCGACGGCCCCGAGCGTCGAGGCCACGCCTTGCGGGCGCCAGCGGCGTCGCCAGCTCCGCGTGTCGATGTCGATGACCTCGTCCACGTCCGGGTTGTCGGCGAGCAGGGTCGCCTCCCGCCGCTCGACGATCCACGTCAGGTGGGCCTGGGGCGCGCACCGCTTCACCGTCGCCGCCACCGGCAGGGCGTGCACGACGTCGCCGAGCGAGGAAAGCTTGACGAGCGCGATTCTCACCGGCGGCTCCCGAAGCGCTCCACGATGACGGCGATCACGTCGCGGGTCGAGTGGTCCTTCGCATCGCCGGCGATGGCGACTTCGCCGCCCGCCGCCCGCACGCTGGCCGCCTCCGGCACCGTGTCACGGGTGTAATCGGTCCCTTTCACGTGAACGTGCGGGCGGAGGCGGGCGACGAGGCGATCCGCGGTGTCCTCCTCGAAGACGACCACGTGATCGACGGCGCGCAGCGCCTCCAGCATCTCCGCGCGCTCGCCGGCCGGCATCAACGGTCGGCCCGGCCCCTTGAGCCGCGCGACGGCGGCGTCGGCATTGATGCCGACGAACAGCACGTCACCCAACCCGCGCGCCGATTCGAGGTATCGCACGTGACCGACGTGCAGCAGATCGAAGCAGCCATTGGCCAGAACGATACGCTTACCCTGGGCCCGCAGCCGGTCCGAAAGCGCCGCGGCTTCGTCGATGGTCATCTCATGGCCGGGGGGGGAGCGAGACGGATCCCGCGCGCCTGCTGCGGTCACGCGCCGGTGTGGTCGTCCAGCGCCTGGCGGAGCTCCCGATGGCCGACGGTGGCGGTTCCGCGCTTCATCACCACGATCCCGCCCGCCATGTTGGCGAGGGTCGCGGCTTCGATCGGCGTGGCGCCGCTGGTGAGCGCGACGGTGAAGGCGCTGATGACGGTGTCACCGGCTCCCGTCACGTCGGCGATCTCGTCGGTGCCGAAGATCGGGAGGAATACGCTGCCGCCGGCGCGCTCCAGCACGGCCATCCCACGGCTGCCACGGGTCACCAGGAGCATGCGCGCGTCGAGCTGTTCGAGGAGCTGGCGGCCCGCCTTCTCCACCGCGACCTCGCGGTCTACCGGCAGGCCGGTGAGCTCGGCGAGCTCGGCCTCGTTCGGCGTGGCCGCGGTCACACCCGTGAAGCGCGGCAGGTCGTACCGGCTGTCCACGGTGATGACGGTATCGTGCCGGGCCGCCAGCCATTTGATCCGCTCCACCAGCCGCGGCGTGACCGTGCCGTAGCCGTAGTCTGAGATCACGATGCCGTCCGCGCTCGCGGCCAGCGTGGTGAGCCGGGTCACCAGCGCGTCTTCGACGCCCGGCGGCAAGTCGCCATCCGGCTCACGGTCGAGACGGACCACCTGCTGGCGCGTCGCCTGATACCCGCCGGCCATGATGCGAGTCTTCACCGGCGTCGGCCGGTTCGCATCCACGACCACGCCATCGGTCGGAATCCCCGCCAACCGGAGGAGCGCCTGCACCTCGTCCCCCTCGCGATCGCGTCCCACCACGCCGACCGGGATCGCGCGCGCGCCGAGGGCGTGCACGTTATGGGTGGCGTTGGCGCTACCGCCCAGACGCACGTCGCGCTCCGTGAACTTCAGGATGATGACGGGCGCCTCGCGCGAGATCCGCGCGGGCTTGCCGATGAGGTACTCGTCCGCGATGAGATCGCCGACCACCACGAGCGTGCGGCTCGCAAACGTATCGGCGATGGCGCGCAGGCGCGTGCCTTCGGCGATCATCGGGCGCGTCCGGCCAGCACCCACTCGACGGCGTCGAGCAGGTCGCCGGCGACGTGATGGGGCTCCACCGCGAAGTGCTCGCGACGGTACTCCCACTCACCGAGTCCGTAGCCGGTCAGCACGAGCACGCCACGCGCGCCGACCGCCTGCGCGGCCGCGAGGTCGGAGGGTGTGTCGCCGACCACGACGGAGGCGACGAGGTCGAGATCGAGATCGGCGGCGGCGCGGAGCAGGAGCCCCGGGCGCGGCTTGCGGCAGTCGCAGTCGGCACGAAAGGGCGGCTCGCCCTCCGTCGGATGGTGCGTGCACACGTACAGGCCGTCGAGGCGAGCGCGCTCACGGGCGAGCATGTTGATCAGCCGCTCGTGGACCGCTTCGAGGACGTCCTTGGAGAAATACCCACGGGCCAACCCGCCCTGGTTGGTCGCCACCACCGCCGCCACGCCCGCCGCGTTCAAGCGGCGCACCGCTTCGGCCGAGCGCGGCAAAAGCCGGAGGCGTGAGGGATGGTTGACGTAGCCGACCTCGTCGGTGAGGGTCCCGTCGCGATCGATGAAGACGGCCGGTCGCGATACCACCCCGGCAGTGTACGGCCAACCCCACGGATTGCTCAAGCGAAACCAGCGTTTGGCGCGCACCGCCGATAGAGTCGCTCGAACCCCGCCACCTGCGCCGCGTAGGTGAACGGCTCCGCGGATCGCCGCGCCGCCGCTGTCGTCTCGACGACGGCGGCATCCCGAAGACGTTCGATCTCGGCCGCGATGGCTTCGGGCTTCGTTGGATCCACCACGGCGCCGTTCCGGCCCGGCTCGATGAGCTCGCTCCCGCCGGCAGCCGGGCTCGCGATCACCGGCAGCCCGGAGGCGAGCGCTTCCAGGTGCACGTTGCCGAACGGCTCGTAGCGCGCGGGAAGCACGAGGACGTCGGCGGCGGCGTACCAGCGCTCCGGATCCGGGCGCGCACCGAGCCAGCACACCCGCGCGGCGACGCCGAGCCGTTCGGCGAGCGCGCGATACGCCGCGGGGTCACCCTTGCCCACGACCATCAGCCGGCTGTGGCGATCCCGCAGTGCGCCCAACGCCCCGATCGCCTGCGCGAGACCTTTGCGCTCGAAGCCGCTGCCGATGAACAGCAGCGCCCACGCGCCGGCCGGCAGCCCGGTCTCGGCACGCGTGGTCGCACGATGCCGGTCGCGGTTTCGGGGGTGAAAGCGCTCGAGGTCCACACCGTTATAGACGACGGTGACCCGTTCGGGGTTTACACCGTAGAGCGCTTCCACCTCCTGCTTGCCACGCCGGGCGATGGCGACGATCCACGGCGTCGACGTCAGCGTGCGGCGCTCGAGCGCGAGCACGACGCGATGATAGAGGCCGCGCCCGCCGCGCGGCTCCCGGGTGGCGAGATACCCACGGTGGCACCCTTCGCCCGCGCGGTAGATGTCCTGGCGCAGCGTTCGCTCGTGGCTCTGGATCACGTCCCAGCGGCCGCCGGCCACGGCCACTCTGGCCGCGGCGGCGAAGGCCAGCACGCGCACCGTCGCGGGTAGCGGCGGCAGCGGGAGCCGGCGAATCGTCACGCCCGCGACCGGGGCCTGGCCGGGCGGGCACAGGATCTCGATCTCGTGACCGTGCTCGCGGAGCGCGGCGACGAGACCGGCGGTGGCGCGCTCGACGCCGCCGTGGAAGACGAATGGCCGCGCGATGACGAGCAGTCTCACGAGCGCCGCGCCGGCGTCATCACGCGCGCGGCCGCTCCAGCAGACCGTCGACGAGGGGGAACAGGACGGCGCGCGCGGCGGCGAAGCTGTAGCGTTCCACGCAGCGGGCGCGCGCGCGGGCGCCGAGGGCGGCCGCGCGCCCGGGATCGGCCAGCAATGAGCGAATCCCCTCGCCCAACGCGCCGACGTCGCCCGGCGCCACCACGACCCCGCAGCCGTCCAGGATTTCGGGAATCATCGACACCGCCGTCGCCACGACGGGGCGCGCCAGGGCCATCGCGTCGATGAGCTTGGCCGGCACCTGGCCGAGCGTGTCCGTGCTCGCGCGCTGGGGCACCACCACGACGTCGGCGGCCGCGAGATAGTCCGGCACCTCATCGAACGGCACCGGGCCCACCAGGCGAACGAATGGGCGCTCGAACCACCGGCGCGCGGCCGCCGACGCCGAGTCGACACCCACCAGGGCCAGCGCGACGTCGGCGCCGAGCCGGCCAACCGCCTCCACGAGATCGTCGACGCCTTTGTAGGCGCGCGGCGTGCCGAGGAACATGACGAGCCGCCGCCGTCCGACGTCGAGCCGGGCGCGGATCGCGGCGCCGTCGTGGCGCGTGGGATCCCAGGCCTCGGTGTCGCGCACGTGGGTCACGAACGTGCCGCCGAATCGCTGCTCGAGGAATCGCGATGCCACCGTGACGCCGTCGGCGGCTCGAACCGCGCGCTCGCAGAGCCACGTCCAGCTCAGCCCGTTGGGATCGCCGAGATTGAGCGCGCGTCCGATTCCCCCCCACGCGCCCCCGCGCTTGAAGAAGCCGACTTCCCAGTCGTCGATGTCGAGCAGCAGCGGCCGCCGCCGCCGCGCGCGGGCGAGCAGCCCCAGACCGAAGCTGGTGGGCCGCGGCTTCGACGCATAGATGAGCTCACCGTCGACGAGCCGAAGCAGCGCGGGGACGGCGCCCGCGAAACGGGGATAGCGCCCGGCGGGGACACTGCGGTGGGCGATTACGCTCGCCGCGATCGGCGCCCACACCGCATTGCCGAACCGCGGTCCCACCACCGCGACCTCGTGGCGCGAAGCAAGGAGACGGGCCAGCAGCTCGGCGCGGCCGCTCGCGTTGTCGGACAGATCGAAGGAGAGGACGGAGATCCTGGCCAGGCCGGTCTCAGGAGGCGGCGAGCCGCGCGTAGTGCGTCTCGAGCGTGGCCGCCACCCGGGCGCCCGAATACCGCTCGAGCACCAGGCGCCGGCCCGCTTCGCCCAGTCGCGCCCGTAACCCGGCATCGGGAAGCAGCCACTCGATCGCCAGGGCGAGCGCCGGCGCGTCGCCGGCCGGGACCAGCAGCGCGTGATCACCGTCCGTGAGCGTCTCGGGCACGGCGCCGACCCGGGACGCGACGACGGCGCGGCCGGCGGCGAGATATTCGAAGAGCACCCGGGACATGCCGTCGGACTCGAGCGGGACGTAGAGCGCAACGTCGAGCGCGCGCATCACGGCGGGCAGATCGGCGACAAACCCCGTCATGGTCACGTGGCCGTCGAGCTTCTTCGCCCGGATCGCCTCGGTGAGCGCCCGTTCCATGCTGCCCTGTCCCACGAACGCCCATCGCGGCCGATGCCCGCGCGCCGTGAGCATGGCCGCGGCGTCGATCACGATACGATGTCCCTTCATGACGCGCAGCCCGCCGACCACGCCGATCAGCAGCTCACCGGGAGCGGCGCCCAGCGCGCGCCGCACACCGTCGTCCCGGCCGGCCGTGGGGTACCCGTCGCCGTCGGCGCCCCCGTGAACGGTCACCACGCGGTCCGGCGCCACGAGCCCGGCCGCGAGGTATTGACGCCGGATCGCCTCGGTCACCGTGAGCACGAGCGCGGTGGCCTGGCCATAGAGCCAGCGATTGGCCGCGTGCGGACGTACGGCCTGCGCGATGTGGCGCGTACGGACGACGGGACGCGGCGACCGACTCAAGCGGTTCGCCGCCGCGGCCAGCCAGTGCTCCTTGCCGCGATGCACGTGGACGATGTCCGTTCGCGGCAGCCACCCGAGCAGCCGGCGGAGATCGGCGACGTCGGCCCCGGGCTTGAGCCCGCTGGAGAACGCGAACGTCTCGGTGCGCTCGACGCCTTCGGCGCGGAGCCGCCTGATCACACGTTCTTCGGTGCCGGCCCGGCAGCCGACGGCGACCTCGTGGCCGCGCCGCGCCAGCTCACGCGCCGCGCGCGCCGTCCAGTACGCGTCGGACGACCAGCCCCGGCAGGACATGAGGTGCAGGACCCTCATACCAGGCGCCGGTACGCTGCTTCGACGATCGTCACCGCGCGCAGCGGATCGTACTCCGTCTCGGCGCGTCGCCGGCCCGCCGCGCCCATGCGCTCCGCACGCGCACGGTCGCGCAGGACGGCGCCGAGCGCGGTGGCCACGGCCTCGGGGGTATCGTCGGCGACGAGCAGGCCCGTCTCCCCGTCAACGACGGTCTCCGGGAGCGCGCCGACGTTTCGGGCCACGACGGGCCGGCCCGCGGCCATGGCTTCGAGCGCCGCCCGACACGATTCGTCGGATCCCGCGCCCATCAGCGCGAAGCAGTCGGCTGCCGCCAGCACGAGCGGGAGATCACGATCGCGATAGCCGGTGAACACCACCCGGTCGGTCAGCTCCATCTCGGCCACGAGCTGCTCGAGCCGTGGGCGCGTCTCGCCCTTGCCGACGATCAGCAGCCGCGCCTCGGGCAGCGTGGCGAGCAAGCGACGAAACCCCTCGAGCAGCAGCTCGTGGCCGCGGTTGGCGGCCAGACGGGAGACGCAGGCGATCACCGGCGCCGCCCCCAGCTTGAGCTCCTCGCGGATCGGCGCGGGATCGCCGCCCGACTGGAACCGCGACAGATCGACGACACCGGGGATCCAGAACACCGACGCCGCGGCCAGGCCCGCCGTGCGGCAGCGCGCCTCGATCTGACGCGACACCGCGAACACGGCGGCCGTCCGACGGTAGAGCCAGCGGGACGCCCAGTCGCGCTTGACCGCCCGGTGATTGTGGAACGTCCGCGCCACCGGCACCGGGCGTCCACGCCTCGGTCGTGTCGCGGCCAGCGCGAGCCAGTGATCGTGGGAGTGGTGGGCATGGACCACGTCGACGCCCTCCTGCTCGATCACGTGACGGAGCAGGCGGAGATCGCGGGCGACGCTCACCGGCGCGAGCCGGGCCTCCAGCCGAAACCCCGGCAGCGGGTCGACACCGGCTTCCCGCGCTTTCGTCTCGAACCGGTCGCCGGGCGTGACGGCCAGCAGCGCGCGATGACCGAGGCCGCGCAACCCGGCGACGAGCTGGAGCACCGGATCCGCGCTGCCGGTCCACCAGCGATTGGTGGCGAGGTGCAGCACGGTCAGGCCGCTCACCGACGTGGGCCTCCGGTGTCCGCGGCCACCAGCGCGAGCGCGCGCTCCGCCACCAGGGCCGGGGCGAGCCCGCGCAGACACGGGTGCTCGATGGGGCACGCACGCAGGAAACACGGCGCGCACGGCACGGGATGCGCGAGGACCTCCCCCCGACCACGCGGCGCGGTCAGCCTAGGATCGGTCGGCCCGAACAGCGCAACCACTGGAATGCCGAGCGCGGCCGCGAGGTGGCCGACGCCGGTGTCACCGCACACGAGCACGTCGAGTTCCGCGAGCAGTGCCGTCAGCATCTCGGGCCGATCGCGGCCGACGAGGCTCGGCACCGGCGCGGGGCGCATCACTTCGGCGGCGCGCGGTCGGTCGGCGGTGGTGCCGAGGAGCACAGAAACGGCCCCGGCGCCCCCGACCTCGGCACAGAACGCGGCCACGTGCTCGGCGGGCCAGATCTTCGAGGCGCCGAACGCCGCACCCAGGTGAACGCCGACGAGGGGGGCTCCGGCCGTGGCGCCGACTTCATCCAGCAGCGCGCGCGCCGCGCGTCGCGCCTCCGACTGCGGCTCGGGTGGCGAGAGCCGTGGCGTCGCGTCCGCGGCCGGCACGCCGAGCGGCGCCAGCAGCGAGAGATACTCGTCGATCTGATGCCGGCGTGGAAACGGCAGGGCCACCGGGTCCGTCAGCAGGCGGCGCCGCCCGCCCGTCGCGAACCCGACGCGACGGCGGGCGCCCCAGTAGCGCGCCGCCAGCGCCGCCTCGAACGAGTTGGGAAGCACCAGCGCGACGTCGGCGCCGAGCGCGCCCACCGCGTCCGCCATGCGCAACCGGCCGAGCCACGCGCGCGGATACGTGACCAGGGTATCCGCCAGCCCCTGCCCCGCCAGGAGCGGCGCCCACGGTCCGGCCAGCGCCGCGCGCCCGTCGGGATACGCCTCGCGCAGGGCACGCAACGTCGGGACCGCCATGACGGTGTCGCCGAGCCAGTTCGGCAGCCGCACGATCAGCGAGTCGGGCACGCGTCCTCGAAGGCGCGGCGCCAGCCGTCCTCGCCGGCGACGAACTCCAACCGCACGCTCACGACGTAGAGCGGGCGGCCCGGTAACGGCAAGGTGCGCAGCCGCACCCAGTCCTTTTCGGTGGTGACGAGGCCGTCGGCGCCCGCCCGTTCCGCGCGCGTGTCGAGCGCGCCCACGTCGGCCGCCGTATACCAGTGGTGATCGGCAAAAATCACCAGCTCCGATGCGGCCACGCCGAGCGTGTCGAGGGTGGCGCGGAACGCCCTCGGGCTCGCGATACCGGCAAAGCCGAGCAGGCGCTGGCCCGAGAGCTGCGCCAACGCCACCGTCCGCATGCGGGACGCCTCCCAGCATTCGACCGCGGCGTATCGAGCCGCGAGCACCGGGACACCGGGGGCGTAACGGGCTACGGTCGCCGACACGGCGCCGAGGTCCACCGGCTCCGCGAGGCCGGTCGCGAGAACCAGGTGCGCGCGGGCGAGCGCCGCCAGCGGCTCGCGCAGGGGGCCGCTCGGGAGGAGGCGACCGTTGCCCCACGGCCGCTCGGCGCGGACCATCACCACTTCGAGGTCCTTGTGCAGCGTCCGGTGCTGAAAGCCGTCGTCCAGCACGATCGCGGTGGCGCCGAAGCGGTCCACGGCGACCCGCGCGGCTTCGTACCGATGGCTACCGACCACGACGGGCACGCCGGGCAATCTCCGCGCGAGCAGGAACGGCTCGTCCCCCGCGTCTTCCGGGTCCAGCCGGATCGACGCGGTGTCCGCCACGATCTGCACGCCGCTCGAACGGCGCCGGTATCCCCGGCTGATGACCGCCGGATGGTGACCGAGATCCGCGAGCGTGCGGACCGCCAGCTCCACCGCGGGCGTTTTTCCCGTTCCACCGACGGTCAGGTTGCCGATGGAGACGACCGGGCACGGCAGCGCCCGCGAGTGGAGCACGTGGCGGCCGTAGAGCCATTCGCGGGCGCCCAGCAGTGAGCGATAGCCCCCGGATAGCGCCGTCATGACGAGGCCAGGGCCGGGCGGGAACCCGTGTTCCCATCCGTGGAGCAGGCGGGCGGCGGCCCGCTCGCGGCTCATCGCGCGGCCCGCGGCATCAGGAACCGGTCGATCAGACCGAGCGTCTCTCTCACCGCGCCGTGGCGTGCCGCCACCGCCGCGTAGCCGGACGCCCCCCACCGCGCGCGGCCCTCGGGATCGGCAAGCAACTGACCGAGGATGCGGGCGAGCTCGGCCGCATCACGGACGATGGCGGCCGCGCCGGCGTCGACGAGCAGCGCGGCCGCCTCGCGGAAGTTCGTCGTGTGCGGACCATAGAGGGTCGGCTTGCTGCGGAGCGCCGCCTCGATCATGTTGTGGCCGCCCCGGGGAACCAGACTGCCGCCCACGAAGATCACCTCGGCCACCGTGTACATCTGCGCCAGCTCGCCCACGGTATCGACGACGATCACTTCGGATCGCGGTCCCGTTCGCGGCAGCTCGCTCCGTCGCGTCGCCTTCCACCCGCGCGCCTCGACCAGCCTCACGACGTCGTCCACCCGCTCCGGCCGGCGGGGCGCGATGGCGAGCACGAGATCGGGATGGTCGGCGCGCACGCGCCGGTGCGCATCGAGCACGACCCCTTCCTCGCCCTCGTGCGTGCTGCCGGCGATCCATAGCGGCTGGTGCGGGGCCAGCCCGAGCAGCCGGCGCCAGAGGTCGGTGATCCCGGCCGCGTCCGGCATCGGCTCGTGCTTGAGGTTGCCGGTGACGAACACGCGCTCGGGCGGCGCGCCGAGCGCGATCATTCGCCGCGCGTCCTCTTCCGAACGCATGCCGAAGACCCGGACGTACTCCAACACGGGTCGCAAGAACCGCCGCACGCGCCGGTAGCCCGGGAACGAGCGATCGGAGAGCCGTCCATTGGCGATCATGACCGGCACGCCACGATTGGCGACGGTGCGCAGCGTGTTTGGCCAGATCTCCGTCTCCATGCACACGAGGAACAGCGGATCGAGCGCCGCCACCACGCGCCGCGCGGCGCCGGGGAAGTCGAGCGGGAAAAAGCGATGCGTCGCCGCGCCCGCGAACCGCTCCCGCACGATACGCGCGCCCGTCTCCGTCACGGTGGTGACCACGAGCGGCAGCTCGGGATAGGCGCGGCGCAAGCCATCCACCAGCGGCGCCGCGGCCAGCGCCTCGCCCACCGAGACGGCGTGGATCCACCCGCAGCGCCCGGTCCCGGCGGTGGCGCCGAGACCAAACCGCTCGCGCAGGTTCATACGCACCCCGCGCGTCAGCCGCCGGTAGACGGCCACGGGCGCGTAGGCCGCGAGCGCGACGGTGAGGCCGGCCGTGTAGCAGGCGTGGATGACGGGAGCGCTCATCGCCGGCTGGACCGTGCCACCAGCCGCTCGGCCTCCGCCGTCGCATCGTCGAGCGCGGTCTGCAGCGTCTTCCGCGCGAGCTCGCGGTCCGCCCCCGCCTCGAACGTCAGCGGGGCGCCGAACACGGCGGCGCAGCGGGCGAAGGGCAACGGCACCAGGAAGCGGTCCCAGCTCCGGAACCGGCGCGCGGGATACGCCGCGAACGCCAGCGGCACTACTGGCGCCGCCGTCATCGTCGCCAGCGTGACGACGCCTGGCTGCAGCTCGTGGGCAGGCCCGCGCGGCCCGTCGGGCACGAGGGCGACGTCTTCACCGGCCCGCACCGCCTTCGCGAGCGCTCGCAGCGCGAGCGCGCCGCCGCGCGACGACGATCCGCGCACGGCCTGGAGCCCGAACGCCGCCGAAAAGCGCGCCACCATCTCGCCGTCCCTCGAACGGCTGGCCAGGACACGGGGCGCCCGGACTCCGTGCGACCGTCGTAGCCGGCCGTTGAGCCAGGGCAGCATGAGGATGCGTCCGTGCCACACGGCGTAGATCAGCGGGCGGCGTCCCGCCCACAGTGGCAGCAACGGCTCCAGTCCGCTCATCCGCAATCGCAACGTCGGTCCGAGCAGACGCACGAGCCCCGCGGCCACGTGCGGCACCAGCGCGTTCATGCGGCGTTCCCCGCGGCGGCGAGCACCAGCCGGGCTGCCCGGGCCCCCACGCCGGGCTCGCCAAGCAGTGCGGCGACCTCGCGGAACGCGGCACGCTGGGCCTCGCGCGCCGGCGCGTCGCGCAGGAGCGCGAGGACCGCGTCGGCCAGGCGGTCGTCAGTCGTGCTGGAGCGCTCGAAGAACTCGGGAACGGCGCCGCGACCGAGGATGATGTTGGCCAGGCTGATCCACGGGACACGAAGCAGCCAGTGTCCGAGCGCTTCCGTCACCAACGACACGCGATAGCCGACCACCATCGGTGTTCCCAGGAGCGCGGCTTCGAGCGTCGCCGTGCCCGAGGTGACAAGCAACACGTCCGCCGCTCGCATGACCGTGTATGCGCGGTTGGCTACGACCTGCATGGCGGTCGTTCCGATGTGCCCGGTCAGCAGCCCGGCATCGACGGTCGGCGCCAGCCCGACGACGAAGCGGGCACCGGGATACACGCTGGCGATGCGGCACGCCGTCGCGGCGAGCAGCGGCGCCATGCGGGAGACTTCCGCGCGCCGGCTTCCCGGCAACAGCCCGATCACGAGCGCGTCGGCCGGCAGCGCGAGCTCGGCCCGCGCCGCCGCGCGCGGCGGCGCGCTCGCCAGCGTGTCGAGCAGCGGGTGGCCCACGAACTCCACCCGGACGCCGGCGGCGCGGTAGAGGGCGGGTTCGAACGGGAAGACCGCGAGGACGAGCGAGACGAGCCGGCGTATTGTCCGCATGCGCCAGCCCCGCCAGGCCCAGATCTGGGGCGGAACGAAGTAGATCACGGGCACGCCGATGCGCTGGGCGGCGGCAGCGAGACGGAGATTAAACTCGGGAAAATCGATGACCACGAGCGCGGCGGGCCGCTGCCGCTCGAGCTCGCCGCGGAGTCGCCGATACGTCCGGTAGAGCGCGGGAACACCGCCGACCGCTTCACTCGCCCCGACCACCGCGCGGCGGCTGACGTCGGCCAGCAGCTGCGCGCCCGCCGCGGCCATGGCCGGCCCGCCCATCCCGAACACCCGGGCGCCGGGGGCTTGCTCGGCGAGAGCGCGACAGAGCGCGGCGCCGTGGTGATCGCCGGACGCTTCGCCAGCTACGACCATGAGCGACGGCCGCGAGGTCGTCACGGCGCGCCGACGCCGACGAGGGCGATCCCGGCCGCATCGGCGGCGTGGATGGTCGCCTCGGGTTCCGTGAGGAGGACGCGGTCGGCCTCCATCGCCACCACCATCGCGCCGCCCGCGGCGGCCACCTCCACGGTCTCGGGACCAATCGCCGGCATGTCGAAGCGGTAATCGTGATCGCGGGCCACCGCTTTGACCACCACCGCACCCGCGCCCGCGAGGGCGGTGCCCCGGCGGATCGCCTCGCTCGTCCCCTCGACCGCTTCCACCGCGGCGACGGCGCCGTGGCGCACCACGACCGTCTGACCGATGCGTGCGTCGGCGAGGACGCGAGCGATCTCGAGGCCCCGCCGGACGTCCCTCCACTCGGCGTCCGACGGCGCGCGGCGCGTCCAGCAGCCGGCCCCGGGGAGCCAGCCGCCCGCGAAGCCGCGCTGATCGAGCACCTCGACACCCAAGCCCGCCAGCGTGGCGATCACCACCTGAACCAGCTTGGCGTCGATACGCGAGCCGGCGCGCGCGTCGACGCCGCGAGAGACGGCGTCGGCGGTGTTGGCGTCGGCGCGAAGCACGTCGGACATGGAAAAGCGGCCCGCGAAGAGTGCCGCCGAAACACCCTCGGCCTGCAGCGCGGCCAGGACGGACCCGATGTCGGTGAAGCGACTCGGGATGACGCGGGCGGCGTGAGCATCGACGCCCACGGCGGGGCCAAAGGTGAAGGCGATCACGCGCCAGTCCTGGCGCCGCGCCTCGGCCGCCATGCGCGCTGGCAGCGCGCCGGCGCCACACATCAGGCCGAGGGTGCGCTCCACAGCCCGTCGGGTGGCAGCGCTTCCGCCGAGACGCCGTCCCGGATCATCCGCTCGATCTGCAGCGCCAGCGCCAGCGATCGGAGATCCTCCGCTTCCGCAAGCTCCACGGCTTCTCCGGCCTGCCGGCGTTGCACCGACCGGATGAGGTGCTGGATCTCGAGCTTGAGCGGGTTGTCCTTGTGCACCACCACGTGCTCGACGAACGAGGCCTGCCGGTACCGGATGGACTCGCGGTTCACCGTCGACTCCTGCGCGGCCCGTCGGTGGATCTGGATGTCCTGGTCGAAGTAGTCGAGCAGGATGTACGCGTCCGGCTGCGTGATGGCGAGTGTGCGGATTTTCTCCTCGGTGGCCCGGCTGGCGGTGATGGTCGCGATCGTCCCCGACTCGAACCAGATCTGCACGGTCGCCACGTCGGCCACCTCCGATTGGGCGGTGACCCCCTGCGCGGCCAGGCGCAGCGGGCGGGCGTTGACGAGCCCCAGCACGATGTCGAGGTCGTGGATCATGAGATCCATCACGACCGTGTCCTTCTGCACGCGCGGCACGAAGGGCCCGAGCCGGCGCGACTCGATCAGGACCGGACGCTCGACGATCCGCTTGAGCTCCTGGACGGCGCCGTTGAAGCGCTCCACGTGGCCGACGTGCAGCACGGCGTTGGCACGACGGGCGATGGCGAAGAGCTCGCGGGCCTCCTCCAGTGTGGGCGTCATCGGCTTCTCCACCAGCACGCTCACGCCGGCCTCGAGCAGGTCGCGCGCCACGTGGAAGTGCTGCTCGGTGGGAACGGCGATGCTCGCGACGTCGACGCGGCCGATGAGGTCGCGGTGGTCCTCGAACACGCGCGTGTCGTAGTGCGCGGCGACTTCGCGCGCGCGGTCCGCGTCGATGTCCACCACGCCGACGAGGTCGACGTCCCAGAGCCCCTTGTAGACGAGGACGTGATACCCCCCCATGTGACCGACGCCGACCACCCCTGCCCGCACGCGCCGGTCCGCCATCACGTCACCTGCTCGTGGTCGAATTGCGACGTCTCACCTTCGACGTCGCCGGCCGAACCGCAGATCCCCCGGCGTGAGGTCTCGATGAACGCGAGCAGCGCCGCCAGCACCGGCGCCCCCGGCATGTCGGCCCGGATGCGCTCGATCGCGCCGCGCGGGCTGAGGCCACCGCGGTAGAGAATGCGGTAGGCGTCCTGGAGCAACCGGCGATCGGCGGGCGGCATCCCCGCGCGCCGCAGACCGATGACGTTGACGCCGTGCGCGAGCGCCGGGGAGCCGTCGGCGAGCATGTAGGGCGGCACGTCCTGCGTGATCTTCGAGTAGCCGCCGACGTAGGCATACGCGCCCACGCGGCAGAACGGAATGACGCCGGTGAAGCCGCCGATCGTCGCGCGCTCGCCGATCTCACAGTGGCCGGTGATGCCGACGTAGTTGATGATGATGGCGCCGTCGCCGACGCGGCAATCGTGGGCGATGTGGCTGGTGGACATGATCAGGCAGTCGGCGCCGATCTCCGTCCAGCCATCGGCGTGGGTCGCGCGGTGGATCGTGACGTGCTCGCGGATCACGGTGCGGGCGCCGATGCGGAGTCCGGACGCTGTCCCTATCTTGTACTTCAAGTCCTGGGGCGGTCCGCCCAGCACGCTGCCGTGCCCGATGCGCGCCTGCGGCCCGACGACGACCCGCCCTTCGAGCGTGATGTGGTTGCCGAGCTCGACGCCGGCCTCCAGGCGCACCTCCGGGCCCACCACCGAGTAGGGGCCGACCACGACGCCGTCGCCGATCTCGGCCCGCGGATCGATGACGGCGCTGGGATGGATCCCGTCACCCACGCGGTGCCGTCCCCGTGTCGCCGAGGCGGGACTCCAGCTCTTCGATCCGGCGCTCGAGCCGGCGCACGCGCCGAACGAGATCGGGCAGCTGCTTTTCGGCGACGACGATCCGCCAGCCGAGGTTGGTCGGCCGCGCCGGATAGCCCATGACCTTCTCTCCGGCCGGCACGTCGAAGGCGATCCCGGTCTGGGCGAGCGCGATGGCGCCGGCCCCGATGGTCACGTGATCGGCCACGCCGACCTGACCGGTGAGCACGACGCCACGGCCGATGTGGCAGGAGCCCGCGATGCCGACTTGCGCGGCGAGGATCGCGTCCTCGCCGATCTCGACGTTGTGGGCAATCATGACGAGGTTGTCGATCTTCGTCCCGCGGTGGACGATAGTGTCGCCCAGCGTCGAGCGGTCGATGGTGGTGTTCGCGCCGATCTCGACGTCGTCCTCGACGATCACGCCCCCCACCTGCGGCACCTTCCGATGCACGGCGCCGTCGAACTGGTACCCGAACCCGTCCGCGCCCAGCACCGCCCCCGGATGAACGATGACGCGACGACCGAGCCGCACGCCATCGCGCACGGTGACGTGCGGATACAACACGCACTCCTCGCCGATCTGCGCGCCGGGCCCGACGTAGACGAGCGGATGCAACAGAACCCGCGGGCCGATCACGGCGCCGGCCCCGACGACGGCCAGGGCCCCCACCGCCGCGGTGGGATCGACGAGGGCCTCGGGTGAAACCACCGCCGACGGATCGATTCCCGGCACGAAGGCGTCGGACGGATGGAACAGCCCGAGCAGGTCGATGAGCGTCAGTCGCGGAGCGACGCACCGGAGCACGGCGCCCGGCAGGCCGGTGGCGTCGGATGGCGTGAGGAACGCGCCGGCCCTCGACACGCGGGCAGCCTCCAGCTGACGAACGTCGCTCACGAAGGCGACGTCGTCCGGGCCCGCGGTCTGAAGCGGCGCCACGCCCGACACGGTGCGCTCGGGATCCCCCTCCAGCACCGCGCCCAGCGCCTCGGCGAGCTTGCCGAGGCGGATCGGAACGCGACCCGTCATGCCGCTACTTCTTTCCTTTGCCGGAGCTTTCCTGGTCGTAGGCCCGAATGATCTCGTCGGTCAGATCGGCCTCGGGGGAGCTGAACAGCACGCCGGCGCCGCGGCGCTCCACGATGAGATAGAACCCGCGCTGCTTGCCGACCTTCTCCACCACCCCCGAGATGTCGTGGAGCACTTTCTGGGCGAGCTGCTGCTCCTTGCGGGCCAGCTCGCGCTGATAGTCGTCCGCGAGCCGGGTCGCATCACGCCGCTTGCGCTCGAGCTGCTCTTCCTTGTCCCGCCGCGAATCGCCCGTCATCAGCGGGCCCTTCTTCTCCAGCTCTTCGCGGAGCTTGTCGAGCTCCACCCGCTTGGCGTCCATCTCCCGCTGCATATTGCCCTTCTCGCGCTCGAGCTGTTCGCGCGCGGCCACGCCGGCCGCCGAGCGTGCGAGGACGCGGCTGAGATCGATGAAGCCGATGCGGCCGTTCTGGGCAGCGCTCGGCGCGGGCGTCTGGGCCCGCGCGCTCGATCCGGCCAGGAGCAGGGCCCCGAGGATCGCGAGCACGCAGCCTGCGTTCTTCATGCCTTCCCTCCTAGAACGGCGACCCGACCGAGAAGTGAAACGCCCCGAAGTCCTCGCCCCGGCGGCGATCGAGGTTGACGCCGTAGTCCACGCGAATGGGACCGAACGGCGAGACCCACCGGAAACCGACACCGGCAGCTTCCCGGAGATCGGTGAGGTCGAACTTGGTGTTGAATCCGTACACGTTGCCGATGTCGAAGAAGCCGGCGGCCCGGAGGTTGAACGGCAGCGGAATGATGTACTCGACGTTGCCGAGGACCTCGGTGGTGCCCCCGATACGCAGCCCGGTGTCGTCCATCGGAGAAATGCGTCGGAACTTCACGCCACGGATGCTGTTCGGACCGCCCAGGTAGAAGCGCTCGAAGAGCGGCAGCGGCTCGTCCGCCCACCCGAAGCCATAGCCGGCTTCCAGGCGTCCGGACAGGACGTGGCCGAGCCAGATCGGCTGAAAATAAGTGGTGGAAGCGATCGTCTTCACGAACCTGGAGTCGCCACCCAGACCGGCGAAGTCGACGTTGAACGACGTCTGTCCCCCGCGGGTCGGCGCGATGACGTTGTCCCGGCTGTCGCGGGTGATGGCGCCGGAAACCGCCGACGTCACCCGCGTCCCGACTTCGTTGCTCAGGGCGGTCACGCTGGCATCCGTCACGTTCGAGATCTTATCGCGGGTCAGGCGGTACGAGGTGTGCCATCGCCAGTACTCCATGAAGGGATGGCTGAGGCGGAGGGAGCCGCCCAGGGAATCGAAGTCGTACTCCGGGAATTGCCGCTTGATGTTGAACACGTCGAATCCCGCGGACAGCGGACGGTCGAAGAGCCAGGGCTGGGTGAAGCTGATGATGCCCTGCTGACTGGTGGCGCCGGCCCGGATGCGGATGGAGGCCTCCAGGCCGCGACCGAGGAAGTTGCGCTGCACGAGGTCGATGGTGCCGACCAGATTGTCCACCGAGGAGAAGCCGCCGCCGATGCTGAAGATGCCGGTCGGCCGCTCGGTCACTTCGACGTTGACGACGATCTTCGTCTTGTCGGTGCCGGGCTGCGTCGCGACGTTCACCGACTCGAAGTAGCCAAGGTTGATGAGGCGCTGGCGGGCGCGCTGCATCTTCTGCAACGTGAAGAGGTCGCCCTCCACCATCGGGATCTCGCGGCGCAGCACCTTGTCCTGCGTCCGGAGGTTACCGGTGACGTTGATCCGCTCGACATAGACTTCGGGGCCTTCCGTGATCTCGAGCACGATCGACACGGTAGAGGCGGCGGCGTTCTGCTCGGTCTTGGGGTTCACGTCCACCGACGCGCGGCCGATCGTACTGTAGAGGTCGGAGATGGAGCGGGCGGTATCGCGCAGCTTCGAGCGGGAGAAGACGTCGCCCGGCTTGAGCTTAAGCTGCCGGCGCACTTCGCTCTCGGGCAGCAGGGTGACGCCGGTGAGCCGGACATCGTCCACCTTGTACTGCGGCCCCTCCACCGCGTTCACGACGATCGTCACCCGCGCCCGTTCGCGGTCGATGACGGGGTCCTGGATCTCCACGCGGGCCTGGATGTAGCCGTTGTCGTTGTAGAAAGAGAGGATGCGCTCGACGTCCTCGTCGAGCTTCTGGCGCTGCACGGTCCCGCGCAGGATGAAGAACTCCCGCTCTTGCGTGACCATGGCGTCCTTGATCTTCTTGTCGCTGAGGCCCTGGTTGCCGCGGATGACGATGCGGTCGATGGTGATCTTGCGGCCCTCGTTGATGCTGAACACCAGCTTGACGTCGCCGTCGGCGAACCGCTCGACCTCGGGAGTGATCTGCACCTCGAAGTAGCCTTCCGACTCGTAGTGCTCTTTCAGCTTCTCACGGGCCTTCTGGACGTCCACCGGGTTGTATACGCTGCCGAGCTTGAGCTCGATTTTTTCCTGGAGCTCGCTGGTGGCGATCTTCTTGTTGCCGATGAAATCGATGTCGCGGATGAACGGGCGCTCCGTCACCACGAAGGTGACGCGCACGCCCCCTTCGAAGTCCTCCACCCGCATCTGGACATCGTCGAAGAAGCCGAGACCGAAGATCGAGCGCAGATCGTCGCTGAGCTGGCCGGGATTGAACTGGCCGCCGACTTTGCTCTGCACGCGGCCGAGGATGACCCCCTCCTGGACCCGGCGGTTGCCCTCGACGGTCAACTCCCGGATGGTGATCGGCCGGGGAGATGGGGGCTGCCCGTCGGCGCCACCGAGGCGGCCGAGCACGACGACGAGCGCACAGAGAACGGAGAGAAGCGCTCTCCCCGCGAGCGTCACCAGTCGCTCAGACTCGCGCGGACAGGTGCCTAGTGCTCCGCAAGCTCGAGCGGCGGCTCAGCCGCGTGCGCGTCGCGGAACCTGAAGGCTTCCCCGTCGAAGTCCACCTCGAGACGCGGGCTCTCCGGGATCTGGCCGCGCACGATCGCCTCGGCCAGCGGGTCTTCGATGTGTTTCTGGATCGTCCGCCGCAGCTGGCGGGCGCCATACGTCTGGTCGTAACCCTTGGCGACCAGCGCGTCCTGGGCGGCGGGGGTCAGGACCAACTCGATGCTCTTTTCCGCGAGCTGCTTGTTGATACGCATGATCATCAACCGGATGATCGCGTGGATGTGCTCGCGCGACAGCGGATGGAACACGATGGAGTCGTCGATACGGTTGATGAACTCGGGCCGGAAGGAGCGCTTGAGCTCCTCCATGACCCGTTCCTTCATCTTCTCGTACGAGATCTCGCTGGAGTTCCGTCCGGTGGGATCGAAGCCCGGCGTGTACGTCTTGCCGATGAGGCTCGTCCCGAGGTTCGAGGTCATGATCAGGATCGTGTTCTTGAAGTCCACGACGTGGCCGAGCGAGTCGGTCAGGCGGCCGTCGTCGAGCACTTGCAGCAGCACGTTGAACACGTCGGGGTGTGCCTTCTCGATCTCGTCGAAGAGCACCACCGAGTATGGACGCCGGCGGACCTTCTCGGTCAGGAACCCACCCTCTTCGTAACCGACGTAGCCCGGAGGCGCTCCGAGCAGGCGTGACACCGAGAACTTCTCCATGTACTCCGACATGTCCACCCGGATCAGCGCGTTCTCGTCACCGAAGAGGTACTCGGCGAGCGCCCGCGCCAACTCCGTCTTACCGACGCCGGTGGGACCGAGGAAGATGAACGAGCCCACCGGCCGCTTGGCGTCCTTGAGGCCGGCGCGCGAACGGCGGATGGCGCGTGACACCGCGGTCACGGCATCGTCCTGGCCGATGATGCGACCGTGCAGCGCCTCCTCCATGCGAGCGAGTTTCTCGGACTCCTTCTCTTCGAGCTTCGACAGCGGGATGCCGGTCCAGCGGGAGACGATGAACTCGATGTCCTCCTCGCCCACCGACTGCACACCCTTGCCCTTGTTCTTGTCCCACTCGCGCTTCATCTCCTCCTCGCGGTGACGGAGGATCTTCTCCTTCTCGCGCAGGGAGGCGGCCTTCTCGAATTCCTGGGCCTCCAGGTACATGTCCTTCTCGCGGATGACCCGCTCCAGCTCCCGATCCAGCTCCTTGATCTCCGGCGGGGGCATGAGCGCCATGAGACGGGTTCTCGACGATGCCTCGTCGATGACGTCGATCGCCTTGTCGGGAAGCTGTCGATCGGTGATGTATCGATCCGCCAGATTCACCGCGGCGATAATGGCTTGCTCGGTGATCTTGACCCGGTGATGCGCCTCGTACTTGTGCCGCAGCCCTTTGATGATCTCGATCGCCTCCGGCACGCTCGGCGCCTTCACGATCACGGGCTGGAACCGGCGCTCCAGGGCGCCGTCCTTTTCGATGTACTTGCGGTACTCGTCCAGCGTGGTGGCGCCGATCGTCTGGATCTCGCCGCGGGACAGGGCCGGCTTCAACATGTTGGAGGCGTCGATGGCGCCTTCGGCGGCGCCGGCGCCGATCAGCGTGTGCAGCTCGTCCAGGAAGAGGACGACGTTCTCCGACTGCTTGATCTCCTTCATGACCGCCTTGAGACGCTCCTCGAACTGGCCGCGGTACTTGGTCCCGGCCACGAGGGCGCCCAGGTCGAGCTGGAGGAGGCGCTTGTTGACGAGAACGTCAGGGACATCCTGGCTGACGATCTTCTGGGCCAGCCCTTCGACGATGGCAGTCTTGCCGACCCCGGGCTCGCCGATCAAGACGGGGTTGTTCTTGGTGCGGCGGGCCAGGATCTGGATGACCCGCTCGATCTCTTGCTCCCGGCCAATCACCGGATCGAGCTTGTTCTCACGCGCGAGTTGGGTGAGGTCGCGAGCGAACTCGTCCAACACGGGGGTCTGCGAGCGCTTCTTTGGCCGCGGGTAGTACTGGTCGCCGAGCAACGAGAGGGTCTCCTGCCGTACTTCGTCGAGACGGGCGCCCAGAGATTCGAGGATCTTGGCGGCGATGGACTGCCCTTCCTTCATGAGGCCGAGGAGTAGATGCTCGGTACCGATGTAGTTGTGGCCAAGCTGCCGCGCTTCTTCGATGCTCAATTCGAGCACCCGCTTGGCTTGCGGGGTGAACGGAACTTCACCGAATGTCAGCGTCTTGGGGAACCCGGCCAGCGCCCGCTCTACTTCGGCTTTGACCGTCTCCAGCCGCAGTCCCAAGCGCTGCAGCACCGCGGTGGCGATCCCCTCTCCGTCGCGGATCAAGCCGAGGAGGACGTGCTCCGTGCCTACGAAGTCGTGGCGGAACCGTCCCGCCTCTTCCCGCGCCAGAATGATGACCCTTCGCGCGCGCTCGGTGAACCGTTCAAACACGAGTCTCCCCCACCCCTTTCCTGTGCTTCAGGCTGCCGTTTTTCCTTCGCCGACGGCTAGTTAGTCGAGTTGAGTATAGACCAGCGGTCCTACCGCGCCTAGCCTTTTTCCTAACCGACGGATATTACAGTCCAAACACCAAGCTGCCGTCCGGTCACTCACTCTCCCGGCAGGACCTCGCGCGCGCGTCCCTCTATCAATCTGTATGATCGGTCCGCTCTGCGCGCGAGTTCAGGGTTGTGTGTGGCGATCAGGAATGCGATTCCACGCTCGGCCTGGAGGCGCAAGAATAGCTCGAAGATCACCGCGCTCGTCTTCGGATCGAGGTTGCCCGTCGGCTCGTCGGCAAGAATTGCCCGGGGACGATTCAGAACCGCGCGCGCGATGGCCACGCGCTGCTGCTCACCGCCCGACAGCTCTCCCGGCCGATGGTGCAGGCGATCGCCGAGGCCGACGTCGGTCAGCGCCTGCGCAGCCAACTCGCGCGCTTCGCGCCCAGGCCGGCGCGCCAGCAGCGCCGGCAGCATCGCGTTCTCCAGCGCCGTCATCTCGCCGAGCAGGTTGTAGAACTGGAACACGAAGCCGACCTCGTGACGCCGGAATCGCACGAGTCCGGCCTCTCCCCGCCCGAACACGTCTTCGCCATGCCAGAGCACGCGCCCGCCCGTTGGGCGGTCGAGCGCGCCGAGGACGTGCAGGAGCGTGGACTTCCCGACGCCGGACGCCCCCACCAACGCAACGACTTCCGCCGGCCGTACGCTGACGCTCGCCCCCCTCAGCACGCGGACGACCTCCGGCCCCGAGCGGTACTCGCGCTCGAGCTCTTCGCCAACCAGGAGCGCCGGCGCTTCACTCATAGCGGAGCACGTCGACCGGCACCAGCGAGCCCGCCCGGCGCGCCGGGAAGATCGTGGCGAGGAACGAGAGGAGCAGGGTGGACCCGATGACGAGCAGGAAGTCGGTCGGCGCCAGCTTCATCGGCAGGTAGTCGATCTGGTACACGTCGCCGGCGAGACGAATGATCCGGTACGTGTTCTGCACCCAGATCAGCGAGAGGCCGACCACGGACCCGGCGATCGTCCCGACGCCGCCGATGATCATCCCGACGCAGAAGAACACGGTGGTGATGCTGGCCCCGGAGGCGCCGATCGCCTTCAGAATCCCGATCTCCTTCCGCTTCTCGGCCACGAGCAGCACGAGGTGGCCGATGATGGCGAAGGCCGCGACCAGCACGATGATGGTCACGATCACGAACAGCGCCAGCTTCTCGAGCTGGAGCGCGGCGAAGAGATTCCGGTTCATGTCCATCCAGTCGCGGACCCAGTACGGGGGGCCGAGACGGCGGGCGATGGTGCCGCCGATGCGCTTGGCGTCGAACGGATCGGCGAGCTTCACCTCCAGGCCGGTGACCCCGGCCGGGATGTCGGCGAACTCGCTGGCGGCGGGCAGGTTGAGGTAAGCGATGGACGAATCGTACTCGTGCATGCCGACCTCGACCGTGCCCGCCACCATGTAGCGGCGCATCTTGGGGACCATGCCCACCGCGGTGAGCGCGCCCCGCGGCGAGACGAGCGTGACGAAGTCGCCGGGCAGCACGCCGAGTGTTCGCGCCAGCTCCCACCCGAGGAGCACGGTGGGCTCGCCACTGGCCAGCGCTTCGAGGCTTCCCGTGCGGATCTGGCGTCGCAAATCCTCCACCACCGCCGGGTTGTCGAGCGCCACGCCCCGCACGAGTCCGCCGTGGGCGCCGCCGACTTCGCTGGTGAAGAGCGCCTGCTGGAGCACGAACGGGGTCGCCGCGCGCACGCCGGGGACCGCGCGGACCTGTTCGGCCACCGCGTTCGGATCGACCAAGCCCCCGCCCGCCTGGAACACCAACAGGTGCGGGTTGGCGGAGATGATCCTGTCGCGGATGCCGTCTTGAAAGCCCGTCATCACCGCCAGCACCACGATCAGCGCGGCCACGCCCAGGAAGACTCCACCGACGCCAATCCACACGAAGAGCGAGAGGTTGGTGCCCTGCCCACGCGAGCGCAGGTAGCGCAAGCCGAGGAACAGCTCGAACGGCAGGCCGCGGCTCATGACCCCGCCCCCGCTGTCCCGCCTTCGGGTCGCAGATGCGGGAACAGGATCACGTCGCGGATCGACGCCTGATCGGCGAACAGCATCACGAGGCGGTCGATGCCGATGCCCTCACCCGCGGTGGGCGGCATCCCGTACTCCAGCGCGCGCACGTAGTCCTCGTCCAGCCAGTGCGCTTCCTCGTCGCCACGCGCCTGCTCGGCGGCCTGGACCCGGAAGCGCCCGAGCTGATCGATGGGATCGTTCAGCTCGCTATAGGCATTGGCGACTTCCCGGCGTCCGATGAACAACTCGAACCGATCCACGAGGTCGGGACGCTCGTGGCTGCGCTTGGCGAGCGGCGACAGCTCCAGCGGGAAGTCGGTCACGAACGTCGGCTGCACCAGCGTCGGCTCCACCAGCGTTTCGAAGACTTCCTTCCAGAGCTTCCAGGCCGGCTCGGCCGGCATGTCGATGCCGCGGGCGGTCGCCGCGCGCGCCACCGCCGTCGCGTCGGTGCTCGGGGTCACCGCGATCCCGAGCGCCTGCGACAGTCCTTGGAAGAAGGGCAGCCGGTGCCACGGCGGCGTGAGATCGATGCTGAATTCGCCCCACGTCAGCCGCTGCGTGCCGAGCTGGGTCTGGGCCAGCTCGGTGAAGAGCTCCTCGGTCAGACGCATGAGGTCGCCGTAGTCGGCGTACGCCTGGTAGAACTCCAGCATCGTGAACTCGGGGTTGTGCTGCGTCGACACGCCCTCGTTGCGGAAGTTGCGGTTGATCTCGTACACGCGATCGAACCCGCCCACGACCAGCCGCTTCAGGTAGAGCTCGGGAGCGATGCGAAGGTAGAGGTCCATGTCGAGCGCGTTGTGGTGCGTCTTGAATGGCCGGGCGATGGCGCCGCCGGGAATCGGCTGCATCATCGGCGTCTCGACCTCGAGGAAGCCGCGCGCGTCGAAGAACGCGCGAAGCGCCTTGATCAGCCGCGAGCGCAGCAGGAACACCCGGCGCGAGTCGGCGTTGACGATGAGATCGACGTAGCGCTGCCGATAGCGCGTCTCGACGTCCTTGAGGCCATGCCACTTCTCCGGGAGCGGGCGGAGTGACTTGGCCAGCAACCCCCAGCTCCGCACGGCCACCGTGAGCTCGCCCGTCCGCGTGCGGAAGACCTCGCCCTCCACCCCGACATAGTCGCCGACGTCGAGCTCCACGAAGCCCCGATAGTCGTCGCCGAGCTGGTCGGCGCGCGCGTAGAGCTGGATGCGGCCGCTGGCGTCCATCAGCTGGGCGAAGCACGTCTTGCCGTGGTGGCGAAGCGCCACGACCCGGCCGGCCACCCGGACGGGCGGCACCGCCTTGAGATCCTCCTCGGCAGCCTGGGCCAGCCGCCTCGTGAGGTCTCCCGCGAGGTGGGTGAACTCAAACTTCGCGCCGAAGGGATCGACGCCGCGCTTGCGGAGCGCTTCGAGCTTGTCACGCCGCTGGGCGAGCAGCGAGGGCAGCTCGGCCTCGGCGTCGACGCCCGGGTGTTCCTCCCGCGGCGGCCGCGGGTCACTCACTGCTCCTTACCCTGCGCCCAGAGAAGGTAGGCTTTGATGAGCCCGTCGAGATCACCCTCCATCACGCCCTCGACGTTGCCGACTTCGGTGCTCGTCCGGTGGTCCTTCACGAGCTGATACGGATGGAACGTGTAGGAGCGGATCTGGCTGCCGAACGCGATCTCCTTCTTGTGTCCGGTCAGCTCGGCCAGCTCCTCGCGCTGCTTCCTCTGGGCGATCTCGTAGAGCCGCGCCTTGAGGATGCGCATCGCGGTGTCGCGGTTGCGGAGCTGCGAGCGCTCGTTCTGACACTGCACGACGATGTTGGTGGGCAGGTGCGTGATCCGTACCGCGGAGTCCGCGGTGTTGACGCCCTGCCCGCCGGGCCCGGAGGAGCGGAACACGTCGACGCGAAGGTCGTCGTCCTTGACGACCACTTCGACGTCGTCCACCTCCGGCACCACCGCCACCGACGCGAAGCTCGTCTGCCGGCGGCGGGACGCGTCGAACGGCGAGATCCGGACGAGCCGGTGCACGCCGGTCTCACCGCGCAGGAAGCCGTACGCGTACTCACCCGAGACCTCGACCGTCGCGGACTTGATCCCCGCCTCTTCGCCCGGCAGCAGGTCGACGACTTCAGCGTGGAAGCCCCGGCGTTCACACCAGCGAAGGTACATGCGCATCAGCATCTGCGCCCAGTCCTGCGACTCGGTGCCGCCAGCGCCGGGATGGATCGAGACGACGCACGGCTTGGCGTCGTGCGGCCCGGACAGCATGACCTTGAGCTCGAACTCTTCGAGCTCCTTCCGGAGGTTGGCGATGTTGTCGCTGATCTCGGCGTCGAGACTTCCGTCGTCTTCCTCGGCGGCCAGCTCGAGCAGGACCCCGATGTCCTCGGAGCGACTGGCGAGCTCCTGCACGCGAGCGATGGTGCGGCTCAGCTCGGTGCGTTCGCGGGTCAACTCCTGGGCGCGGCGCGTGTCGTCCCAGAAGTTCGGAACCGCCATCTCGGCGTCGATGGCGGCGAGTCGCTGCTCTTTGGTGGGGATGTCAAAGATGCCTCCGGAGCTCGTCCACCCGCCGCGCGCATTCAGCCGCGTCGCGCTTGAGGTCGCTCAGCATCAGCGACCTCGCGCGGCCGCGTGGGCCAGCATCAGCCCCGCCACGGCCAGACTCAGGTAGGCGAGCCACGCGCCCAGGCGCGTATAGAGCGTCTGTCCCTCGCGGAGCGGCACGCGGCCCGTGAGGACGCCGCGCTCGTAAAGACCGAGCCGACTCACGATGTCGCCGGTGGGGCTGATGAAGGCGGAGATGCCGGTGTTCGCCGCCCGCACGATCGCCGTGCGATGCTCCACCGCGCGGAACGGATACATCGAGAGATGCTGGAGTGGGCCACTCGTCCTGCCGAACCAGCCGTCGTTCGTCATGTTCACCATGAACCGCGCACCGTTCTGCACGAAGCGGCGCACGAGATCGGGAAAAACACCCTCGTAACAGATCATGACACCGAACGGGGCTGGCGGGCCCGTAAACACTTCGGCGCGGGCGCCGGGCTCCAGATCGGCGATGAAATCGGCCCAGCCCCTCACGAAACCGAGCACTCCTGACAGCGGGATGAACTCTCCGAACGGAACGAGTTGAATTTTATCATAGCGCTGCTGGATGCCCCGCCCAGTGACGAGGAAGGCCGTGTTGCGGAAGGCCGGCACCGGGCCGTCGCCGGCGTCGATGGAACCCACGAGCAGGCCCGCCTCGAGCTCCCCCGACAGCCGGGTGAGCGCGGCCAGGAGCGCCCGATCGCGCCGTACCATGGTCGGCGTCGCCGTCTCGGGCCAGACGATGAGCGCCGGACGCTGCGCGCCCGCCTGCCGCGTCAAGGCAAAGAACGTTCCGAGGACCTCCGCGGCGTATGACTCGTCCCACTTGCGGACCTGGGTGATCGAAGGCTGGACGATGGCCACCGTCGCCGTGGGCGGCGGCGGCGGCACCGCCAGCCGGCGGACACCGAAGCCGAGCGAGCCGCCGAAGAGGATCGCTGCGAGCAGCACGCCTATCACCTTTTTGCGCCGCGGCAGGACGAAACACCCCGCCAGGGCCGCGTTCACGGCGACGAGCAGAAACGACACCGCGTCGACGCCGCCCAGCTCGGCGATCTGGATGATCGCCAGCTGCCGGTACTGCGAGTAGCCCAGGTTGCCCCACGGAAAGCCGTACATCAGATGGCCACGAAGCCACTCTCCCGCCACCCACAGGAACGGCGCCGCCAGTAGCCCCTCCGCCGGCGAGCGCCGCACCCGGATCCATGCCACCGCGGCGGCCACGAGGCCGACGTACAGGCCGCAGTACGCCGCGAGCAGCGCGATCGGGCCGTAGACGATGGGCCACGGGATCGCGCTGTAGACCTGAAAGGTGGTGTTGAGCCACTTGAGCAGCGCCGAGAAGAACACGAACCCGGCGAGCCAGCCCCAGCCGAGCGCGGCCCGCGGCGTGGTGGAGAGCGCCGTGAGCAGCACGGGCGCCAGGGCCACCCACGCGACACCTTCCCACTCGTAGCGCGGAAACGCCGCGGCCAGCGCGATCCCGGCGACGAGGGCGGGGACGCCGTGCCGCAGCCAGGCCGCGCGCGAGAACTCAGGCTCCGATGCGGAGGCGATCACCGAGCATGCGCGGCAGTCCGGCGGCGACGATCTTGCGGCGGGCCGTAGTGATGTCGTACGGCACCCGGCGCAGGACGACCCGCCGCGCCGGCACGTCCCACACGGCGTACGCCGCCCGCGGATCGCGGTCGCGCGGCTGCCCCACGCTCCCCACGTTGACGATGTATCGGCGGCCGGCCACCAACGACACGTCGGTCGCGCCCGGTTCGTGGTCGGGCCCCGACGAGCCGAGCGACCACTGCGCCGGCCGGTGCGAATGCCCGACGAAGCAGAGCCGCGTGCCGAACGCCTCGAAGGCCTCGAAGCCGTCTTCGGGATCCACGAGGTAGTCCCACTCCTCGGGGTGATCGGGTGACGCGTGCACGAGCGTGGCGTCTTCGACCTCAGCGGTGAGCGGCAGCGACGTCAGCCACGCGTGGTGCTCGCGGTCGAGCCGCGTCGCCGTCCACTCCGCGGCGGCGCGTGCATACGGATTGAACCAGTCGAGGTCCATCCGGCCGCCGACACCGTACTCGTGGTTGCCGGCCACGACGGCCTGCGCGCGCTCCCCAACGAGGTCGACGCAGGCTTCGGGATCGGCGCCGTACCCCACGATGTCGCCGAGACAGAGGACGGCGTCGGCGGCATCGGCGGCGTCGGCGAGCACGGCCGTCAGCGCTTCGAGGTTGGCGTGGATGTCGGACAGGATGGCGTACCGCACGGTGGGCGCCGGATCAGGAAGCCGGCCGCAGCTCTTTGTGGATGCGATCCAGGATCCCGTTGATGAACCGCCCCGACTCCTGCGTCCCGAACTTCTTGGCGATCTCGATCGCCTCGTTTATGGCCACCTTGGCCGGTACCTCCGGATGCCAGAGGAGCTCGTACACCGCGAGCCTCAAGAGATTCCGGTCCACCACCGCCATACGATCGAGGTCCCAGTGCTCCGTGTACTGAGTGATGAGCCCGTCGACTTCTTCTTGATGGTGCTTGGCGCCGCGCACGAGCCGGCTCGCGAAGCGCTGCGTGTCGCTATCGGCCGGATGGTCCGTCCAGAATTCGGCCTCGTACGCCGCGGGTTGCCGCTCGTCCCGGAGGTCGAGCTGGTAGAGGAGCTGCAACGCGACTTCCCGGGCCTTCCGCCGCCGACCCACTTCAACGACCTCGACGACGGGGTTTCGAGCGGAGCGAGCGGATGAAGCCGGCCATCTCGAGGGCGGCCTCCGCGGCCTCCTCGCCACGGTTGCCGACCTCGCCACCGGCCCGATCCCACGCCTGCGCCTCGCTCAGCGCGGTGATGACGCCGAACGTCACCGGCACGCCGGTGCGCAGCGCGACCTCACGGATGCCGGTCGCCGCTTCGCGCGCGACGTGCTCGAAGTGCGGCGTCTGGCCGCGGATGACGACGCCGAGACAGATGATGCCGGCGTAGCCACGCGTGCCGGCGAGATGGGACGCGGCCTGCGGCAGCTCGAACGAGCCGGGGATCCAGAAGACGTCCACCGCGCCCGCCGCCACCCCGGCGACGCCCAGCGCGTGGACGGCGCCATCGACGAGGCGTTTGGTGATCGGCTCGTTGAACCGCGCCGCCACCACGGCGAAACGTCCGGCACCGACCAGCGTCGTCCTCGCGGATCGTGGAGCCCGCCCGGCCACGCGCTCAGTCCGGAAGAGACGTGAGCAGGTGCCCGAGCTTGTCGCGCTTGGTGCTCAGGTACCGGCGATTCTCTTCGTTGGGCGCGATCTCGATGGCCACCCGCTCCACGTAGTTGAGCCCGTACCCCTCGAGGCCGACGCGCTTGGCGGGATTGTTGGTGAGCAGTTTCAGATTCCTGAGTCCGAGGTCGACGAGGATCTGGGCGCCGATGCCGTAATCGCGCATGTCCCCTTTGAAGCCGAGGGCCTCGTTCGCCTCCACGGTGTCCTTGCCCTGGTCCTGCAGCTCGTAGGCGCGAATCTTGTTGTGCAGGCCGATGCCCCGGCCCTCCTGGCGCAAGTACACCACGACGCCCCGGCCTTCCTGCTGGATCATCTGGAGGGCCCGCGAGAGCTGTGGTCCGCAGTCGCACCGCCGGGACCCGAACACGTCACCGGTGAGGCACTCCGAGTGCATTCGTACGAGCACCGGCGAATCACCACCGATATCGCCCATGACGAGGGCGAAGTGAACGCGGCTGTACACCGTCGCCTCGTAGGCGATGGCCGTGAACTCGCCGAACTCGGTCGGCAGCCGCGTGGTCGCGACCCGCCGCACGAGCTTCTCGTGCTGGGTCCGGTAGCGGATGAGCTCCTTGATCGTGATCATGGCCAGCTTGTAATCACGGGCGAGCTGGGCGAGCTCGGGCACCCGCGCCATGCCGCCTTCGTCGTCGAGCACCTCGCAGATGACCCCTGCGGGCAGGCAGCCGGCAAGCCGGGCGAGATCGACGGCGGCCTCGGTGTGGCCGGCACGGCGCAGCACCCCGCCGTCCATGGCGCGGAGCGGATTGACGTGTCCGGGACGCGTGAGATCCGCGGGGCGAGTCAGGGGATCGACGAGGGTCCGGATGGTGACGGCGCGATCGTAGGCCGACGTTCCGGTCGTCACGCCGCGGCGGGCGTCCACCGTCTGCGTGAAGGCCGTCCCCAGCGGCGCCGTGTTCTCCCGCACCATCATCGGAATGTCGAGCTCGTCCAGGCGCTCGCCGGTCATGGGCACGCACAGGAGCCCGCGGCCGTACTTGAGCATGAAGTTGACCGCCTCCGGCGTGGCCTTTTCGGCGGCCATGACGAGGTCGCCCTCGTTCTCGCGATCCTCGTCGTCGACGACGAGGATCATCCGGCCGTTCCGGATGTCCTCGATGGCGTCTTCGATCGTCCCGAACCCGGTCATGTCGTCTCCCGGAGCGCCAGCGCCCGCACCACGTACTTGCCGATCACGTCGGCCTCGATGTTCACCGCGTGTCCCGCGACGAGCGTCCCCAGCGTGGTGACCTCGAGCGTGTGCGGGATCAGCATCACCTCGAAGGCGCCCGGAGCCAGTGCCGCCACCGTCAGGCTCACGCCGTCCACCGCCACCGAGCCCTTGGGCACCAGCAGCGATTCGAACGCCCGGTCGGGCACGGCAATCCGCACCCGTGCCGTCGATTCTACACGCCTTACCGCCTCGACGGTGCCCACGCCATCCACGTGCCCGAGGACGAGATGCCCACCGAGCGCGGCGCCGAGCCGCAACGGGCGCTCGAGGTTCACGCGCGCGCCGGGCGCCAGCCGGCCGAGCGCGGTGGCCGCGAGCGTCTCCGGCCCGACGTCGAAGGCGAAGCCGTCACGCTTGCGCTCCACGACCGTCAGGCATACACCGTTCACGGCGACGCTCGCGCCGAGATCGGAGCCGTCCAGGGTAAGGGTGGCGCCGACGTCCAGCCGCGCCACGTCGCCGGCGCGAGAAACCGCCCGAACCACGCCGATCTCTTCCACGATACCGGTGAACATCAGGCGCGCCGGTCTCAGGCCCCGCCGCGCGCGACGTCCGCTTCGATGAGCAGATCGTCCCCGACCCGGCGGACGGCCAGCGCCTCGAGCCGCACCGCCTCCTTCAGATCGCGTCCACCGCCACCCACCACCGAGGCCGCCGTTCGCCCGCCGAGCAGCAGTGGCGCCACGAAGAGCACAACCCGATCGACGAGACCGGCGTCGAGAAACGACGCGGCGACCTCGCCGCCGCCCTCGACGAGCACGCCGCGCACCTCGCGCTCGAACAGCGCGACCAGCAGCTCGCGCACGTCGACGTTGCCCTCGCTCCCGCCACAACGCAGCACGGTCGCGCCCGCGCGCTCCAACGCGGCCACGCGTCCCGCCGGGGCCGCCGACCCGACCGCGATCACCGCACGGGCGGCGGTGGCCGCCGTGATCACTCGCGCCGTCGTCGGTGTCCGGGCCTGCGTATCCAGCACGATGCGCAGCGGCTCGCGCGGCCATGGCGCCTCGCGCCGCACCGTGAGCGCGGGATCGTCGTGCTCCACGGTGGCGTGACCGACCACGATGGCGTCGACTTCGCTGCGTAGCTGGTGGGCTTCGGCGCGGGCGGCCTCTCCCGTGATCCAGCGGGAGACGCCATGGGCGTCGGCAATCTTGCCGTCGAGCGTCATGGCCGCCTTGAGAGTCACGTGCGGCCGCCGTTCCCGCATTGCCGTGAAGAAAACGCGGTTCTGGGTTCGCGCCCGATCGGCCAGCACGCCGAGCCGAACGTCGACCCCGGCGGCGCGGAGCGCGTCCGCCCCTCCCCCGGCCACGAACGGGTTGGGATCGGAGACGGCCGCCACGACGGTCCGGATGCCGGCCGCCACGACGGCCGGGGCGCAGGGGGGGGTTTGGCCCTGATGCATGCACGGCTCGAGCGTGACGTACAGCGTCGCGCCGCGGGCGCGCTCGGCGGCCGCGGCCAGCGCGGTGACCTCGGCGTGCGGGCCACCCGCCCGTTCGTGGAATCCTTCACCGACCACGGTCCCGTCGCGCACGACCACGGCACCGACCATCGGATTCGGCGACGTCAGCCCTCGCCCGCGCTCGGCGAGCGCGAGGGCGCGCCGCATCCAGGATTCGTGGTCGGGGGCGGACGTCATGCGCCGGGCCTGGGCGCCTCGGGCACGAGCGCGTCGACGAACGGAGCAGGCTCGAACGGCTGCAGGTCTTCGAGCTTCTCGCCGACGCCCACGAGCTTGATGGGGAGCTTGAGCTCGCGCACGATGCGCACGACGATGCCGCCCTTCGCGGTGCCGTCGAGCTTGGTGAGCACGATGCCGGTGAGCCCGATCGCCTCGTGGAACATGCGGGCCTGCGCGAAGCCGTTCTGCCCGGTCGGCGCGTCCAGCACCATGAGACTCTCGTGCGGCGCTCCCGGAAGCTGACGCTCGATGACCTTGCGCACCTTGGCGAGCTCGGCCATGAGATTGGACTTCGTGTGCAGGCGCCCGGCCGTGTCGACGATGAGCACGTCGAGATCGCGAGCGGTGGCCGCTTTCACGGCGTCGAACACGACCGCGGCCGGGTCGGAGCCCGCCGCCTGGTGAATGACTTCCACGCCCACGCGGTCGCCCCACGTCTGCAGCTGCTCGATGGCCGCGGCCCGGAAGGTATCGGCGGCGGCGAGCGCGACGCGCTTGCCGTCGTTCTTGAGCGCGGCCGCGATCTTCGCGCACGTCGTCGTCTTCCCCGACCCGTTCACGCCGAGCATCAGCATCACCGCCGGCCGATGGTCGAGATCGAGCGGCTGGGCGGCGGTGGCCAGCGTGTCGGCGAGAAATCGACGGAACAACGGGCGCAGCTGGCCGGCTTTCGTGACGGTGCCGAACATCACCTCTTCGCGCGCGCGGTTGGTGAAGTCGGCGGCCAGCATGGCGCCGAGGTCGGCGGCGATCAGCGTCTCCTCCAGCTCCTCGTAGAGCGCTTCGTCGATCGGCCGGTCCGCCTCGAAGACGGTGGACAGCTCGCCGGCGAGATAGTCGCGCGAACGCTTGAGACTCGCCCGCAGGCGGTCACCGAGTCCCGAGAACAGCTTCACGGGTTGGGAACGGATTTTGCCGCCGGCGGGCCGGCGTCGTTCGGCGGCGGGATGACGATGCGGCCGACGACGCCCCCGCGCGGGCCCAGCGACGGGAGTGCGCGGCCATTCAGCTCCAGTGAGATTCCGCCGGCGTTACCGATGGTGAGGACGAACGGTTGGTTCGACACCCACTCGCGGACCTCGTTGGCGCCCATCGTCTCTTCGACGGCGCGCCCGTCACCCATGCGCACGCGCACCCACGTCGGCTCCGACGCGCGCGCCACCAGGCGGTACGGCGAGCTCACGGACGCCACCAGCCGCGCGAGCTCGGCCTGCGAGCCGGCCGCCGGCGCGTTCGCGGCGCCGGTCGCCGGGGACGCCGGCGGCGGTACGGCCGGCGGCGGCGCGCCCGGCGGTGTTGTCGTTCCGCCGCTTGGCGCCGCGACTCCCTCGCCGGTCCGCACGGCCGGCGGCACCGCGCCGGAACTGCTCGGGGGCCTAACCGTGTCGCCAGCGCGCGGAGAGGGGGAGGCTGACGGCGCCGGTGTAGGCGGTGCCGGTGTGGACGCGACCGGCGCGGGCCGCGGAGGCGCATCCGGCCCTTGCGCGCTCGGCGCGGGCCGCGGCTCGACCGTTGCGGTGGCCGAGGGCGCGGCCGGGCGGCGCTCGCCGCCGTCTTCCTTCCCGGATTGAAGAACCAGGGTGAGCCCGAAGAGACCGAGACCGAAGACAACGAGCAGCACGAAGCTCACGAACACGGTGCCCTGGCTCGCACCTTCACGGGCCCGGACGGCGGGAAAGGAGCGGCCACCCGTCGGTGGGTGAGCGGTGGTGACCCGGGTGGATTCCGTCGCCGGGTAGAGGGCCAGCGCTTCGCCGGGTGGCTCGCGGAGCGCTTGACAGTACGCGCGAATGAATCCCCGGGTGAACACCGGTTCCAGCAGCGCGCCGTGGTCGTCGGCTTCCAACGCCTCGAGGTAACGCAGGGCAACCCGGGTGATGCGCGACATCTCCTCCAGGGAGACGCCGCGCTGCTCGCGGAGCTCGCGGAGATGAGAACCGAGGGATCGCATACCCTACGCCAAGGCCGAGTCTAGCCTAACTACTCGGGCTTTTCACGCCGGGGGGGGCGCCCACGACGGGGACGGGCTCAGACGTCGCGCAGATTGACGGATACGAGCGTGGAGAGACCCGGCTCCTGCATGGTGACACCGTAGAGGACATCGGCCGCTTCCATGCTCTTGCGATTGTGCGTGATGACCAGGAACTGCGTCTGACTCGTCAGCTCGCGCAGCACGCGCAGGAAACGGTGGATATTGGCATCGTCCAGCGGGGCGTCGACCTCGTCGAGCACGCAGAAGGGGCTGGGCCGGTAGTAGAAAATGGCGAAGAGCAACGCCAGACCGGTGAGCGCCCGCTCCCCACCGGACATCAGCGTCACCGACTGCAGCCGCTTGCCCCGCGGCTGGGCCACGAGGTCCACGCCGGTGTCGAGCGGATCGCCGCCCTCCTCCGCCTCCACCAGGCGCAACTCCGCGCGTCCGCCCTCGAACAAGCGCTCGAAGATCTCGGAGAAGCGCGCGCTGATCTCGGCGAAGGCTTGATCGAACCGCTCCTGGGCCGTCCGCGTCATCCCACGAAGCGCCTTTTCGAGGTCCTTGATCGAGCCCACCAGGTCGTCGTGCTGGACCCTGAGAAACGTCAATCGCTCGTCGAGCTCCCGGTACTCTTCGTCGGCCACCAGGTTCACCGGGCCGATGGCGGTCAGCTTCTCTTGCAGCTCGTCGTGGCGGTTGCGCAGGGCCGGGATCTCGCGCGTGGGATCGTGACGCGCCAGCAGCGTCGGCTCGTCGACCGTATAGGTGCGCACGGCGTCCTGCAGGAGTTCCTCGCGCCGCACGCGGCCCTCGGTGGCGGCCAGCTCGACCTCGTGGATGCTTGCGGTGACGCGCCGCCGCTCGCCTTCGATGCCGCGCATCTCCTCCTGGATCGTGCGCAACTCCTCCACGAAGCCCGCGTGCCGGTCGGCCGCTGCCTGCTCGTCCGACTGGACCCGATCACGCTCCACGGCGACGTCGCGCGCCTGCGCGTCCGTCCGCTCCCGCTCGGCCGCCAGCCACTCGCGCCGCTCGGCGAGCTGCTGCCCGCGCTGCGCGGTCTGGGCGAGACGGTCCTGGAGCTCGGCCTCGAGCTGGTCCAAACGACCCAGCTCGCGCTCGAGAGAATCGAGCCGCTCGAGACCCGACGCCGCGTCGACGCGTCCGGCCGTCAGCTCGCCGACCAGCGCCGCCTCGCGCGCTTGCGCCGCCTCGATGGTCCGGCGCACGCCGGCCTGGGCCACCTCGTGTGCGCCTTCGGCGTCGCACGCGGTCGCGATCCGCTGGTCGAGCCGGGCCAGCGTCGTCTCCGTCTCCTCGATCTCACGCCGGTTCTGCTCGGACTCGAGGCGGACGGTCTCGGAGTGACGGTGGACCCGCTCGTGCTCGCGCGTGACCTGCTCGAGGTCTTTCTCGCCGGCCAGTCGCTGCGCGTGGTGAGCGGCAAGCGTCTCGTCGCAGGCGGTCAGCCGCACGCGCAGCGACGCCGCTTCCGCGCCGAGACGTGCCGCGGATCGTTGCGTGCTCGCCACCATCTCCTCGAGCCCGCGCACGATCTCTTCGAGCTCGCGCACCTGCCGCTTGCGCGCCAGCAGCGCATGTTCCGACGCACCGGCCGCCTCGTCACCGCCGCCGCGCAGATGACCATGCGGGCCCAGGACGTCGCCGTCGGGCGTCACGTACGTCGCGATCACCCCGTTGCGCCGCCACAGCGCCTCGGCATGATCGAGATGGTCCACCACGCCGACGAGACCGAGCAGGTGCTCCAGCAGTCCCTCGGTGGACGCGCGCACGCTCCGGCTCAGCCACCGCACGCCGTTGTCTTCGGGCGACGCGACCGCGCCCGCGTACCGCCTGAGGTCTTCGAGCGGGACGAACGTGGCCGAGCCCGCTTGCCGGGAACGGAGGAAGCCAACCGCCGCCCGGGCATGCTCGAACCGCTCGACGACGATCCACTGCAAGCGGTCGCCGAGCACCGCGGCCACCGGGCGCTCGAGCTCGGGTGGCACGTCGAGCAAGTCCGCAACGGTGCCGACGATACCGCTGAGGCCGATCTGCGCACCTTCGGCGAAGACCGCGCGCACACCCGAACCGTAACCCTCGCGCCCGCGCTCCAGCTCACGAAGCGCCTCGAGGCTCGACTGCCGACCCGCCCGCGCCAGTCGCGACTCCGCGAGATCCTTCTCGGCCGAGGCCGCGGCACGCTCGCCCTCGGACAGGAGCGCCACGAGTTGCTCGCGCTCGACCGTCAACGACGACAGTGTCCGCAGCGTCCGCTCGCGCGACGTCTCCAGCGCCCCGCGCTCGACGGTCAGCCGGGCCGCTTCCGCCTCGGTCCCGGCCAGCTCCGCCGCCAACCGTTCGCTCCGCCGGCGGCACTGACTCGCGCGTTCACGCAGCTCACCGGCCGAGCGGACGAGGTCCGTGCGCTCGGACGCCAGGCGGATCTGCTCCAGCCGCAGCGCCTCCAGGCGGTCACGCTCGCCGGTCAGGCTCGAGCGGTGTCGCTCCAGCGCCGCCTCCAGCTCCGCCACCGCCTGCTGCCGCGCGGCCACCGTCAGCCCCGCCTCCGCCAGGGCGGCGCGGGTTCCTTCCCGCTCGTCGACGATGCCGTGCAGCCGCGCGCCCGCCTGGTTCGCTTCCTCGTCGAGCCGACCGGACTCCTCGGCCGCTTCCTGCATCTGCAGCCCCATCTGCTCCCGCCGCTCCAGCAGACGCTCGAGCTCGCCTTGCACCTTGTGCGCGGCCTGCCGGAGATCGGCGAGACGGTGCTCACTGCTCTGGATCACTTCCTGTTGCCGGGCTTCCCGAGTGCCGAGCTGGGTGACCCGCGCCTGCAGATCTTCCTCGACCAGCCGCAGCCGCGCGAGCTGGGCTTCTCGACGTTCCGCCTCCGTCTTCAGCGCGGCATAGTCGGCGGCGAGCAACGCCAGCGCGAGATCACGGCGTTCGGCTTCGAGCGCCTTGTACTGTTGCGCTTTGCGCGCCTGTCGCTCCAGCGAGCCAAGCTGGCGCTGCACCTCCTGCATGACGTCCTTCACGCGATGCAGGTTCTGGCGGGCGGCGTCGAGCTTTCCTTCGGTCTCGCTGCGCTGCTGCTTGTAGCGGGCGATCCCCGCCGCCTCTTCGATGAAGACCCGCCGCTCGTGCGGCTTGGCGGTGAGAACGTGATTGAGCTTGTCCTGGTCTATCACCGAGTACGCGCGTGGGTTGGCCCCGGTGCCGGCGAACAGGTCGAGGATGTCGCGCAGCCGGGAGGAATTCCGGTTGAGGAGGTACTCGCTCTCCCCCGAACGGTAGAGCCGCCGCGACACGGCGATCTCGCTCCAGGGCACGGACAGCGCGCCGTCGTTGCTGAAGAGCAGCTCGACCTCGGCCAGCCCGACCGCCTTACGTGAGGCGGAGCCGTGGAAGATGAGGTCTTCCATTCGCTGCCCGCGCAGCGATTTGGCGCTCTGCTCGCCGAGCGCCCAGCGCACCGACTCGGAGATATTGCTTTTGCCACAGCCGTTTGGACCCACGATCGCGGTGATACCGGGCAGGACCTTGATGCTGGTGCGCTCGGCAAAAGACTTGAAGCCGTGCAGGGTTATGGACTCAAGGCGCATGGGGATTACTAACACGCGGGCCGGCGGGAGCCCAAGAAAAAAATACTAGACCTGGGGGGCGGGCGGGCTGTCATGCCCTACATATCGAATCGCGGCCCGGCGTGCATGCTACTTCTTGAACAGATTCCCGAAACCCCGGCGGGCGGCCTCCGGGCGAATCGAGCCCGAGGACGTGTCTCGCTCCACGGTCACCCGCAGCGAAAATCGGGTGCATCCGTTCCGTGCGCTCTTGTCGGCAATGCGCTCGGGGACCGGTTGGGTGCACTCGAATCGCTGCTCGGTCTCGAAGTGGGCGCAGTTCCGGCACGCGTGGAGGTCGGCGCGGCAGTTGGGACACTGCGTGAGCGAGTCGGCGGTGATCGGGAGCACCGCGCCGCACGCGGCACAGCGGGAGACCGACCGGTTCTTCAGCGTTCCCGACGGAGGAGGCGCCGGCGGCGGCTCGCGTCGGCCCTGCCCTGATCCCGTGCTCCCGTAGCCGGGCTGGCGGTAGCGCCGATCCGCCATCAGCTTTGCTTGAGGTAGCAGCACTTCTTGTACTTCTTGCCCGAGCCGCACGGGCAGGGATCGTTGCGGCCGATCTTGTCGCCCGTCGGCGTCCGCAGCGCCGCCGCCGGCCGACGTACCGGCGCCGCGGAGGGCGCGGACCCCCGTGCCGCGAGCGGATCGCCGGCCACCGCGCCGCGGGACTCGTGAGTATCGGCGCGGGCGGTCATGACCGGCATCTCGATCGTGGTATCCCGAACGATCTGCACCTTGAACAAGCGCTCCACCACCGCCGCCTTGACGCGCTCGACCATCGCCTCGAAGAGATCGAACGCTTCCTTCTTGTACTCGGTGAGCGGGTCGCGCTGACCGTACCCGCGGAGGCCGATGCCTTCCTTGAGGTGGTCGATGGAGAGCAGGTGGTCCTTCCACTGCGTGTCGATGACGATGAGCATCTCGTGCCGCTCGAGGGCCCGCATGAGCTCGGGGCCGAGCTCGCGCTCCCGCTCCGCATAGCGATCGCGCACGGCGGTCCCGACGAGATCTTCGAGACCTTCGCGGGTCGCGACCTCACGGTAGTGGGCGGCCGGGATGCGGACGTCGAACTGCGCGAACAGGGGTTCGGCGAGACCGGCGAGGTCCCAATCGTCGGGGTGCGCGTCGGCGGCGGCGTAGGCGTCGAGCGTGCTCGGGACGAGGTCCTCGCGCCATTCCGTGATGGTGTCGGTCTGGCTTTCGCCGTCCATGATCTGCCGGCGCATCCCGTAGATGATCTCGCGCTGCTTGTTCATCACGTCGTCGTACTCGAGCAGGTGCTTGCGGATCTCGAAGTGGTGGTTCTCCACCCGCTTCTGCGCGGTCGCGATGGCGCGGGTGACGAGCCGGTGCTCGATCGGCTCGCCCTCCTCCATGCCGAGGCGGTCCATGATCTTCTGGATCCGCTGCGAGCCGAAGATCCGCAGCAGGTCGTCCTCGAGCGAGAGGTAGAACCGCGAGGAGCCCGGATCGCCCTGGCGCCCCGAGCGGCCCCGGAGCTGGTTGTCGACGCGACGGGACTCGTGGCGCTCGGTGCCGACGATGTGCAAGCCGCCGCGCTCCACGACCCGCGCGTGCTCCGGCTCCGTGGTCCGGCGCGCCTCGGCCACCGCGGTGGCGCGCGCGTCGAGCGGGGCGGTGGCGGGATCGAGGCCTTGGCGGCGCAGAATCTCTTTGGACAGAAACTCGGCGTTGCCACCCAGCAGGATGTCGGTGCCGCGGCCCGCCATGTTGGTGGCGATGGTGACCGCGCCCTCCCGTCCGGCCTGGGCGACGATCTCCGCCTCGCGCTCGTGGTACTTGGCGTTCAGAACCTCGTGCTTGACGCCACGCCGCTTCAGCAGCTTGGAGAGCTGCTCCGACTTCTCGATGGAGACGGTGCCCACGAGGACGGGCTGGCCCCGCTCGTTGCACTTGATGATGTCCTCCACGACCGCGTCGAACTTCTCCCGCTCCGTCTTGTAGACGACGTCGGGATTGTTGGTCCGGATCAGGGTCCGGTTGGTGGGGACGACGGTGACGTCGAGCTTGTAGATCTTCGCGAACTCCTCCGCCTCCGTCTCCGCGGTCCCGGTCATCCCCGCCAGCTTTCCGTACATGCGGAACAGGTTCTGGAAGGTGATCGTCGCCAGCGTCTGGTTCTCGCGCTCGATGCGAACCCCTTCCTTCGCCTCGACCGCCTGGTGCAGACCGTCCGACCACCGCCGGCCCGGCATCATGCGGCCGGTGAACTCGTCGACGATGATGACCTCGCCATCATTGACGACGTAGTCCACGTCCTTGCGGTAGAGGGCGTGCGCGCGCAGCGCCTGCTGGACGTGGTGCAAGGAATCGATGTGCTTCGGATCGTAGAGGTTGTCGATACCGAGCAGCCGCTCGCAGCTCGCCACTCCCTGCTCGGTGAGCGCGACCGCCTTGGACTTCTCGTCGACGATGAAGTCGCCTTCCTTCTGCTCCTCCACCTCCGAGAGCTTGCCATCGACGATGGTGGCGGCCCTCTTCAGTCGAGGGATGATGCGATCGATCTTGTAGTAGAGCTCGGTCGACTCTTCCGCGGGCCCGGAGATGATCAGCGGGGTCCGCGCCTCGTCGATGAGGATCGAATCGACCTCGTCGACGATGGCGTAGTGCATCTCGCGCTGAACGAGCTCCGCGCGGGTGAAGCGCATGTTGTCACGCAGGTAGTCGAACCCGAACTCGTTGTTGGTCCCATACGTGATGTCGGCCGCGTACGCCTCCGGCCGCGTGCAGGGTCGCAGCGCGGTCAGCCGGATGTCGGGGGTGACGTACCCCGGATCATAGAGGAACGAGGCCTCGTGCTGGACGACACCCACGCTCAACCCCAGGGCGTGGTAGACCGGCCCCATCCACTGCGCGTCGCGCTTGGCGAGGTAGTCGTTGACGGTGACGATGTGCACGCCGCGGCCGGTCAGGGCGTTGAGGTAGGCCGGCAGCGTCGCCACCAGCGTCTTGCCCTCGCCGGTCGCCATCTCGGCGATCGTGCCCTCGTGCAGCACCATCCCGCCGATGAGCTGCACGTCGAAGTGCCGCATTCCCACCGTCCGGCGCGCCGCTTCCCGGCAGGTTGCGAACGCTTCGGGCAGCAGATCGTTCAGCTCTTCGTTGTTGCCGAGTCGCTGGCGGAGGGTGTCGGTGCGGGCGCGAAGCGCGTCGTCGGGGAGCGCCTGAAGCTCGGCCTCCAGAGCGTTGATCTGCTGCACGGCGGGCATCATGCGTTTGACGTCCCGTTCGTGCTTGGTCCCGAAGAGTTTGCGGAGAACGGCGTTCAGCATGCTCGACGTCTCATTATACAGGCCGGCGGCGCCGCGGCCCTCCACCGGAGCCGGCCGCGAGCAGCTCCCGCGCGTGCGACAACGCCGTCGCCGTGGGCGGGTCGCCGGCCAGCATGCGCGCGATCTCGCCGGTCCGGGCCTCGCCCTCGAGCGCCTGCACCGTCGCGCGCGTGCGCCCGCCCCGCACGGCTTTGGCGACGCCCAGGTGACGCTGCGCCTGCGCCGCGATCTGGGGAAGGTGCGTGACACACAGCACCTGCCCGCGGGCGGCCACCGCCACCAGCTTTTCTCCCACCACCGAGGCCACGTGGCCCCCGATGCCGGCGTCCACCTCGTCGAACACCATGGTCGCCGGTCGCTCGCCCGCGGCGAGAACGGCGGCGTTCAGCGCGAGCATCGTCCGCGACAGCTCTCCACCGGACGCGATACGCGCCAGTGGCCGGGGCTCCTCGCCTGGATTGGCCGACAGCCGGAACTCGACGCGATCGAGACCACGGGCCGAAAGTTCGGGAGGATTCGTCCGCTCCACGACGATCTCGAAGCTGGCCCGCTCCATGCCGAGCCTGCGCACCTCCCGCTGGGCGTCGGACCCGAGCCGTCGGGCGGCACCTGCCCGCCGCTCTGACAGTGTCGTCGCCGTCGCCAGCAGCTCGGTTCCCAACTCGCCCAACCGCCGTTCTTCGCCGGCGAGGAACTCCTCGTGGTGCTCGAGCCGCTCCAGCTCGCCCGCGGCACTCGCCAGGAAGTCGAGCATCGCCGCCTCGGTGTCTCCGTACTTGCGCTTGAGGCGCGTGAGCGCGTCGAGTCGCTCGTCGATCGCCTCGAGCCGGCCCGGCTCGGCCTCGATGGTGTCGCGCAATGCCCGAAGCGCGGTGACCGCCTCGTCGACCTGTACCAGCGCCGCCTCGAGGCTCTCGGCCGTCGCCGCGAACGCGGCGTCGAGACGACCCAGGTCACGGAGAAGACGGACCGCACGCCCCAGCCGACCGGCCGCGGCGTCACGGTCGTCGTGCAGCAGCCCTTGCACCTCCGCGACGGTCGTCCGGAATCGCTCGGCGTGTTGCAGGCGGGTGCGCTCGGCGCGGAGCTCCTCTTCTTCACCAATCCGCAGCCGCGCGGCCCGCAGCTCCCCCACCTGAAAGCGCAGCATGTCCTCGCGCTGGGCGCGCTCCCGCGCCGCGGCGCGCTCGCCCTCGACCGCGGCCGCCGCCGAGCGGTGCTTGGCGTGCAGCTCGGCCACGCGGCGCTGAAGGTCGTCCAGACCGGCAAAGCGGTCGAGCAGCTCGAGCTGAAGCATGGGTTGGAGCAGGCGCTGGTGCTCGTGCTGACCGTGGACCTCGACGAGGAGGTCGCCCAGGCGCTCGAGCAGGCCCACGGTCACCGCCGCGTCGTTGACGAAGGCGCGATGCCGGCCGGTGCGCGCGAGCTCGCGCCGGATCACGACCGCGCCGCCGTCGACGTCGATCCCCGCCTCGGTGAGCACCGCCGCCACCGGCCCGGACGCCCCCACCTCGAACACCGCTTCGACGGTGGCGGATTCCGTTTCGCTCCGGATGACGTCGGACTGCGCGCGCGCGCCTCGGACGAGCAGGAGCGCATCGACGACGATCGACTTGCCGGCGCCGGTCTCCCCGGTGAGGACGTTCAGCCCCGGCCCGAACGTCGCCGTCGTGTTCTCCACCACCGCGAAGTTCCTGATCCGGAGCTCCCGCAACACGCATCGATGGTAGGAGCAGAACGCGGAACGCTCAAGCGGTATCCGTTCCCTGACAGCGGTGGGCCGGGGAAATACTCCGTTTCGAGCTAACGCTCACCCCACTTGAGCTTGGTACGGAGGACGGAGAAGAAGTGCTTCTGCGGGAAGCGCACGAGCCGGATGCGCGGGGCGGCGCATGACACCGTCACCACGTCGTGCTGGTGAAGCCCGAAGCCGACCTGGCCATCAACGGTGAGCATCGCCTCCTGGTTGCTGAGGAGCGTGACCTCGACCCGATGACTGCCGGGCAGCACGATCGGACGGTTCGTCAGCGTGTGCGCGCAGATGGGGGTGAGGATGATCGCGTCCATCGTCGGGAAGACGATCGGGCCGCCCGCGGACAGGCAGTAGGCGGTCGACCCCGTCGGCGTCGAGATGATCAGCCCATCCGCTCGGTAACGGGTGGCGTCCTGACCTTCGACCCCGACCGAAAGGTTGATGATGCGGCTCATCGCGGACTTCATGATGACGGCGTCGTTGAGCGCGAGCGATTCTCCGACCAGCGCGCCGTTGCGGACCACGCGCGCCGCCAGCATCATCCGCTCCTCGATCACCATGCCGCCCTTCAGGAACGTGTCCAAGGCGGGCAGCATCTCGTCGAGGGTGGTCGCGGTCAGGAATCCGAGATCACCGACGTTCACGCCGAGGATCGGGACACCGAGCTCGCCGACCGTCCGGGCTACGGAGAGCAGGGTACCGTCGCCGCCGAGCACGATCAGGAAGTCGGCCTGGGCCGGCAAGTCGGCCTTCCGAACCGACAGCGGCTGCAGCTCGGCGACGAGGTCGGCCGTCTCCTTCTCGACGCTGACCGTGAGCCCCTGGCTCCGCAGCCACTCGATGAGGGTCCGGACGATCGAGACGTCGACGCCGTCGGGCTTCGCGACGACGCCGACGCGGGTCACGCCGATACTTCGGCCGCCCGCATGATCATCGACTCGAGGTTCGACGCGGTCCGGCCGTGGCTGGACAGGTGCAGGAAGAACTCACGGTTGCCCTTGGCCCCGCGCAGCGGTGAAGCGGTCACACTCAGGACGTGCCATCCCCGCAGCACAGCGTAGCGAGCGAGCCGCGCCACGACCTGCTTGTGCAGCTCCGGATCGCGCACCACGCCTCCCTTGCCGACGGCCTGGCGACCGACCTCGAACTGCGGCTTGACGAGCGCGATCACCTCGCCCCGCGGGGCCAGCACGCCGAACACGGCGGGCAGGACCTTCTCCAGTGAGATGAACGACACGTCGACCACGATGATCGACGGCAGCTCCTCGAACAGCCGCGGATCGAGCGTGCGGGCGTTGACGTGCTCCATGTTCACGACACGCGGATCGTTGCGCAGCCGTGCGTCGAGCTGGCCGGTGCCGACGTCGAGCGCGTACACGCGCGTGGCGCCGCGCTGGAGAAGGCAGTCGGTGAATCCGCCGGTCGAGGCGCCGATGTCCATGCACATCCGGCCCTTCGGCGCGATCCCGAATTGCTCCAACGCGTGCACGAGCTTTTCGCCCCCACGGCTGACGTATGCGGAGCCCTCGGGAACCTCGATGGTGGCGGTGCCCGGGACCAGCGCGCCGGCCTTGTCCACCCGCTTGCCATCGACGAGGACCTCGCCGGCCATGATCATCCTGGCCGCCTTTTCCCGGCTTTCCACGAGGCCCTTGTCCACCAGGAGACGGTCGATCCGCACGCGTTTCGCGGCTGTTTTCATGGGTTTGATTATAGGCGACCGTGGCGGCGCGTCCGCAGGACAAAGAGCAGAACCATGCCCGCCAGGAAGCCGCCGATGTGGGCGAACCAGGCGACGCCACCGCCCGCGCCCGGTCCGACCGCATTGCCCCAGGTGATGTAACCACTGAAGAGCTGCACGACGATCCAGAAGCCGAGAACCAGGATCGCCGGGAGCTGGACGAAACGGATGAAGAAGCCGAACACGACGAGAGTCCAGATGGAGGCGTAGGGAAAGAGGAGGAGATACGCGCCCAGGACACCGGACACCGCGCCGCTGGCCCCCACCATGGGGATCGTAGAGCTCGGGTTGGCCGCCGTCTGGGCCAGCGCGGCCGCCACGCCCGACGCGAGGTAGAAGCCGAGGAAACGGAGGTGGCCGAGGGTGTCTTCCACGTTGTCGCCGAAGATCCACAGGTAGAGCATGTTGCCGCCGACGTGGAACAGCCCGCCGTGGACGAACATCGAAGTCAGCACGGTCACCATCGCCTGGGGGTGATCGGCCTGCACGCATTCTCCGGTGATCCGGCAGGGGATGGCGCCGAACTCGAAGATGAAGTCCTGCGCCGCCCGGAGCGCGCCCGGATCTCCGCTCAGCTGCAGCGAGGCCTGGTAGAAGAAGACGAGCACGTTCGCGACGATGAGGCCCACCGTGACGAAGGGGGTGCTCTGGCTCGGGACGTCGTCCTTGAGCGGCAGCATCAGCGCGGGATCAAGACGACGCGCGTTGGCCGCGTGAGATATTTCGCGCCGGCGGCCTGGACGTCGGCCCCGGTCACCGCTGCCACCGCGCGCACGTAGTGCTCGGGGAAGTCCCAGCCGGCGCCGATCGCCTCGAAGAAGGCGAGGTACCACGCGTAGCGCGCGTTCGACCGCCGGTCCATGGCGAGGCTCCCGAGGACATACGCCTTGGCGCGGGAGAGTTCGGCGTCGCCGATGACGTCTGACTTCGCCTTTTCGAGTTCCCGCAGCAAACCAGCTTCCGCGGCCTGGACGTTTTCACGCGCCGTCCCGAGGTACGCCACCAGGAACGTGTGACGCGACCGGGTGGGGCTCGTCACCCCCAGCGAGTACGCGAGACCTTCGTTGTCCCGCAGCTCGACGAACAGTCGCCCCGACATCCCGCCTCCGAGCACGGCGCCCAGCACCCGGGTCGCGGCGTAGTCGCGCTCCCCCACCCCCGGGCCGAGGAACCCGACGAGGATCTGGGCCTGCTGGGCCTGGCGCTCGATCACGCGGCGCTCTCCGGTGGGGACCGGATCGGCGATTGCGGGTTCGGGCGCCGCGCCCGGACCTGGTAGGCGGGAGAACAGACGCTCCGCGGTCCTGCGCATGCGCGCGGCGGTCACCTGGCCGCTGACGGCGAGGACGAGCCGGTCGCCGCGGTAGAGCGATCGATAGCGCATGAGCAGATCCTCGCGCGTGAGGCGGGCAATACTCTCGCGACGCCCGAGCGCGGGTCGCGCAAACGGGTGCGGACCGTAGAGATCCGCGAGCAGCGTATCGAACGCGAGCGGAAACGGCGTGTCCGCCCGCGTCTGGATCTGGCTCGAGATGAGCCGCCGCTCACGCTCGACTTCTTCGGCGGGGAGCGCGCCACTGAGCGCGACGTCGGCCATCAGCTCCAGGAGCGCCTCCGCGTGGCGAGACAGCGCGGTCCCCCGGACCTCCGCGTACTCGACTTCGCCGGACGCATCGAGACTGCCGCCGATGTCTTCCGCCGCCTCCGCAAGTTGACGCGCCGTTCGCTGACTGGTCCCCCGGACCAGGACCCGATGCAGGAAATTCGTGATCCCCGCGGTGTCAGCGGTCTCGTCCCTCGAGCCGGTCCGGACGATGAGCGAGGCTGCCACGACCGCCGCCCCCCCGCTCTCGCGCACGAGCAGTGTCATGCCGTTGGGGAGTACGTGACGGATGACCGCCGCCCGGCGGGCAGTGGGATCCGCGGCAGCCGCGGACGACACGGGCGACCCCATGGTCGCCAGGATCGTTGCGAGAGCGACGAGGACGGCCCGTGTCACTGGGCGCCCGCCGGCACGAACGCCACTCGCGCGTAGCG
>JBGPXN010000263.1:0-4626 GCA_041492755.1 Methylomirabilia bacterium | reverse complement strand
AGCGCTGCCCGGTATCGGCCCGGGCATCGCGGCCGCCGTGCACGAGATCCTCGCCACCGGCCGATGGGCCCTGCTCGAGCGGCTCCGGGGCACGCTCGATCCCGAGCAGCTTCTCCGCTCGATCCCCGGCGTCGGTCGAGTGCTGGCCGGCCGGATCCACGACGTCCTGCAGGTCGACAGCCTCGAGGCGCTCGAGAGTGCCGCGCATGATGGACACCTCGCGTCCGTGCCCGGCATGGGCGCGCGCCGCATCGGGATGATCCGCTCGACGCTGGCCGGCATGCTCGGCCGTCGTCGACCCGCCCCGCCGGCCGCGGAGCCCCCGGTGGCCGTGCTCCTCGACGTCGACGAGGAGTACCGCGGCAAGGCCAAGACCGGCCGCCTGGCGCGGATCGCGCCTCACCGATTCAATCCCTCCGGGAAGCGCTGGCTACCGATCCTCCACACCGAGCGCGGTCCCTGGCACGTCACGGCGCTCTTCTCGAACACCGCGCGCGCGCACGAGTTCGGCCGCACGCGAGACTGGGTCGTCGTCTACTTCCGCGCCGATCACGAGATCGAGGGGCAGCGAACGATCGTGACCGAGACCCAGGGGCCGCTGGCGGGACGACGCGTCGTGCGCGGTCGCGAGAGTGAGTGCCCCGCCGAGGAGGCCGCGACCTCGGATCGCGGGTAGCGTCAGGGGGCCACGGACGTCGGAACGCAGCTCACGAGATCGAGAAGCGACGGTAGCTCATGGCCTGCCGGACCCGTCCCGCCGCCAGTTCCAGCGCAGCCTCGCGCGGGAGGATTCGCCTCGCCGTCACGGCCTCGAGTACCATCGCCGTGTTCACCCGAGTCGTTTCTTCGATCGCCGCGAAGGCCGCCGCCTGCGTTGCGCCACGGTACTCCATCGCGGCGCAGATGACCCCGCCGGCGTTCGCGATGAAATCGGGTACCACCAACACGCCTCGCTCGTGCAGCATCCTCTCCGCACCCACGGTGAACGGAATGTTCGCACCCTGCAGGACGAGCTTCGTCTTCAAGCGATGCACGTTGTCCTCGCGCACGACGTCAGGACGCGCCGCGGGAATCCAGATGTCACACTCGACGTCGAGGATCGCCTCGCGATCGAGCGTGTGGCCACCGGTGTGGTCGCACACCGTCTTCCCGGCGTCCTTGAGCGCGATCAGGTCGGCAACCGGCAGGCCCTGGGGATTGTGGATCGTTCCCTGCGAGTCAGAGGCCGCAACGAGAACCGCGCCCCGCTCGGCGAGAAACCGGGCGCAGTGCTTGCCGACCGCCCCGAAGCCCTGGATCGCCATACGCGCGCCCCGGAGGTCGAGCCGGCAGTAGGGCGCGGCCGCCTCCGCCGCGTGACGTATCCCCCAGCCGGTGGCACCGATCTCGTCGAGCGGAAGTCCCCCGAGGACGGCCGGCAATCCGACGGCACGACCGATCTCGTCTTTGATCCACGCCATGCATGATTCGTCGGTCCCCATGTCCGGCCCGAAGATGTAGTCCTGCTCGTTCCGGAGCGCGTGGGCGAAGGCGCGAATGAGGCGCTCCTTCTGGTCGCGCGGCATGCGCGGCTCGCCGTAGAGCACCGACTTGCCGCCGCCGTGAGGGAGACCCGCGGCGGCATTCTTCAGAGTCATCGCCCGCGCCAGCCGAAAGCACTCCGTCGTGCTCACATCCGGCGCCATGCGCAGGCCGCCGATCGAGGGGCCCGGCGCGGTGTTATCGATCACCAGCACCGCCCTCAGGCCGAGCGTGGGTTCGTGCACGTGGATGATCTTCGACGGTCCGAGATCGTCTCCGAGTCGAAACACCTCTTCCATCAGGGGTACGCCGCCTCCCCTACGGCACAGACGTCAGGAGCTCGACCGCCGCCTGCGCATTGGCCGCGATCGATGTCCGTTCCCCTCGACCGCACGGGACTGCCGCTACCGGGGCGTCGCCGGCACCGGGAGCCACGGCTCCGGACAGGTCGAGACGTACGGGTAGTACGTCTGAGCGCTCCGGCAGTAGTACCAGTACGGTGGCTCAGGGGACTGCCCGTACACCGGCGGCTGCTCCTGAACGATCGCCGGCGGTGGAGCATAGAACCAGTACGGCTCCCACCAGTATGACGACCAGCCGCGGATGACGGCCCGACCATGATCGCGTCGGCCCGTGTCGCGGCGCCCTTCGAAGCGGCGCTCGGGCGGGCGCGGATGCGTTGCCCCACCGCCCGGCGGTGCGTGTCCGGTGCCGCCCCGCCCCGCCGGTGCGGCGCCGCGCGCGGCGCTCGGCGGATCGTCCGGAGGGTCGGCCTCGCTCTGAGCCGGGGCCCCGGCCAGAAGCGCGGCCAGCTTCGAGCGCTGCTCCGGGGTGAGCTGGGCCCGGGCGTTCTCGACGGCGCGGATCAACGCGAGCTGGAGATCCGTCCGGATCTTCTCGATCTCGCGGAGCTTGGCCTCCGCCGCCTTCACGTCGACCGCCTGGCTCGGTTCCTGATCGAGCAGGAGATCGAGATCGATCTGGGTGATGAGCAAGTCGGCCTGGCGCCGGATCGCCTCGCGGATGAAGTCAAGGCCGAGGCGCTCGAGCGCCTCGACCTGCGAGGGCGACAGCCCGAGGGCACCGCCGTGCTCGAGGATCGTCCCGATGACCGGCAATGCCGGCCGACCCTGCTCCGCCGAGGGGGCGGTCGCCGTCGCGACCGGCGTCCCCACCGGCTGGGCCGTGGCCGGCGTGGCGAGCCACAGCACCATCGTCACCACAACCAGCGCCTCGGTCAATTTCGTGGGGATCATTGACCACCTCGTCGCAAGACGGCCCAGCGTGACCCCGCGGATCTCGGGCGGTTCCGCGAAATAGGCCGGTCGGCGCTGGCCGCGATCGGTGCCTCCCCCCCGGGGGACGGTGCCGTCCGCGGCCGACCGCACCGTGCACGGCCGGCCGCGGCTGGGCGGGCAGGTTCCCGTCGCCGTCATGACCGACAACGGCCCGGGCTATCGCTCTCGCTGCTTGGCGCGGGAGTGCTTGCGTGTACCCAGGATCTGCCGCAGAAGGTTGTGCAGCCAACCGTCTTCGCCCGACTCGGTCACCGACAGCCTGGGGTCTGGCGGCGACACCGGCTGATCAGGGATGGCCCGGCGGCCGGTAATCTGGCGGGCGCAAATGCGGTAGAAGACCGGCACCGGCGGGCGCTCGGCGCCGTGGACGATGGTCTTCACGTACGCAGGCTCCCACCACGCCGCGTGCCGTTTCAGCAGGGCGTGAGCGCGTGCGCGCGCGCCCGGGCATTCGGGGGTGTCGAGTATCTCTTCGTAGCGACCGAAGACAATGACGCTCATCCATTGCTGCGGGCTCACCACCTCGTCCGCTTCGACGCAGACCAGCGGGTTGGCTCGCATCCAGTCGATCTTTTGGCCGACCGCGGAAAAGCTATACAGGCAATCATTCTCATAGACGAAATAGAATGGCACCATGTACGGCTGGGTCCCTCGGGCGCACGCCAATCTACCGATGTGTGCACGAGCCAGCAGCTCCAGACTCGCCTGCCTCGTCAGTTCCTGGACCAGCACGACAACCCCTCCCGCGTCTCGACCCCCCAGGCTTCACGTCGGCTTCACGCGCTCACGCACCGCACCAACGGCAGGGTGGAATGCCGATCAGACGTCGCCGGTGACGACGGTGACAGCGCTCCCCCTGACGCGACCAACACGACTGGCCGGCGGCGCCGGGCCGCGCTACGGCAAGCGTTGGGCCGCGTAGTACTTCTTCGGATACCGCCCGCTCTTCTGCCTGCGCTCGAGTTGCCGCGCAATCTGTCGCGAAATCGTCGCCGCGCTCAGGTCGAAGGCGGTGACGTCTCTCGCGGCGGTCTCCTCGACGTGGAGCGGCGCCGTCCGCGGAATCGTCACGTCGATGGCGCACCGCGCGTCGAGACCGCCTTTCGGGCCATTGACGTCCGCGAGGCTGACGCGGACGTGGACCGGGCTCGTCTGGACGCCGACGAGCGCGCGCCGGATCTGCCGAGTGATACGGGCCCTGAACGTCGGTGCGATGGCGAGGCCTACGATCTCGATCGTGGGCACCGAAGAGGAACGCGGGCGAGAGGTCGGTTTCGTCATGCCCAACGAGATAGCAACGACGGTGCCGAGCCCCACGCCAGCGAATCCCACAACTTGCGCCCGGAACCGAGGGAGAGCGTGGGACATCGATGCGACAGGTGGTGCAGCAATGCCACGTGCCGGTGCTCGAGCGCCGACGGAAACCCGCCCTCGCGCTGCTGGAGCTCGCGTAGCGCATCGCGATGGCGGCTGCCCGGCCGATCCTCGCGACAACGCCGCAGTCAAGACAGGGAACGGGGCGGCGTCTCCGCCTCATTGCCCCTCCGGCGCCCCACTTCGCTGGGCTTCCATGTCGCGGGTTCGGCACGAAACGCACTGGAAAGTCCTGGCGCGCACGTTGCAGTCACAGTTCTGACATCGCTTCGCAAATCGGAGGTTCCCCTAGAAGGGAACGCCGGCGGTGAGCTGCACACCCGACACGACGGGGGGAGGGATCGGCCATGCGATCCAGTAGACCATCCGCGGTTGGACCGCCCGGCGGCGAGCATGAAATCGGGTGCCCAGAGCTGACCATCGAGCACCTGCT
>JBGPXN010000152.1:0-11380 GCA_041492755.1 Methylomirabilia bacterium | reverse complement strand
GTGCAATTCATAATGTGCAACTCATACACCATGCCGATCGCCTTCCAGCCCGGCGCCGGGCCGGCGAAGACGTAGAGCTTGCCGCCGGCCGCGGCCCCGAGCAGCTCCTCGGCCGGCTCCGGGAACGGCGCGAGCTTCACCCATTTGCCTTGCGCCGCCGCATCGCCGGCCAGGAGCACGACCACGGCGAACGTCATTGACGACGAACGTCGGCCGCCCGTCCCGTGGCGGCTGATTCGACGATGGCCTCCAGCACCGCGGTGTTGGAGATTCCTTCCTCGCCGCTGACCTCCGGTCGCGTCTTCTCACGCACGCACCGCGCGAACTCCGCCAGCTCCTCCACGAGCGCGTCGACCTTGCCGAGCGGGATGGCCGTCCGTTCAGCCTCGCCGCGCTTGGCGACGAAGAGCGTTCCGCCGTCGTCCTCGGCCCACGCCTGGGCGTCGGTCCCGTGCAGGGTCAGGGTGGCGGTGCGGTTGGCGTGCACCCACGACGTGCCGAGGTAGCCGAGGCTGCCGGAGGCGAACTCGAAGAGGATCGACGTCGCGTCGTCGGTGGGCACGCCGGTCAGCGCCACCTGTCGCGACATCGCCATCACGCGCACGATCGGACCCAGCAGGTACTGGTACGTATCCACGTGATGGATGCCGAGGTTCGTCATCGCGCCGCCCGGTGTTTCCTCGGCCACCGCGCGCCAGGCGCCCGGCTTGACCATCGTGAAGCCGCCGTCGGCCGAGAAGTTGCCCTCGATCTGGGCCACGCGGCCGAGGGCGCTCTCGCCCAGCATCTTCTTGAGCGCGCGGTGCGCCGGATGCTTGCGCCGCTGGTGGCCGACGGCGAGCACGACGCCAGCCCGGCCGCAGGCGTCGGTGGCGCGACGGGCATCGGCCACGTTCAGCGTGAACGGCTTGTCGACGAAGACGTGCTTGCCGGCGCGGCCGGCGGCGACGATCTGCTCGGCGTGGACCGAGTGCGGCGTGGCGATGACCACGCCCTCGACCTCCGGATCCCGGAGCAGCGTCGCGACGGTGTCGTAGTCGCGGGCCTTGTACTTCTGGGCGAACGCGGCGCGCTTGTCTGCCGAGCGCGCGGTGCCGCCCACGATCTTCAGCGTGCCGGCGCGCACCGCCGCCGCCGCTAGCACGTTGCCCCACCATCCGACCCCGATCCAGGCCGCTCGCAGCGGATCCATGCCTCCTCCTTCGCTCCCGCTCTCGCCCGTCTCGCGTTCCGATCATCGCGCCGCCGACGGGCCGCGCGCGGCCCGTCGCAGGCGGTCCGCCCGGCGCGCACTCTAGCAGGACGGCCGTGTCCCGTCGAGCGCGCGCCGGGTGCATCCCGAGCGACCCCGCGCGGGCGATCGACTCGCGGCGCGAGGGAGGGGCCCGAACCCGGCGTCGCCCGCCAGCTTCTCCGAGTTCGCGCTGCGAACGGCGGTGGGCCCGGGCGGCGGCGCGGCGCGCTTGATCCGGTGTCGCCGAGGGTGATAAAGAAGGTCTGCGCCGAGACGCCGGGCGGTTGACGAGACCGCGGAGCGACTCGTGCGCGAGGAGACGCCATGACGGAGTTCAAGAGCGAAGTGCGCGATGGCATGTGCATCGACTGGGACGTGCCCATCACCGTGGACGACGGTCTCGTGGTTCGCGCCGACGTCTACCGTCCGACCGCCGCCGGCAAGTATCCCGTGATCCTCTCCTACGGTCCCTACGGCAAGTGGCTGCACTTCGAGGACCTCTACACCGATCAGTGGCGGCGCATGGCGGAGCAGCATCCCGACGTCGTCGCCGGATCCACGAACAAGTACCAGAACTGGGAAGTCGTCGACCCCGAGAAGTGGGTGCCGGACGGCTACGCGTGCGTGCGCGTCGATTCGCGCGGCGCCGGGCGCTCGCCCGGATTCCTGGACATCTGGTCGGCGCGCGAGGCCAAGGACCTCCACGACTGCGTCGAGTGGGCGGCGCAGCAGCCGTGGTCCACCGGCAAGGTCGGGATCAACGGCATCTCCTACTACGCGATGAACCAGTGGCAGGCGGCGGCGCTCCAACCGCCGCACCTGGCCGCGATCTGCATCTGGGAAGGCGCCGCCGACTACTACCGCGATCTCTCGCACCACGGCGGCATCCTGTGCACGTTCGGCCGGGCATGGTTTCCGTCGCAGGTGATCCGCGTCCAGCACGGGCGCGGCACGCGCGGGTATCGCTCGCGGATGAACGGCGACTGGGTCTCCGGCCCGGAGACGCTCACCGAGGAGCAGCTCGGCGGTAACCGGCGCGAGTTCTACGAGGACTGCGGGCAGAACCCGCTGGCCAGCGACGAGTTCTGGCGCTCGCGCATGCCCGACTGGTCGCAGGTCAAGGTCCCGCTCTTCTCCTCGGGCAACTGGGGCGGGCAGGGGCTGCATCCGCGCGGCAATTTCGAAGGGTACGTGCGCTCGGCGTCCAGGCAGAAATGGCTCGAGGTGCACGGCATCGAGCACTGGACGCACTTCTACACGGACTACGGCGTCGGGCTGCAGAAGAAGTTCTTCGGTCATTTCCTCAAGGGCGAGGACACCGGCTGGAAGAAGCAGCCCAAGGTCGTGCTGCAAGTGCGCCACCCCGGCGAGAAGTTCGTGGAGCGGCCCGAGAACGAATGGCCGCTGGCGCGCACGCGGTGGACGAAGCTCTACCTGAATCCCGCCGAGCAGAGCCTCGTCCGCTTGCCGCTGGCCAAGAACGGGACCGTCGCCTACAACGGCCTCGGCGAGGGCGTGACGTTCCTGACCCCGCCGCTGCCGCGGGAGACGGAGATCACCGGCCCGATCGCGGCGAAGCTCTTCGTCTCGTCCGAGACGGCCGACGCCGACCTGTTCCTCATCGTGCGCGTGTTCACGCCCAACATGCAGGAGGTCACCTTCCAGGGCGCGCTCGATCCGCACACGCCGGTCGCCCAGGGCTGGCTTCGCGCCTCGCACCGCAAGCTCGATCCCGAGCTCACGCTGCCCTATCGGCCCTATCACACGCACGACGAGAAGCAGCCGCTCGCGCCGCGCAAGGTGTACGAGCTGGACGTCGAGGTCTGGCCGACGTGCATCGTGGTGCCGGCCGGCTACCGCATCGGGCTCACCGTGCGCGGGCGCGACTACGAGTATCCCGGCGGGCCAAGTGTGGGCCTGGGTACGCTCGGGGCCGTCTTCACCGGCGTCGGGCCGTTCCAGCACAACGATCCCCGCGATCGGCCGCCCGACGTCTTCGGCCGGAAGGTCACGCTGCACTGCGGGCCGAAGGCGCCGTCGCACCTGGTGCTGCCGGTGATCCCGCCGGCGAAGTAACGGCGCTCGAGCCGCGCGCTGACGCCGGCGCCACCCACGGCGGGTCGTCGACGCCCGCGGGTGGGCGCTTACGTCGCGCTCGGATCGGCGGTACACTCCGGGCGCCCCCACGATCATCGACAGGAGCGTGCTCGCATGAGACAGATCGGCGTCGCCGTCGTCGGGACCGGCTGGTGCGGAGGCATTCGCGCGGAGGCGTGCGCGGCCAACCCGCTGGTGAAGAGCCTGGACATCGCGGAGACGCGGCCCGACCGGCTGCAGGAAGTGGCCAAGCTCACGGGCGCGCGGAAGGCGACCAGCGACTATCGTGAGCTCCTGACCGTCACCGATCTCGACGCGGTCTACGTCTCCGCGACGCCGGAGACGCTGCACTATCCGATGACGAAGGAGTTTCTCTCCGCCGGCAAGCACGTCTTTCTCGAGAAGCCGATCGCCATGGAGCTGGCCGAGGCCGACGAGCTCATCGCGCTCGCGCGGGAGCGGCAGCTCAAGTTCACCATCGGCTACTCGCAGCGGTTCAATCCGAAGTTCGCGTACGCGAAGAAGTCGGTGCGGAACGGCACCATCGGCAAGCCCGTCAGCATCCTCGTGAGCCGTCACATCACGCGCGGGCTCGGCCAGAAGATCAGCGGACGCGTGAAGCTCTCGCCGGCGGCGATGGAGGCCACGCACGACCTCGACTTCGTGCTGTGGTGCCTGGAGCCGGCGCGGCCGGTGCGCGTCTACTCGCAGCGCAACTATGGCGCGATGGCGGCGGGCGGCGCGGATATTCCCGACACCCAGCTCATCACCGTGACCATGGACAGCGGGCTGTCCTTCGTCGTCGCCGCCGGCTGGAGCCTGCCGCCCGGCTATCCGAACTTCTCGACGACGTGGATCGAGGTGGTCGGCACCGAGGGTGCCGTGATGATCGACGACAGCCACCGCGACGTCGTGCTGAACACGATGGACAGGGGCATGGTGCTGCCGCTCTCGACCATGCCAGGGGAAGCGGTGGACCATACCTACGCGGGCCCCATGGCGGCGGAGACGATCCACTTCCTTGAGGCCGTCGCCTACGATCGTCCGGTCATGGTGACGCCGGAGCACGCGCGCATGGTCATGGAGGTCTACATCGCGGCCGACCTCTCGGCCGAGCGCAACGAGCCGGTGTCGCTCCCGCTGCCCTCGGCCAAGCCGATCCGCTCGGTCGCGTGAGGGGCGTCGGCGTCATGGGGCGCGCCGGCCGCGGGTAAGTGGTCCGGCGCGACGCCATCGCGGCGGTGGCGACGCTGGCCCTCGGAGCCGGTGCCGCCGTCGCCGCCTCGAAGCTTCCGTTCGGCGGTCTGCGCAACCCGGGCCCGGGCTTCTTCCCGTGGTGGCTCGGGCTCGTCCTGCTCTTGCTCGGTGCCGTGCTGCTCGGCCAGGCGCTCAGGAATCGCGCGAGCGCGACCGGCGGCGCTGCGCGCCCCTGGAAGGTCGTGCTGCTCCTGGCCGCCCTCGCCGTCTACGTCCTGGTCCTCGATGCCGCCGGCTATGCGATTGCAACGTTTCTGCTGGTGGTGTTCATGCTCCGCGGGCTCGAGCCCCACCGCTGGCCGCTGGCGCTGACCGTCGCCGTGGTCGCCGCCGGCGGCTCGTACGTCCTCTTCGCGGTCTGGCTCGGCGTGCCGCTCCCCGCCGGTCCGCTCGCGCGCTGACCGCTGGTGGACGTCCTCGCCGGGCTTGCTTCCGGCTTCGCCATCGCGTTCACGCCGACCAACCTGCTTTATTGCTTGCTCGGCTCCCTGGTCGGCACCGCCATCGGCGTGCTGCCCGGCCTCGGGCCGCCGGCCACCATCGCGCTGCTGCTGCCGGTCACCTACAACATCGCGCCCACGTCGGCCGTGATCCTCCTCGCCGGCATTTTCTACGGCGCCATGTACGGCGGCTCGACCACCTCGATCCTGCTCAACATTCCAGGCGAAGCGGCGTCGGTGGTCACGTGTCTCGACGGCTACCAGATGGCCCGTCAGGGCCGCGCCGGCGCCGCGCTCGCGCTGTCGGCCTTCGGCTCGTTCATTGCGGGCACCCTGTCGATCGTGGGGCTCATGGTGCTGGCGCCGCCGCTGGCCGCCTTCGCGCTGAAGTTCGGCGCGCACGAGAATGCCGCGCTGCTGATCCTGGGACTCATGATGGCGGGCTACCTCGCCGGCGCGTCGATGACCAAGGGCCTCATCATGGTGGCCCTCGGCCTGCTGCTCGGCACGGTCGGGCTCGACCCGATCATGGGCAGCCCGCGCTTCACCTTCGGCGTGTTCAAGCTCAGCGAGGGCTTCGAGTTCGTGCTCGTCGCCATGGGGCTCTTCGGCATCGGCGAGGTGCTCGCCAACGTCGAGCAGTCCACGGCCGCGGACGTGTTCAAGACGCGGATTCGCGGACTGTTACCGAGTCGCGAGGAATGGCGTCAGGCCGCGGCGCCGATCGCGCGCGGCTCGCTGCTGGGCTTCTTCATCGGCGTGCTGCCCGGCGGTGGCGCCATCATCGCGTCGTTCATGTCCTACGCGCTCGAGAAGCGGTTGAGCCGGCACCCCGAGCGGTTCGGCAAGGGCGCGGTCGAGGGCGTGGCCGGCCCGGAGTCCGCCAACAACGCCGCGGCCACGGGCTCGTTCATTCCGCTCCTCACGCTCGGCATTCCCGGCAACGCGTCCATCGCGATGATCTTCGCCGCGCTCATGATCCACGGCGTGCGGCCGGGCCCGATGCTGCTGAGCGAGAAGCCCGAGATCTTCTGGGGGCTGGTGGCCTCCATGTACCTCGGCAACGTGATGCTGCTCGTGCTGAACCTGCCGCTCATCGGCCTCTGGGTGAAGCTGCTGCAGGTCCCGTATCGACTGCTGGCGCCCTTCATCGTCGTCTTCGTCGCCGTCGGCGCGTACAGCATCAACAACAGCATCTTCGACGTCGGCACCACGGTCGTCTTCGGCCTGGTCGGCTACCTGCTGCGCAAGCTCGGCTTCGAGCCGGCGCCGCTCGTGCTGGCGATGATCCTGGGCCCGCAGCTCGAAGCCTCGCTGCGCCGTGCGTTGATCTATTCGCGGGGCGACTTCATGGGGTTCCTGGAGCGGCCGATCGCGGCGACGCTGCTGGCGTGCGCCGCGCTGATGCTGCTCACGCCACTGATCCGCCGCGTGCTGACCCGCAAGTTCTGGCAGATCGTTGGGCCGGTGGCCAAGCCCGAGTGACGCCAGGGTCTTTGAACAGGACTCAGTGGCACTCGAGTTCCAAGAGATACTCACCCCGACCGTAGCGCTGGTGTTGGTAGCCGCAGGATGGGCAACGTAAGGCGACCGCCCACGGGAGATCCGTCATTGAGGGATCCTTCCTCGCGCCCGCTTTTTGCGACTCGGCACGGTACGTCGTAGCTCGTCAGCTTCGAGGGCGCGGAGAGTCTATTACACTTATGTGATAATATCTTTGGGATGAAGCCTCATGATCTTCGCGGTGCACGACTCGCAAAGGGCTGGAGTCAGGTCGAGGCGGCCCGCCGTCTTGGCGTGTCTCAGCCGTATCTCGCGATGCTCGAACGTGGCCAGCGGCCGCTTGGCACCAAACTGGTCGTGCGCGCCGCAAAGGTCTACGACCTCGCTCCGACGGCCCTTCCGCGGTCCCAGCGAGCCGTCCTTCCCCGGAGTACTGCGGAGAGCGTTGCGAGGGATCTCGCTGGTTTGGGTTACCCTCGGTTCGCCTACAAGCGTTCCCGCCACTGGAGACCGAAGAATCCTGGCGAAGTTTTGCTCACTGCGCTCGCCCAGGACGACCTCGAGCCCCGGCTCTTCGAAGGGTTGCCGTGGCTCGTGTTGCAGTATTGGACGCTCGACTGGAAGTGGGTAGTCAACGAGGCAAAGGTGCGTGACCTCCAGAACCGACTGGGCTTTGTTGTGTGCTTGGCACGGCGCCTCGCGGAGCGTGCCAGGGATGCGTCCAAGGTACGCGCACTGACGAACCTTGAAGCCGAACTCCACCGTAGCCGTCTGGCTCGCGAAGATACGCTTTGTCGAGCGTCGATGCCGGAGGCCGAGCGCCGGTGGCTCGTCGAGCATTGTCCCGAAGATGCCACGCGCTGGAACATCTTGACCGACTGGACCGCGGAGGCCCTCCGCTACGCCGCCTGAGTTATCGGATCCGTGGCGGGCCTTCCTGTTTGACGTCGATCGCCAATTGCCCGGCTCGATTGAGATCCACTGCCTGGGCGGTTTTGTCGCGGCCGTCTACTATGCTCTCCCTCGTCCGACCAACGACCTCGACTACGTCGAGGTCGTGCCGTTCGAGGCGGCGACGGCCTTACAGGAGATCGCCGGGATGGGGTCACTTCTTGCCAGGAGATACGGCCTTTACTTTCAGCACGTGGGTGTCGCCAGCCTACCCGAGTCCTACACCGACCGGCTGACGGAACTCTTCCCACGCACGTTCCAGCACCTGCATCTCTTCGGACTAGACCCGCACGACCTCGCACTATCCAAACTGACTCGCAACACGCCGATCGACCGTGAGGATGTCACTCAGTTGGCGAAAGCCGTTCCGCTCAATGCCGAGATCCTCCGTAGGCGGTATCACGAGGAACTCCGCCCGATCATCATCGGTGACCCTGAACGGCATGATCGGACCCTCGAGATGTGGATCGAGGCCTATTTCCACTCCTGAAAGCGCGACTGAGGACCACCCGTGCCTTTCCGCGAGCTGACGTAGAAGCGTCGACTTGCCGGCCGAGATGTAACCGGTTATGGCGATTGCCGTCGGGCGGAAGATGTCAAGTCGAATGAGACAGTCGGCATCGGATGCCCCGTCAAGAGAGCTGTTGGCGGCCGGTGCCTGGGCGTTCCCAGCCGCCTCGGCCGTCGCGGTCGCCCCGCCAGAGATCGAGAGCGCCCGGTCGAGGTCGTGCAACCATACGGGGCCCACGCCATCGCCGCCCCTCTCCGGCGGCGCCCCCCTGTGCCCCGACACAACGCCCACAGCGACGATCGCGTCGTCAGAGCATGTACCGGATGTCCGAGCCGTTCGTCGGGTAGGCGAAGATCACGTCCTTCAGGTCGTTCGCCCGGATGCCGAGCCGGACGGCGACCGCGAACACGTTGATCACCTCGTCGGCGTGTGGCCCGAGCAGGTGCGCGCCGAGAATCCGGCCGGTGTCCTGGTCGACCAGCACCTTGAAGCCTGACGCAGTTTCCCCGACCCGCCGGGTATTGAACCATCCCGATGTTTCTTGCCAGCTCGTGCGGAACTTCAAATTTCTGGCGCGCGCGGCTTCTTCGGTCAGTCCCGTCGACGCCAGCGGCGGCAGGGTGAACACCGCCGACGCGATGCCGTTGTAATTCGGCTCACGGCGATTGCCCTCCAGAAGGTTGGTGACCAGCACCTCGACGTCGTGGCTCGCCTTCGGCGTCAGCGGTGGCCCGTTGGCGGCGGCATCACCTCCCGCGTAGACCGCGGGGTTCGAGACGCTCTGGAGGAACTCGTTCACGATGACACCGCGCTTGTCATGCTTCACGCCGGCGGCGTCGAGATCGAGATCGTCGATCTCCGGCACCCGGCCGGCGCCATGGACGGCCATCTCGGTCTCGAACCGTCGCTCCTCCCCGCGTCGGGCGGCACGCACCACGAGACGGTCTCCGTCCGCGTCGATGCCTCGGACCTCGGTCTCCGTCTCGACGCCGATGCCGACTTCCCGGGTGCGCCTCACGAGAAGGTCGACCAGGTCCGGGTCGAAGCCCTCCAGGGGCCGGACGCCGCGATGCAGGATCGTGACCCGTGCCCCCGCTCGGACGGCGACATGCGCGAACTCGAAGGAGATGTAGCCGCCGCCGACGAACACGAGCCGCGGCGGCACACGGTCGAGGTCGAGGAACTCCTCGCTCGTCGTGAGCCGCTCGGCGCCCGGGAACTTCAGCGGAACCGGCATGGCGCCGGCCGCGATGAGGATGCGGCGGCCGGTGAGCCGGTCGTCGCCGACCGCCAGCGTGGTCGGCCCCACGAAGCGGGCGCGGCCGTGGAATTGCTCGACGCCGATCTTGGCCCACGACTGCTCCGTCCGCTCGGACGTCGCGTCGATCAGCGAGCGCTTGAACCGGATCAGCTCGGGCCAGTCGATCGCCAGCGCGCCCGCGGGCACGCCCTGGCCGGTCATGTCGCGTGCGGCGTGGACGGCGTCCGCCGCGGACACCAGAATTTTCTTCGGCACGCAGCCGCGGAGCGCACACGTGCCGCCGAAGGGACGCGAATCCACCACCGCGACCGTCCAGCCGGCCTCACGGACCCGAGACGCCACCCCGGACGTGATGCCGGTCCCGACCACCACCAGATCGTACGCTCGCTCCATGCTCGCCTCCCGCCTCCGACATGCTCGCCCGCTGCAGTCTCCGACCCGTCAGCCATAGTGAAACATGCGCGGTGCGGGCGGGTCCCGGATTCGCGAAATGTGATACAAGAGAGCGCTGTTTCGAACCCCCACCGTCCGACCGGGAGGTCTTGAATGGCGAACTTCGGCACTGTTGGCGTCGACTGGCAGCAACGCGTCAACTGGGACCGGCTGCGGAAGTACCGCCTCGAGCGCGCGCGCGAACGGATGAAGGCGCACGACCTCGGCGCCATGCTGCTCATGTACGACGAGAACGTGCGCTACGTGACGAGCACGCTCACGCCGGGCTGGAACCGTCTCAAGCCGGGTCTCCGCTACGCGCTGCTCTGCGGCGACGGGCCACCGGTGCTGTTCGAGCAGGGAGACATCGGGTTCCAGATCCAGCGGCACGCGCCGTGGATTCCCGAGGAGAACATCCGTTACTCGTACGCGTGGATCAAGGGCGCGGCCGGGCCGGCGTCCAAGCAGCAGGTCAAGAAGTTCACCGACTCCATCGTCAAGGAGATGAACCGGTACCAGGTCGCCGACAAGACGCTCGGCGTGGACTTCATCGACATCAACATGTTGAACCAGTTCCAGGAATCCAAGCTCAAGTGGGCGGACGGCATGTCGCCCATGATGGAAGCGCGGGCGATCAAGAACGAGGACGAGCAGGAGTGCCTGCGCATCGTCGGCGCCATCGGCGACGGCGCCCACTGGGAGACGATGCGCTATCTCAAGCCCGGCCTCACCGAGAACCAGGTGACCGCGCACATCATGGAGTACCTCTACTCCATCCCCGGCATGGAGGACGTGGAGGACGTGATCGTCTCGTCGGGGCCCAACACCTGGCCCAACTGGCGCAACTTCTCCGATCGCATCATCAAGCCGGGCGAGATCGTGTTCATGGATCTCGCCGCGCTGACCTGGAACGGCTACAAATCCTGTTACTACCGCACCTACTGCGTGGGCAAGCAGCCGACGCAGGAGATGAAGGACTACTACGCGCTCGCCCTCAAGTGGCTCTATGACTCGATCAAGGTGGTTCGGCCGGGTGTCACCACGCGCGACATCGCGCTGAAGTGGCCGTCGGCGAAGGAAGCCTGGGGCTACGAGGAGGAAGACCAGGCGGCGGCGAACCTGTGGGGCCACGGCCTCGGGCTCGCGCAATACGACCCGCCGGTGATCTCGCGGATCTGGTCGCTCGACCATCCGCTGGAGATCCAGTCCGGCATGGTGTTCGCGCTGGAGACGCAGCACGGCAAGAAGTACGAGTTCGGCGTCCGGATCGAGGAGATGCTGATCGTGCACCCGGACAAGACGGAGATCATCAGTAACTTCCCGGTCGAGGAGATTACCGTCGTCATTTGAAGATGGGGGGGAGCGTCCGCCGCTCCCCCCAATTCCCCCCACCGGCGGAACAAGAAACGAAACTTGCGCCGGCAAAGCCGGCGCTCGAAGAGGGGCACACGACGAGGGCTGCAGTTCTCCAGTCGCCACGGCGCCTTGAAATCGCGGAGCGGCCGTGGACGGATCCGGGGCCGGGCGAAGCGATCGTGCGCGTGGCCGCGACGGCCGTCTGCCACACCGATCTCTCGATCTACGCCGGTCAGCACCCGAACGTCCGCTATCCGGTCGTGCTGGGCCACGAGGCGGCCGGCGTCGTGGAGGCGGTCGGCGCCGGCACGCGAATTCCCGCGGGCACGAGGGTCGTG
>JBGPXN010000136.1:0-12393 GCA_041492755.1 Methylomirabilia bacterium | reverse complement strand
GTCCCCCAGGTGTTTTTTGTTATACTGGGGGCCCCCCTTTGGTGGCGGTTCCCTGCGGGGGGGGCCCCCCGCCGCCCCCCCCACCCCCCCCCCGGGGGGGCCCCGCCACCCCGGCCCACTCCTCGGCCCCCCCAACGCTCGGGAGCGCCGCGGCGGAGCCGTGGCGCTCCTCGAATCCCCTCACACCCTCTGAGACGGCGGTGGCGCTCCGGCGGCGGTCTACGGCCGCTCGCTGTCCCCGTTCCGGCCGCCGGAAATTTCGCTGACCGGCGTCGGTCGCCGCCAGGGGTGGCGGAGTCTTTGGCGCCAGTCCAAACGTCCCTCGTGGCGCGGGTGGCGGCGCCAGGGCGCGAGGGAGGGCGTGGAGAGTCGCAGGGCGCCCGCGGCGTCCTCGAAGAGCGAGTAGGCGACGGGTGTCACCAGCAGGGTGAGCAGCAGGCAGAGGGTCTGGCCGCCGATCACGACCACGGCGATCGCGCGGCGCTCCTCGGCGCCGGGGCCGGTGCCGACCCAGAGCGGCAGCATGCCCGCCACCAGCGCGAGCGTCGTCATCAAGATCGGCCGCAGCCGATCCCGGTTGCCCTGCATGATCGCGGCCGCCCGGTCCATCCCATGCGCGCGCAGATTGTTCATGTGGTCGATCTGTAATATGGCGTTCTTCTTGACGACGCCGAACAGCACGAGGATGCCCAGCGCGGAGTAGAGGTTGAGCGTGTTGCCGGTGTACCAGAGCGACAGCATCGCGAACGGCACCGACAGGGGCAGCGAGAGCAGAATGGTCAGTGGGTGGATCAGGCTCTCGAACTGCGAGGCCAGGATCATGTACATGAAGGCGAACGACAGCAGGAAGACCCACAGGAACTCCGTGAAGGTCTTCTCCATCTCCCTGGCCTTGCCGGTGACGCTCGTCGTGTAGGCCAAGGGCAGGTTCATCTGGGTGACGACCTGCTTCAGCGCGTCGATGCGGTCGGCCTGGCCGAAGCCGGGCGCGATCTGGGCGCGCAGGCGCACCTCGCGCTGGCGGTCGGTACGGTCGATGCGGGAGGCGGTCGCCGCCCGCTCGATCCTGACGACGTTGTCGAGACGCACCAGGCCGCCGGCCGGCGCCATGCCCACCTGGGCGGCGGCCCCGGTGGCGGCGTTGTTCGATGCGGAGTCGCGCGAGACGTAGAGGCGGGAGATCGTTTTCACGTCGCCGCGGTAGGCGCCCATGAGCCGGATCTGGACGTCGTAGTCGTCATTGACGGTGGGGTCGCGGAAGCGCGACACCTGGTCGTCGCCGCCCACCATCAGGCGCAGCGCGGTGGCGATCTGCGAGGTGTCCACGCGCAGGTCGGCCGCGCGCTCGCGATCGATGACCACCCGCAGCTCCGGCTTGTCGAGCTGCAGCGTGGTGTCCGCGTCCAGGATGCCGGGCAGCGCCTTCGCCTTCTCCTTGAGGATGGCTCCGTACTCGCCCAGCTTCTCGAGCTCCGGCCCCCGCAGCGCCAGGTCGATGTCGAAGGTGCCGCCGCCTATGTTGAAGCCAGCGATGTTGCGGACCTGGGTCCGGATGTCGCGGAACTTTCGGAAGCGGCGCCGCAGCTCCTGCACGACGTCCCGCTGGCTGTAGTTGTCGCGGAACGCCCGCAGCGGATCGAGATGGACGACGCCGTCCCAGAGCCGGTGCAGGCTCACCGTGCGCTCGGTGTGCGGCGCCGTGCGGACGTACATGTAGCCCTGGTTGACACGGTTCAGGAAGCTGCCACCGGCCGAGGCCAGCGTGAGGGCGACGCCCTTGGTCGCCTGGGCCTCCTTCGCCAGCGCCTGCATCGCTTCGTCCATGGCGGCCAGGCTCATGCCCTCGGGACCGAACACCAGCACCTCGAACTCGGACTCGTCCACGTCGGTGGGGATGTACTCCTGCTTCACCTGGCGGTAGATCGGCAGCGTCGACGCCAGCACGAGCACGCTGACGATGACCACCACCCACCGGTGCCGCATCGCCCCGCGCAGCGACCACGCGTAGCCGCGGTCCAGCCACTTGTAGAAACCACCCCGCGAAGCGGCGGCGCCGTGGCCTTCACCGCCGCCGCCGGCGTCTTCGGTGCGCAGCAGCCGCGCGCACATCATCGGCGTCAGCGTGAACGACACCAGCAAGGACACGAGCACGGCCACCGCCGCGGTGAGGCCGAACTGGTAGAGGAAGCGGCCGGAGATCGAGGACATGAACGAGACCGGCACGAAGATGACGACGAGCGAGAACGTGGTGGCCATGACGGCCAGCCCGATGTCGGCCGTCGCCTCCCGGGCGGCCTCGAACGGCCGCATCTTCTTCTCCTCGACGAACCGGAACACGTTCTCCAGCACCACGATGGCGTCGTCGATCACGATGCCGACCATGAGCACGAGGGCGAGCATGGTCACGCTGTTGAGCGTGAAGTTGAGCGCCCACATCATGCCGAAGGCCGAGATGACGGAGGTCGGGATGGCGATGCCCGCGATGAACGTCGAACGCCACGACCGCATGAAGGCCAGGACGACCAGCGAGGCCAGGATGGAGCCCAGGATCAGGTGCAGGTTGATCTCGTGCAGCGCGGCGTGGATGTAGCGCGACTGGTCGCGGATGATTTCCAGCTTCACGTCCGGCGGCACCTGGGCTCGTAGTCGGGCCAGCTTCTCCTTCACGCCCTCGATGACCGCGACCGTGTTCTCGCCCGACTGCCGGCGCACCTCGAGGATGACCGTGGGCGCGCCGTTGAGCCGGGCCGCCGAGCGCTGCTCCTTGGTGCCGTCCTCGGCGTAGCCGATGTCCCGCACCCGCACGGGGACACCGTTGAGGGTGGCAACGACGAGGTCGTTGAACCCCTTGGGGTCGGCGAGCTGCCCCATGGTGCGCAGCGAGGCCTCGTTGAGGCCGGAGGTGACGTTGCCGCCGGGCAGGTCGGCGTTCTGGCGCGCGAGCGCGTCGCGAACGGCGGTGATCGGGATTTGGTAGGCCGCCATCCGGTCGGCGTCCACCGAGATGTTCACCGAACGCAAGAGCCCCCCGACGAGGCGGACCTCGCCGACGCCGGTCGAGCGCTCCAGCGCCACTTTCACGGTCTTGTCGGCGATCTCGGTCAGCTCGCGCATCGAGCGCTCGCCCGAGAGGGCGATGGTGATGACCGGCGACTGGTCGTTGTCCGTCTTGGAGATGATCGGTGCCCGGATGTCGCGTGGCAGGTTGCGCGCCGCGATCGAGACCTTGTCGCGCACGTCCTGGGCGGCCACGTCGATTTGCCGGCTCAGCACGAAGGTGACGATGAGGATCGAGTTTCCGGGGCTGGAGATCGAGCGCAGCTCCTGGACGCCCTGGATGGTGTTGATCTGCTCCTCGAGCTTCTGGGAGACCGTGGTCTCCATCTCCTCGGTCGAGGCGCCGGGCAGTTCTGTGCGCACCGTCACCGTCGGCAGGTCGACCGACGGGAAGCGGTCCACGCCGAGCCGGAACCAGGAGGCGGCGCCGACCACCACCAGGGCCATGACGATCATCGTGGCGAAGACGGGCCGGCGGATGCAGACTTCGGCGAGCTTTTGCACGGGCTACGGCCGCACGGTGACGGACTGGCCGCCCGTGAGGTTGCCAGGCTTGTCGACGACCGATTGGCCTTGTTTCAGGCCGTCGACGATCTCAATGTCCTCGCCCAGGCGGCGCCCCGTCTGCACGCGGATCTCCGCAGTCTTGCCGTCGCGCACGACCAGGACCTTTTCGACACCGGCGAACACCACCAGCGCGCTGGTCGGTACCGTCACCACCGGCTGCGCGGCCTCCGTCACGATCTCCGCGCGGGCGAACGCGCCCGCGCGCAGGACACCTCGCTCGTTGGGGACCTCGGCCTCGACGGTGAGCGTACGGTTCAGCTCCTGGACGATGGGGGCCAGGCGGACCACGCGGCCGCTGTAGACGGTCTGGTCGCCCTCGATCGTCAGACGGACGACCTGTCCCGTCCGCACACCGCTGGCCTCGCGCTCGGGCACCGAGATCCGCAGCCGCAGCGGGTGGATGCGCACGAGCGTGGCCACCGGTCCCCCCGCCGCGAGGTACTCACCCGGCGATGCCTGCCGGTTGCTCACGGCGCCGTCCACGGGCGCGACGACGACGGTATCGGCGAGCTGTTGGCGGGCCAGCTCCAGCTCCGAGCGGCGCTGGGCGAGCACGGCCTGCCGGTTGCGGACCTCCTCCAGCGCGTCCTGGTAGCGTGCCTCGGCCACTTGGAGATTCGCCTCGGCGGTGTCCAGCTGCGCCCGCGCGATCAAGTCTTGTTTCACGAGCTGCACGCTGCGGTCGCGGGTCAGGCGCGCCTCGTCCAGCACCGCGCGGGCCTGGCGCACGACGGCCGTCTGCTCGGGGTCCACCCGCTCGTCCTTGCCGCTCGGCGCCAGGCCCAGCCGGGCGCGCGCTTGCTGCAGGGCGGCCTCCGCCTGCTCGATGCGCAGCTTGAAGTCGGTCTGATCGAGCTGGGCGATCGCCTGGCCGCGGCGGACGCGGCTGCCCAGGTCGACGTCGATCCGCTCCAGCCGGCCGGCGACCTTGGCGCTGAGCGTGATCTGGTCCTCGGCGGCCAGGGTCCCCGTGGCCGTGATAGTCCGGGGCAACCCGCGCTCGAGGGCGGGCACCAGGCGGACCTCGCGGGCGGAAAGGGCCTGGCCCTGGCCTTTGGACTTGTCCTGCGCGGCGCTGGCGGGGGGTTCGCCCTGGCAGCCGAACAGGCCCAGGGCGGCCAGGGCGGCCAGGGTGACGATCAGGGGTCGAGCGACCATCCGGCTCATCATAGCCGACGACGGGCCATCAGTCCGGCGCAGATCGGTCCATTCGGTCCATAATGAAGCGGTCCCCCACTACCGTCGAGCCGCCAGCGACGCGGCCGCACTGAAGGGAAAGCAGAAGTTTGGCAGACACACGACTGAAGATCGCGGTTTTCATCGACTTCGACAACATCGAAATCGGGGTCAAGAGCACGCTCAGCGCGCAGTTCGACATCGGCGTCGTCCTCGAGGCGCTCAAGGAGCGCGGGGAGGTCGTGTCCAAGATCGCGTACGGCGACTGGACGCGGGCGGGCGATTACAGCCGCTCGCTCACGCAGCACGCGACGAAGCTGGTCCAGCGCAATCTCACGCCGGGCGGGGACAAGAACGGCGCCGACATCAATCTGGCGCTCGACGCCCTCGAGATGGCGTTCACCCACGGCCACATCAACGCCTACGTGATTGTCGGCGGCGACAGCGACTTCATCACGCTCGTCGAAAAGCTCAAGCAGTACGACAAGCAGGTCTTCGTGGTGGGCGGCCGGGCCTTCACCAGCATGGTGATGCAGCGCAATTGCCACGAGTTCATCGCCTACGAGAACCTCGTGAGCCCGCGCCGCGCGTCGGCCGATCGCGGGCGGCCGAGCAGCCCGGTGGCTCAGGCGCCGATCGAGCAGGTGGTGGGACTGGTGCGCCGTGCCCTGAAGGTGCTGAGCGATCGCGAAGTCTCACCACAGCTCGGCCTGCTCAAGAGCACGCTCCTGCAGCTCGACTCCACGTTCTCCGAGCGGACGTACGGCGCGGGGAGCTTCCGCGACTTTGCCCAGAAGCTCGCGTCGGCCGGGTACGTGGCGCTGCGCGAGTCGGGGCGCACCGTGCTCGTCGAGCTGCCGGACGGCGACGGGACGGCCGCCCCGAGTGACGAAGTTTCGCGGCCCGCGCCGCCACCGCCCGCGCTGCCACCGCCCGCGCCGCCACCGCATGCGCCGCGACCTCACCCGCCGCGCGAGCCCGCCGAGGTTTCCCCGGAACCGTCCGGGCCGGCGATGCCGGAGCCGCGGTCGGCCGAGGCCGTCCGCGAAGTGCGCCGCCTGTTTCAGACCGCGCAGAACCCGCCGCGCTGGCCCATGTACATCCGGCAGACCAAGCAGTTCCTGCGCAACGTCGACGCCTCGTTCGACGAGCGGAAGTTCGGCTTCGCGGGCCTCGTGGATCTGCTCCGCGCGTGCGAGCGAGAGCAGCTGTTCTTCATCCGGCGCGATCACCAGGGCATCATGCGCGTGTTCGCCGGCAACGTCATGCAACCCGCGGCCGGCGGCGACGACTATGAACGCGGGGACGACGACAACCGCGGCAACGTGGCGGTGACGCCGGCCGCGCCCGCCGAGGAGGCGCCGGCGCCGTCGTGGGCAGCCGAGGCGGACGCCCCGGAGACTGCGGAGAACGTCGACGGCGACGTCGTCCCGGAGATCGCCGTCGCGCCGCCCGTCGTCGACACCCCGTCCGAGGACGAAGCCCAGCCGGCGGCGCCGCGCAAGAAACGAGTCAGCCGCGGCGGACGCGGGCGTTCGAAGCCTGCCGCGGCGGAACCGCCGAGGACGCGGAAACCGTCGTCCTCGAAGCCGCGCGGGACGCGCTGAGCGCGGAGGGAACCGCCCGCGGCGTCGGTCGGGTCAGCGGCTGAAGACGGGCGGCGTCTCCCAGCCTCGCGACGATCGCAGCTCCGCCCGCCGGCGAGCCGTGGCCGCCTGGTCGACGGTCAGCGTGGCGGGGTCGACGGCGACGCCGTAGTCGTCGCGCGCCGATTCGACGCTGACGAGCTCGTTGGTGACGTCGCGCAGCACGCGGGCCGGATCGCGCTCGAGCGGATCGCCCCAGCCGCCGGGACCGGGCTGCTCGTGGACGAAGACGTCGCCCTTGCGCATCGTCATCGTGACCTTGGCGGTCAGCTCGCGCTCCCGGCCTCCGGAGGTCAGCAGGTTGCGCGATGGCTTGCCGGGCGAGCCGCCGTAGAGGCCGTAGGGCCGGAACGTCTTGCGGTCGGCGCGGACCTGGAGGACCGCCTCGTCCTCGAGCAGCCGGTACGCGCGGCGGATCGAGAGGCCGCCGCGGTGCTGGCCCGGGCCGCCGACGTCCTGGATCAGCTCCGAGCACAGGATCTCCAGCGGCTGCTCCGTTTCCGTGACCTCCGCCGAGGGCAGCGACATGTTCGCGAACAGGTTGGCGTTGCCGTCGAGCCCGTCGGCCCACGGCCGGCCGCCCCACGCCGAGCAGATGAACTCGACGAAGATGAACGGGGTGCGGTCAGGGTAGTAGCCGCCGATGGACACGCCGGTGTTGCCGCCCTCGGACGCCGCGAGCACGCGGTCGGGCAGCATCTGGGCCAGCGCGCCGAACACGGTGTCGAGCATGCGGAACCCGGTGAGGCCCCGCGCCGCGCACGCCGCCGGCGGCACCGCGTTGGCGATGGTGCCGGGCGGCGCGATCACCTCGATCGGGCGGTAGAAGCCCGCGTTGCACAGGATCTCGCCGGGCAGGACGGACTTGAGCGCGGTGTAGGTGGCCGCGCGCGTGAACGAGTACGTGTTGTTGATCGCGCCCTTCACCTGTGGTGACGTCCCTGTCCAGTCGCACACCATGTGGTCGGCGCGCTTCGTGATCGTCACGGTGAGCGGGATGGGCTTGCCGAACTCGATGCCGTCGTCGTCGATGTAGTCGGTGAAGCTCCACTGTCCGTCGGGCAAGTCGACGAGCGCCGCGCGCGTCACGCGCTCCGTGTAGTCGACGATCTCCTGCATGGTGGTGACGACGTACTTCACGCCGTGCTTGGCCACCAGGCGGTGGAACGCCTCCTCCGCGATGTGGCAGGCCGCGAGCTGCGCGCGCATGTCGCCGAACACGCGCACGGGCAGGCGCACGTTCTTCTCGATGAGCCGGAACAGCGTCTCGTTGGGCTCGCCGGCGTCGTACATCTTCACGGGCGGGATGCGGAGCCCTTCCTGAAAGATCTCGGTGGAATCGGACGCGTTGGAGCCGGCCACGCGCCCGCCCATGTCGGTCTGGTGGCAGATGGTCGCCGCGAAGGCGACCCGCTCGCCCTCGTGGAAGATCGGCTTGAGGATGAACACGTCGGGCAGGTGCATGCCGCCCTCGAACGGATCGTTCAGCGCGTAGACGTCGCCCGGCCGCATGCGGTCGCCGTAGCGCTTGATCGTCGCGGCGAGCGCGTCGGGGAACGACGAGAGGTGCGCGGGCAGGGTGAGCCCCTGGGCCACCGTCTTGCCGCCGGCGTCGCAGAACGCCGTCGAGTAGTCCATGTTGTCCTTGAGCACGCCGGAGTACGCCGTGCGCAGGATGGTCAGGGCCATCTCGTCGGCGATGGACAGCAGCGTGTTCTTGAACAGCTCGAACCCGATCGGATCACGCATCGGGACGGCCATCAGATCCGCGTTTCCGCTCGGCGCATCTCGGATCCTCGTTTCCCTTCGGAGCGCTCAGGTGCTCGCTTCGGCTCGGAGCTCCATCACGATGTTGCCCGACTCGTCGAGCCAGGCCCGCGCGCCCGGCGGGACCACGCAGGTGGCGTCGTACTCCTCGATCACGGCGGGTCCCTCGCGCGGCGTGACGAGGTCGGCGCGGCCCAGGATGGGCGTCGTGATCCAGCCCTCGTCGGGCCCGAAGTACACGCGCCGGGTCGTTCCCGCCGCGCTCTCGCCCCGCGCGATCTGCACGCGCGAGGGCACGCGCGGCCGATCCGCCACGCCCTGGCCGATCACGCGCAGGCTCACGATCTCCACGGGCTCGTCGGGACCCGCACGGTGGCCGTAGGTGCGCTCGTGCTCGCGGCCGAACGCTTCCTCCAGCGTGGCGACCGCGACCCGGTCCACGGCGCCCGCCGCGACGGGCACCGTCAGCTCGAACGACTGACCCTGGTAGCGGCAGTCCGCCGAGCGGGAGATCCGCGCGGCGGCACCCGTGAACCCTTCGGCCGCGAGCTGGGCCAGCGCCTCCCGCTCCATGCGCGCGAAGACTTCGCCCAGCTCGGCCGGGTCGAGCCCGCGCGTCCGCCGGCGCCAGGTCCGGACGTCGTGGTGCTCGATCTCGGAGTAGAGCAGGCCGAAGGCGGAGAAGAGGCCGGGCGCGGGCGGCACGATCACCCGGGTCATCTCGAGCGCGCGCGCCATGCCGGCCGCGAACAGCGGCCCGTTGCCGCCGAACGCGAAGAGCGCGTACTCGCGCGGATCACGCCCGCGCTCGCTCGACACCGCCTTGATCGCGCGCATCATGTTCGATGCCGCGATCAGGTGGGCTCCGTACGCGGCGTCTTCCAGGGAGAGGCCGAGCCGGTCCGCGATCGTCGCCCGGAACACGTCGTGGGAGCGCGCGGCGTTGAGCTTCACCGCGCCGCCGGCGAGCGCCATCGGGTTCAGGTACCCGAGGATCACGTTGGCGTCGGTGACGGTCGCCTCTGTGCCGCCGAAGTCGTAGCAGAGCGGCCCCGGGAAGGCGCCCGCGCTGCGCGGCCCGACTTGAAGGGCGCCGCCGGCGTCGAGCCACACGATCGATCCCCCGCCCGCGCCGACCTCGGCCAGGTCGATGGCGGGCACGCGCAGCAGGTAGCCGGCCCCCGAGAGCAATCGCGATCCGTGCATGATGCCGCCGCCGACCTGGTACTCCGTCGCGCGGCTCACCGCGCCGTCCTCCACCAGCGAGGCCTTGGCCGTGGTGCCGCCCATGTCGAAGGTGATCAGCTTGCCGAGCCCGATGCGCCGCGCCAGCGCCTGCGCGCCCACGACGCCGGCCGCCGGCCCCGACTCGATGATGTGCATGGGTTTCGCCGCCGCGGCGGTCGAGGTCATGAGCCCCCCGTTGGACTGCATGATGAGCAGGGGGGCGCGGACGGCGATCGCATCGAGCCCGGCGCGTAGCGTCGCCAGGTAGCGACCCACGATCGGGAGGACGTAGGTGTTGATGACCGTCGTCGACGTCCGCTCGTACTCCCTGATCTCCGGCAACACGTCCGCGCTGATGCAGAGGGGCAGCTGCGGCGCGCGAGATCGCACGATCGCCTTGATGCGCTCCTCGTGGACGGGATTGGCGTAGCTGTTCAGCAGACAGACGGCGAGTGCCTCGATCCCTTCGCCGAGGAGCCGATCGAGCGCGCGCTCGACCTCCGCGTCGTCCAGGGGCCGCAGCACCTCGCCCTGGGCGTTGATCCGCTCGTTCACCTCCACGCGCCGCCGGCGCTCGACCAGCGCCGGCGGCTTCTCCCAGGTCAGGTCGTACAGGCGCGGCATCCTCAGATGACGGATCTCCAGCACGTCGCGGAAGCCCTTGGTCGTGATGAGTCCGGTGCGGGCGCCCTTGAGCTCGAGGATGGCGTTGGAGGCGACCGTGGTGCCGTGCAGCACCTCGGCGACGTCACGCCCGGAGAGACCGGTCTCCTCGAACACCTCGCGCAGCCCGTCGACGATGGCGCGCGCGTAGTCCTCCACGCTCGAGGACACTTTCTTGACGTGGAGCCGCCCCTCGGCGTCGAGGAACACGATGTCGGTGAACGTCCCACCGATGTCGATGCCGACCCGGAAGCTCATGGATCAGGAGGGTAGCACCGATCCCGCGGCTCTCGCGATCGGTACCGGCGTGGCAACGTCTTTTAGGGGACCAGCCGCGGCGAGCGAATGCGAGCCAGCGGTCCGGTCGAACGTGATGTTGGGCCGCCCTGGCGCCGTCACTCGCGGCCGACCCAGTACATGGGACGCCGCTTGAGATTCATCACCGCGAGAATCCGGATGCCATTCGGCTTGATCTTGTACAGGAGCGCGTAAGGAAATCGGCGGAGAAGGCGACGACGGACCGACCCACGGAGAATCGATCCGGCTTCGGGATGAGCTTCGATGGACTCGAGGCACCGATCGACCTCCTCGAGGAAGGAGGAGCCGAGTCCGGGCTCCTCAAGGTCGTAGTACTGCGCCGCCTCGTTCAGTTCGTGCTCGGCGAGTCGGTGAAACTCGGGTCGATCCATTCATTTCAGCTTGGCCCGAGCGTCCCGAAGAACGTCGCCGGCTGGCCGGCCAGAGCCCGGCGTCGAGTCCCAAGCGGCGTCGCGCCGATCAGCTTCCTCCGCCCAGAGGCGCTCATTCTCCTCGTCTGACAGCGTTTCCAGGCTCTCAAGGAGCTTCTTGGCCAACCGCGCCCGCGCCTGCGGATCGAGCTTGAGGGCTTCGGCCTCGATATCGTTGATGCTCATGAGCTAGATTCTACCTCCTGCTTGCCGGCCGGACTCCGTCGGCCCAACGTGTTGTTAGGCGCGCTCATGACGGACGACATTGAACCTCTCATCCTCTGATGGAGGCTGAAAATACACAGTGATGGCTTCGAACTCCGCATCCGTGGTCCAGGGAGTGCCTGCAGGTAAATCCTTACTTCGCTCCTTAAGCTGACTTTTGCACAAAGCATCTGACGCATCTACAAAGTGCAATTCATGCTCAGCATTGGCGCGCTCGAACAGCTCACGGAACCAGGCACGCTGCGCTTTTGTATTGCCAGGGAAGTCGAGTACGACGGAGATGCCCTTCGACAAGAGAGCACAAACGTGTGGCCCAAGCGCGTTCTTCAATCGGGAAGAGCACTTGACGAATCCCGCTATATCAGTGATCTCGCCAGGAAATAGGCGATCCAAGAACTCGTCCTGAACAAGGAGAACGGCATTTTCTCGCTGGGCCAAATCTCTCGCGAGCGTGGACTTTCCTGCCGCCATTTTGCCGCACAAGAAAATCAACTTCGCTGAGTTGCTCATGTTCTATTTTTTTGCGCTATCGCATCATTCGCAACTCTGGCGCGCCGCCATACGAATCCGAACCCTGCCAACAGGAGAAGTGCAGCGGCTCCCAGCCACCCGCGGGAACTTGACCACCAGGCGGAAGACTGCGGGCCTGAGCGAACGTCGGCCTGCATGTAGTCCAATTGATAGAATGACTGCTGGTAATTTCGGTTCTGCGCTGTGATCCGAATACCAGGATCGCGCGGGACCAGACAATTTACAAGATAGGCCGCAATCCGACTTTGGTGTTGGTTTTCGAAAGTGAGGCTTCGGTTGGGGCCGCCGCTGGGCACATCCGCATCGAACTCGAGTTGAATCTCGCCGAGTCCTTCTTTCATCTCTTCGATCTTTGCAAACTTCAACGAGACCAGCCGGAGCCGCAATCGATCACCGTCAATCGTGAGCGACAAATCGCCAAGCACCCGCTCCGCGTAAGCCCGCTGCTCGGCTTCTGAGATGACTCCGTCCGCATCGGTATCAATGTTTGCAAGCACGATGGGGAACACCGCAACGCCTGGGGTCAGACGAATCTGCGCCTGAACACGATCTTTCTCCACCGAGATAGTTGTGGCCTGCAGATACTCATCCAGCCTGTGCGCGGAGGCAGATGTTCCGACCAACAGAAGAATGGCGCCAGCGGCAGCCAGTCTCGTTTTCATTTTGCCGTGAGCCTCCGGCCGTAGTCATTTGTCGGATCGCGGTACATGGTATGGACATGCATAGAGGGATCGCCGCCCAGCCGCTGAGGCGCGTACTCGATGACGAGATGCGGTCCCTGAATTCGGTAGTAGGCTGTGATGTTG
>JBGPXN010000304.1:0-2885 GCA_041492755.1 Methylomirabilia bacterium | reverse complement strand
CCTCTGACCACAGCCGACTGCGTACCGATCGCCGGTGAGCCGTTCCCATTCCATACGGCGATGTCGTCGTCTCGCGTGGCGGGAAATGGGTCACCCGGACCCGTCCCCCCATCTCCGCCCGTGCTCCCCGGTCGATCGCGGTGGGCGCGTTCATGAATAATCCGGGTTAGGGGGGGTTAGGGGAGCTTAGGAGGACCGGCGCGACGCCACGCGGCCGGCGCGGCGTATCGAGGAGCGCCGACGGGTATCGAGGAGCGCCCCGGGTCCCCCGGGGTGCTCCGAGCGTCGGGGGGTGCAGGGGGCCATATCGGGGCCCCCTGCTCAAACGAGTCCGAAGCCGTGGCGACGGACGTGCGGTCCGAAGTTGTGGCGCTCGGGCACGGAATACTGTCGCGCCTTGTCCTCTGACCAGCCGTAGGGCTCCGCGTAGCCATACCGGTCGGCGTATTTCTGGCTCGGCCGCGGTGTCGCGTGCCGCGCCTCCCGCCGCCGGTCATAGCCGTCGAGCTCGCGCGGGAGATCGGCATCGTCGTAGCCGTCGGTGTGCACGGTGATCGCCGGCGGCAGGCGCATGCTGGTCCAGCCCGCGGTCGAGGGATAGCCCACGCACAACCCGGCCACCGGAAACACCGCCGGCGGCAGCTCCAGCAGCTCGGTCAGCTTCTCGACGTGATTCCGCACCACGCTGATCGGACAGCACCCGAGCCCCATCGCCTCGGCCCCGGTGATGAACGCCTGCAGGGCCAGACCGGCGTCGACGGCCGCGTTCATGAACATGTCGAGCGTGTCGTTGGGAAACGGCTTCCCCCGCATCTCCGAGACGCGCCGGATGCGGCGGTTGTCGCCGCAGAACACGCTGAACAGCGGCGCCTGGGCGATGAACGGCATGTCCGGGATCCAGCTCGCGATCGTCGCCTGCTTGACCCGATCCTTCACGAGGACGACGGCCACTTGCTGCAGGTCGGACTTCGACGGTGCGGAGAGCGCCGCCGCCAGCACGATCTCCAGCACCTCGTCCGGAATCGGATCCGGCTTGTACCGGCGATGCGTGCGGTGGGCCAAGAGCTGCGCGATCGTACCGGCCGCGGGCATCGTCCGGCCGGCGCGCGTCGGCAATCCGAATCGGTCCTCGATCAGGTCACCGACGGTCCGGCCGGGAACGGAAAAGGTCATCACGCACCTCCTGTGGCGCGCAGTTTCTCACAAGGTCTCGCCGAATCTCCCCGGTGTGGCGCATCGGTATCTTTTGAATGGCCTGGCGAAATCTGCGGGAGTGGCCCATGAGAATCCCGCCGGCGTGGCCTATCATCCAAACGCCATGTCGACCGCCCGACGTCTGCACCCCGCCTGGATCGTGCTCGGCGCCCTCACCCTCTGCATGCTCGCGGCCTCCGGCCTCCGCTCCGTCTTCGGCGTCTACATCAAGCCGATGGAGGCCGACTTCGGCTGGAGCCGCGGCGTGCTCTCCGGCGCCGCCGCGACGTCCTTGCTCCTGCTCGGCGCCGTGGGCCCGTTCGCGGGTCGGCTCGCCGATCGCTGGGGACCGCGCCGGGTCATCGGGCTCTCGCTGCTGCTGCTGGGTCTCGGCAGCGTGGCCGCCTCGTTCGTCCAGAACCTCTGGCACGTTTACGCCACCGTGGGTGTGCTGATGGCGTTCGGCTCCGGCGGTCTCGGACTCTCGCTCGGCGCCGTGGTCGTCGCCCGCTGGTTCGAGACGCGGCGCGGGATGATGATCGGCCTGGCCGCCGCGGGAATGTCGGCCGGCCAGCTCGTCATCATCCCGCTCGCCACCGCCCTCACGCTCTGGTTCGGCTGGCGCGCGAGCTTCTTCTGGCTGGGCGTCGGGCTGCTCACTACCGTGCTGCCGCTCGGCGTGTGGCTCATCCGCAACGACCCATCCGAACGCCGTCTGCGGCCCTACGGCGCCACCGGCCCCGTGCAGACGGCGGCGCAAGCCGCGGCCGTGCAGCAAGCCGGGCGCGTCTCCCTGGTGGAGGCCGCGCAGTCACCGCAGCTCTGGTTGCTGATGGGAACGTTCTTCGTCTGTGGCTACACCACGAGCGGCGTGGTGCTCACGCACTTCATGCCCCACGCGCTCGAGCACAACTTCACCCCGCTGCAGGCCTCGAGCGCGCTCGGCATCATGGGCGCCATGAACGTCCTGGGGACGATCGGCTCGGGATGGCTCTGCGACCGCGTCGGGCCTCGTACTCCCCTCGCCGTGTACTACCTGCTCCGCGGCCTCTCGCTGCTTCTGCTCGTCTGGGTGTGGGACGCGACGTCGCTCTACGCGTGGGCGGCGCTCTACGGCCTCAACTACATCTCCACGGTGCCGCCGACGACCACGCTGACTGCCAATATCTTCGGCCGATACTCGGTCGGCGAGCTGTCGGGCTGGATCTTCTTCTCCCACCAGGTCGGCTCCGCCCTCGGCGCCGCCCTATCGGGCTGGATCTTCGAGTGGACCGGCGGCTACGCGCCCGCCTTCGTCTCCGGCGGCCTCCTGGCCATCCTCGCGGCGGGCCTCACGCTGCTGATCCGCCAGGAGCCGGTGAGCGCGCCACCGAGGATGTCGCCGGCGCCAGCGACGTCATAGCCAACCGCGGGGTCTGCTATCGTAGTAGCGGGCACCGGGGCAGGTTCATGCGAGCTGAAGCTTTTCGGAGAACGGTGACGGCGGACCACACCGACTTCATCGGCCGGTTGATCACTCTCTTCGAGAGCCACGGCATCAGGTACTGCCTGGTCGGAGGGCAGGCCGTCAACGCCTATGCCGCGCCAGTGGTCAGCCTCGACGTCGACCTCGTCGTCAGTGTCCAACAATTCGCGGCGGTCGAGACGTTGCTGCGATCGAATTCCAGGGTCCAGGAGTTCCGGCACACCCT
>JBGPXN010000022.1:0-41063 GCA_041492755.1 Methylomirabilia bacterium | reverse complement strand
GTCCAGCACGAGTGGCAGAAGCGCTGGGGCGCGCGCGTCGAGAAGCGCGCGGGGGGCCGGATCAAGGTCGAGATCTATCCGGCGAGCCAGATCGGCTCCATACCGAGAATGATCGAAGGCCTCCAGCTCGGCACCCTCGAAGCGTGGATCGGGCCGCCGGAGTTCGTGGTCGGGCACGACCAGCGCTTCCAGGCGCTCGGCGCCCCGGGACTCTTCGTCGACATGGACCACACGTATCGCGTGCTCGCCGACTCGAAGTTTCGGGAGACCATGCTCGGCCTCGGCGAGGCCAAGGGCCTGAAGGGCGTCTCGCTCATCGTGTACGGGCCGGCCTCGTACGCGACCCGCAAGCCCGTCCGCAAGCTCGACGACTTCAAGGGCCTCAAGATCCGCGTGTTCGCGTCCCCCATGCAGACGCTGGCCGTGGGCCGGCTGGGCGCGACCGCCGCCCCCATGCCGCTCGACGAGGTCTTCCCTGCCCTGCAGCGCGGCGCCATCGACGGCAACCGCACCGGCATCACCATCTTCACGACGTTCAAGTACTACGACATCCTCAAGGCGGTGACGGAGACCCACGACGCCATGGTGACGTCGATCGCGATGGTCTCGAAGCCCTGGTACGACAAGCTACCGCCCGATCTGCAGAAGGTGCTGGTGGAGGAGGGCGAGGCGGTACAGAAGGAGTTGTTCGACTGGACGGTGGAGTTCAACAGCAAGGGCCGGCAGACCTGGACCGAAAAGGGCGGCGAGCTCATCAAGCTCCCGGCCGCGGACCAGGCCGAGATGATGAAGCGCCTGTCGACGGTGGGCGACGAGGTCGTCGCCGCCCAGCCGCGCGTGAAGGAAGTCTACGACCTCATGGTGCAGACGGCGAAGGCGAAGCGGTAGCGGAGGCGCCCCCATGAAACTCGTTCTCTTCGAAGCCGCCGGACGACCCGAGGTAGTGCCGGGCGTGCTCACCGAGCGGGGCGTCGTCGGCATCGCCGGCGCGGTTTCGGCGCGCCCGACGCCGCAGGCCACGATGGTCGGGATCATCGACGAATTCGAGCGGCTGCGCCCCTCCCTCGAGCGGCTGGCCCACGACGGGCGGGCGCTGCCGCTGATCGACGTGCGGCTGCGCCCGCCGCTCCCCCGGCCCGGGAAGATCCTGGCCTGCATCGCGAATTACTGGGAGCACGGCGCCCTCGAGGCGCGAGCGCTGAACATGTTCCTCAAGAACCCGGACGCCGTAATCGGGCCGGGCGACACGATCGTGCTGCCCGAGTTCACCGAGCCATGGATCTTCATGCACGAGGCGGAGCTGGCGCTCGTCATCAAGGGACCGGCGAAGGCAGTGACGCGCGAGAACTGGCGGAGCGCCGTGTTCGGCTACACCGGCATGATCGACGTGTCCGCGCGCGGTGAGGGCCGGCGCACCTGGAAGGCCGGTAGCTGGCTCGGAAAGTCCTTCGACACCTTCGCCCCCATCGGCCCCTGCATCGCCACCGCCGACGAGATCCCGGAGCCCAACGCCGTCCACGTGCAGTTCTGGGTCGACGGCCAGCTCCGGCACAACTACAACACCGACGACATGGAGCACCTCGTCCCCGAGCTGGTCGAGTTCGCGACGACCATCATGACCCTCAACTCGGGCGACCTGATCGCCTGCGGCACCAACCACGAAGGTCTGGGGCCGCTGCAGGACGGCGAGGTGGTCGACTTCGAGATCCACGGCATCGGGCGCATGCGCCTGTCCGTGCGCGACCCGCTGAAGCGCTCGTGGGAGAAAGGAATCTACATGGGGGCCGACTCGACCAACCCCGAAGCGATTCGGCGCAACCGGCCGCCGACCGCCGGCTGATCGCGGCTGCTCCGGAACATGCTCGGACGCGCCTGCGCCCTCAGACCACCGAGAGTGTCTTGGATCGTGGACGTTGACGCGTGGGAGGGCGCCCGTCAAAATGGCCACCAGCAGCTCATGGTGGAGGACGCCAAGTGACGGAGCACTGGTTCATGACGGTGATGCTGGCGATCGTAGGACTCGAAGGCGCGGTCGCGGTGTACTTTGGCTATCTCGTCTACAGGAAGTCCGAGCACCTCGACGGTGTGACGGGGGCGATTTATCTCGAAGCGCGGAAGATCCCGAGCCAGCACCGGTAACGTCGCCGCCTCTTACACCGTGGTCACCCCCGCCCTGAGCAGATAGCGCCCGGCGTCGTCGCGGGCGAGGACATCGGCGGCACGCACCTCGCCCCAGGCTCGCAGAAAATCCCGCCACGACGTGTCCATGTGCGCCTCGACCAGCTCGCCGAAGTGGCGCGGGTGCCCGCTCAGCTCGGCCATGAGGGCCTGGGCGAGCGGACTCACCGGTAGTCCTCGAGACGAACGGCGTCCTTCGCGAAATAGCGGAGGCGCTCGTAGTGCGAGCGCGGCACGCCCTCGGGAATCGTCGCGTCGATGCCGAGCTTGGCGGTGGTGGCCAAGCCGCCCTTGCCGAGCATGCCCGCGCGCACGCTGGGATCGATGTGCTTGCCCCGCGCCTTCTGGACGATCAACACGTCCTGATCGGCCTGGACCCGGAACGTCATCGCCCAGTCGAGCTGGTCGGGATCGTAGATGTCGATGTCGTCGTCGGTCACGATGGCAAGCTTCACCTCGGCGACCGACAGCAGCGCGAGCAACGCGTTCATCCCCTCGCCCGGGCGCTTCTTGATCGACGCGACCAGCGTCCAGTAACAGCACCCGCCAACGGGCGCCCGGATGGCCACCGGCTCCACGCTCGCGATGCGCAGCGCCTGCAGCCCGGCCGCCTCGATCACGGGCGCGGCGAGCCAGTCGTTCTCCCACGGCATCTGCAGCACGTAGAAGATCGGGTCGCGGCGGTGGGTGATCGCGCGGACCCGGAAGATCGGATTCCACTTCACCTCGCCCGTAATGTGACTGAACTCGCCGAACGGCCCCTCGTCCGCCGTCCACCCGATCGGCAGCAGCTCACCCTCCAGCACCAATTCCGCGTGGGCCGGCACTTCGAGATCCACCGTGCGGCAGCGCACGAGCTCCACCGGCGCCCCGTGCAGGCCGCCGGCGACCGCGAACTCGTCCTCGGCGATGGGCGCCTTGTACGAGGCGGCCAGCAGCTCGAACGGATGCACGCCGATGGCCACCGCGATCTCAAGGGGCCGCCCCTGGTCGAGCGCGCGCTGGTAGTACACGCGCATGTCGGACGAGGAGACGAGGTCGATGCCGGTCTCCGTCGGGGTGCGATACATCATCCGGTACGAGCCGACGTTGCGCCCGTACTCCGGGTCCTTCGAGACCACGAGCGTTGCGGAGATGTAGGGCCCGCCGTCCTTGACGTGCATCATCGGAATGGGCAGGCGCGTGAGGTCGACCTCGTCGCCCGTCCAGACGACTTCCTGACACGGCGCGCGCTCGACGACGCAGGGCTCGATCGGCCGCCGGATGCCTTGTTCGAACCGGGTCGCGACGGCGTCCTCCGCACACCCCATGGCCAGCGCAAGCCGCCGCCGTGTGGAGACGAGCGCGCCGACGGCGCGCCAGTCCGGATAGCCGGCGATCTGCTCGAAGAACGTGGCCTGCGGCGCCTGCGCCATCAGCGCGGACAGGTGGCGTGGATCGACGGCCTTGGGCACGTGCAGCAACTCGCCCGCGTCCGTCAGCCGGCTGAGAACGTCGCGGAATCCCCTGCTCACGGCGGCGAGTCTATCACGCAGGACATGCCCGTCGGCCGGCCGCCAGCGCTCTAAGGGCTACTGCGAACGAGGGCCGTTGCCGAGAGGCGAAACTCGGGCATTCCTTGCTGCCGTGCATCACGGAGACTATGATTCCCCCCACGGTGGGCGCTGTCTCAGGAGCGCAGTGGACGAGGTAGAGCGACCTACGGCTTCCGCGGCGCCGACCTGATCGTCGCCTGCTATGGGCCGGCGGTGGGCGCTTTCGGCAAACACGAGCGCGTGGAGAAGGCCAACGGGACACCGGTAGAGATCCCGGAGCTGCTCGACCTCGCGCGCCGCGCGGCCCGCGACGCCATCGCCGGCGAGTTCCGCAAAACGAGCTTTCGACGCTCTACTACGTGAGGGCAACCCTCTACGGGGTGACCGAGCAGGCGTGGGACGACGCCCGGCTCGTGGTGCAGATCGGTGGGGCGGCCGAGAGTGGGATGGAGGTCGCCCGCCAGCAGGGCCTCTTCGTAATCGACGGCTCGAAGTGCCGCCTTGCTCTCCTCGCGGACCGGGCGGACCGGCGCGGCCTGGGCGGCGACCCCAGCCCGCCGCTGATCGACACCCTGCATCGCGCGATGGCGCTGTGGAAGGATGAGCAGCGGGCGGATCTCGTCCGGTACCTCGCCGAGCGCGGGCTCGTCGAAGACCCGCGCTTCTGGAAGCTAGCCCAGGCCTCTTTGAGGTCCTGCCCCGCGGCGGGGAGGACTGGAAGCAGGTGAGCGCGCTCCTCACGGAGCGCGAAACGTTGAGAAGCGAGGCGCGGCAGGGCGCGGCCACCCAGCAGGAGTTGGGCTTCGCCGGAGAGCGAGCATGACGATCCAGGAGCTGCTCCAGGCCAAGCGTGGCGAGATCTTGAGAATCGCCGAGCGGCACGGCGCGCGAGACGTTCGCGTCTTCGGCTCGGCGGCGCGCGGGGACGCGACCGAGGGAAGCGACATCGACTTCCTGGTGTCCACGCGCGGCGAGACCAGCGCCTGGTTCCCCGCGGGGCTCGCAGAGGACCTGGAGGCCCTGCTGGGCCGCAAGGTCGACGTGGTGACGGAGGAGGGACTCTACTGGTTGCTTCGCCGCCGCATCCTCAAGGAGGCCCGGCCGCTGTGAGCAAGGACCCGCGCGTCTACCTGGTTCACATCCTTGAACGCGCGGAGCGGGTCGAGCGGTATCTCCGGGACGGCGAAGCCGCATTCCTTCAGGACGAGAAAACCCAGGACGCGGTCATCCGCAATTTCGAGATCATCGGCGAGGCGGCCAAGCGCGTGCCCGCCGAGTACCGGGATCGCCACCCGCAAATCCCCTGGCAGCTCATGGCGGGATTTCGCGACGTGCTCATCCATGCGTACCAGGGCATCGACGTATATCGCGTCTGGTCGATCGCCACCAGGGATCTGCCGGCGGTCCGGGCACGCCACGACGCCTAACACCGAGCGCGCGGTACGATGCAGCGCTGATCCGGGACCCAAGAGCGCGCAGCCGTATCGAGTTCGACCACTGGTCCTCAGTGCACTGGCGCTCTTGCGGGGTCGGCGGCGGGCGGCGACGGTCGGCCGCGCCGCCGCCAGCGCCCCACCTCGCGGCTGGCGAGCTGGAGCGCGTTCGTCGACGTCCAGTACAGGACCATCCCGGCGGGGAACGTGTAGAACAACACGAAGAACGCGACGGCCATGCCCACCAGGCTGCGGCGTTGCCGGCGCAGCAGGGCCGGGGTGAGCACCGGCGATTCGAAGCGGAGCGACGCCGTCAGCGCGATCCCCGTCATCAGAAACGGCAAGAGGTTGACGTGCTGACCGAAGAACGGCAGACCCACGGGCAACGCGAACAGCTCGTCGGGTCGCGACAGGTCGGCGATCCACAAGAAGGGCACGCGGTAGAGGGCGAAGTTTTCCGCCAGCATGTCGAAGACGGCGATGAACACCGGGATCTGGATCAGGACGCCGACGAGGCTCTTGAGCGTGTAGAGCGGGTGGACACGCTCGGCCCGGTACAGCTCGACGATCTGCCGGGTGCGCGCCTCGCCCCGGTGCGCGGCTTTGATGGCATCGATGCGGGGCTGGAGCACGGCCTGGGTGGCGCTCACTTGCTGCTGCAGGCGGTCGGCCACGGTGCTGAGCGGCAACATCAAGACCTTGACCGTCGCCGCCAGCGCGATGATCGCCAGCCCCGGATGGCCGGCGATCGCCGTCAAGCCGCGCAGGATAAACAGCAAGGCCAGGCTCAACACGCGCAGCCAGAGCCACAGACCGGAAAAGAGCAAGCGCCCGAGCTCGGACGCGCTCCGGGTGAGCGAGGTGTACTCCACCGGCCCGGAGTAGACCGTGACGCGCGCCGAGATCGCACCCGGCTCGCCGATCACGAGCAGCGGCGCCGTCGCCCCCGACCGCGCCTCGAGGGTGGCGGGGTCGCCGGCTCGCAGGAGGAGCGTCCAGAATCGACTGCGGAATCCCGCCCAGTCGCCGCGATGGAACGCGGGACGGCCAGGCGGGTCGGCGGCGATCGTGGCCACGTTTCCGTCGACCACGACGACGCGCCTCAGGCCTTCGAGCGCCGCCGAGAATCCCGGCGCGGGCGCCGGGAACAGGCCGGCGCCCGCGCTCAGCTCGACCCCGAAGCGCCGGCCGGCGCCGAACGTCGCCGCCCCCGCCCCCACCAGGCGCGCCGTCATGACCGTCTCGTAGCGCCGGCGGGACACCTCGAACGACTTCTCGATCGCGACGTCGCTTACCGGAAGCTTCGACCGGAACGTGACGACGCGGGCGTGGTCGTTCTCCGTGATTTCGGCGGTGAAGCGCAGGCGGTCGAGGTCGACGTCCAGGCCGGCGCCGCGCAGAGTCAGCCGCGCCGCGGGCGGATCGTTCTCGGTCGTGAACGCCACCGATCTTGGGGGTGACCCTGCCGCGCCGTCGCAGACCGGGTGGCACGCTTCCCACCGCACCGGATTCGCACCGTCGAGCGAGAACACCAGACGCAGGTACTCGGTCGAAACCTCGACCCGATCGCCACGCATCCGAGCCGCGTCGACCGCCGCCGCGGCGGCCATCGGCGCCGCCATGGACGCGACGGCGAGAGTCAGCGCGACGACCGTGGCCAGCCGGCCGACCCGCGGCAAGCGACCCGCTCGGCGGACACACCGTCCGAGCGCGCGACGGCGCGCTAGCGGTAGAACCGGCCCATCTCGTGCAGCGCGGCCTGGTGCGCCTCGCGCCGGAGCCGCGGGTTCGCGACCAGCCGATAGTCGCGGTCGCGGACCTCGTAATAGCCGCTCGGGTAGCTGACGGTGACCTGGTCGGGCTCGATGAGAGCGAAGCCCGCGTAGCTGGTGCCGATCAGCCAGTCCCATTGCCCGGTCGCGAAGAGGTCACGGCCACTGCTGTAGTCGGACGGCGGATTCGTGCAGGCGAACAGGCCACCAACCAGGGTCGGGGTCAGATCGAAATGCGAGGTCCGGCGCTCGACCCGCGCTGCCGGGCGCCCCGGCCAGCGCAGCACGAAGGGCGTCTGCATTTGATACCGGCTGTAGGCGGTGCCGTGTCCCTTGAATCCCCCTCCGCCCTCGTCGAACTCCATGCCGTGGTCGGCGGTCACGATCACGATCGTCCGATCGAGGAGGTCTCGCTCCCTCAGATCGGCGAGCACGCGGCCGGCGAGCGAATCCACGAAGTGCACGGCGGTGAGATACCGCCCGTACAGGCGCTGCTGCTCCGAGCCCGCGGCGGACATCGCCACCGCCGGAGGATAGTCGTCGGGGGGGTCGATCGCCTGCGCCGTGTCCCAGTACAGGAGGCCGAAGAACGGCGCCGACGGGTTGCGCTGGTCGAGCCAGGCCCGCCAGTCGTCGGTCACGATCCGGTCGAGCTCATGCGAGCGGTTGGTGCGACCGACCGTCTTCTGCCGGAGGTTGGGCACGTGGGCGAGCGCGGTGCGGTCCATCCCGACGGCGCGATGCACGGGCGTGGTGACGAAAATGCCGAGCTGGTAGCCGTGCTCGCGGAAGAGATCCATCAGCACCGGCGGCCGCGCCACGCCCGCGAACGCCCGCCAGTACGTCGCCGGCAGTCCGTAGAACAGGGAGAACATGCCGGCCCGCGAGGAATTGCCGCCGCTGTAGTGGTGCTCGAACCGCACTGCCTCCGCGGCGAACGCGCTGAGATGCGGCGCGACCTCGGGCGTCAGCGCGTCGGCACGCATCGCGTCGACCACGATGAGCAGGACGTTGAGCGGCGGCGAGGGACCGCGGCACTGCAGCGGCGCCTTGGGGTAGCTCAGGAGCGCCCCCGGGGCCCGGCCGAGCCCGGCGGCGACCTGCCGCTCCCGCGTGCGCGGCACGTCCACCAGACCGAGCTTGAACAGCACCAGCGAGTCGAGCGGCGTGTGGAGCGGCAGGTAGTGCGTGAACGCCGTCACCGGCACGTAGTAGTAGGCGTCCGCGTACGCATGAACGAGGTGGCTCGCCACCACGCAGCCGCCCAGGCCGAGCGCCACGTATCGACCCAGCCGCCGCCGCGGCGGCTGGGTGGTCCGCCGCCACACCCACACGGCGAGCAACGACTCGATGATGAGCAACGCCACGAAGTAGAACGCGGCGAACGCCCACGTGCGGGGCGCCAGCAGCTGCGCAGTGAGGACGCTCAGGTGGTAGCGGTTCTCCGCGAACACCAGGCTGTCGAGGAGCAGGAGCGTGAGTCCCGCGCTCGCGACGGTCACGGCGACGCCGAGGACGAGACGTCGCGCCGGTCGGATGAGGATGAGCGGCAGGAGCAGCAGCAGGAAGGGCAGGTACGCCAGCGCGCTCACGTGCCCCACGTACGCGATCACCGCGTACGTCCACGCGGCCGACACGCCGGGTGCTGCATAGTGCGCGAGGTAGCGCAGCCCGATGACGGCGATGCCGCCCGCGTTGACGAGAGCGAACCAGCTTCCCCAGCGGAGAAGCCGGCGTCTGGTGATCAGCTCGGCCGGCGCATCCGGCACGCCGGGATCAGCCCGGCCGGGCGGCCGAGCCCGAGCCGGCCCGCTCGTCGGCGATCCGCGCGATCTCGCGCGCTCCCACCTCGGCGCTGCGGCCGACGTTGAAGGCCCATGCCTCGCGCAGCGTCACCATGCGCGCCCGGAAGTCGCCCGCGTCGCGCACCAGCTCCGCGACGCGCTTCGGCGCCTCCGGCAAGCGGTCGAGCGGAAGGATCGTGCCGAGCTCGCGACGGATGCGGAACTCCAGCGGCTCGAGGCCGAGCTCGGTGTACTTGGGATTCCGCACGCGGGGAGGCACGTCGACGAACAGCACGGGCTTGCCCAGCGCGAGGGCGTACTCGATCGCCATCGATGACCAGTCGCAGATGAGGACGTCGGATTCGAACAGCGACGCGTTGTCGCCCATGTGGTCGACGTGCCGGAAGCCGGGGTCGGTCCCGAAGCGGTCGAGCAGCCCCTGAAGGAGATTGGGCGAGAGGCGGGCCGTCTGATAGTGCGGGCGAAGGATCACGTTCACGCCCGCGCCGAGCAGGTTGGCGATCAACGCTTCGCCGCACACGTTGAGGATCGACTCCTCTCCCCACGTCGGCGCCAGCAGCGCGCTGGGGTTGCCCACCGGCGGCCGCGGCGGATGACTGCGCGCGGCCTCGATCAGCGCGTCGAGTCGCGGATAGCCGTGGGCGACGAGCCGCTTGGGCGGGAGCCCGGCCAGCGCTTCGCGCCGCCGGATCTCGGCCTCCTGGTGCGGCCCGACGCAGAAGATGCTGTCGTAGTGGTCGTACGAGTCGGCGTGATCCACCATGTGGGTGCTGCCCATGTTGTGGAAGACGTAGACGTAGTGCACGGGATGGACCGATCGCTTCAGTTGGAAGTTATGCAGGTCCATCATGGTCATGACCATCACGTCCGCCTTCAGCATCTGGAACAGCCAGGTGCACATGACGCCGGCGCGAACGCGAAAGACCTGCAGCCGGGCGCGCTCGTCCGGCAACGCGGCGGTCGGCTCCGAAGTGACGTGGCACACGGGACGCGACAGGTCGTCGACGAGAACGTCGATGAGCGGCTGGAGATGGTGCCAGTCGGCGCGACTTTCCGAATAGAACACGATGGTGCGCTCGCGCGCGGGCAGCGTGTGGAACAGCCGGACCGCCTGCCAGTCCTGCCAGGTCTTCATGACGGGAAGCCGGGCGCTCGATCAGACCGTGGCGGCGGCCCGGCGCCGGGCCGGTCGATCCGGATGGCTACTTGTCGGCGCCAGGGGCGCCTTCGGGTCGACGCCGGGGCTCGCGCTTGAGCCCGCGCAGCCGGCCCGTAACGTTGTACCAGAACATTTTCAGCGCCAGCGCCATGGCCGCGATCGCGCCGATGACGGCCGAGACGATCATGCTGCCGGTGCCCGGATCGAGGTAGGCCTGCGCGGGCGACGCGAGGGCGACCAGGGCCAGGAGCGCGAGCGCAACGATGCACGGAACTCGGCGAACGCTCATCACATGATCTCCAAACCCGGTCTTTCGTACCAAAAACCGGGCCGGGAATCAACAGGGGGCTGTGGGACCCGATGCGCCGTCCGGTGGACGGTTCTTCGGTGCGATCGTGACGAGCTTACTTCGGCGCGAGGGATCAGACGGGGGCCCAGCCCCTCTCCCAGCCTAAAACAGCGGAGCCGCCACCCGCAGTGCGGCCATCACGATCGGCTTGGGATAGACGCCGAGCACGACCACGCCGAGCACGCACAGGATGATGGACAGCGCGAGCGCGGGTTCCAGCCGGAGCCGGTCGGTCCGCACGGGCGCCTCGATGTACATCCGCTTGGCGACGACCAGATAGTAGAAGAGGGCGACGACGGTGAGGACGGCGCCGACCAGCACGAGCCAGTAGAGCCCTTGCTGCGCAGCGGCCCAGAAGACGTAGAGCTTCGCCCAGAATCCCGCCACGAACGGGATCCCGCCCAGCGAGAGCAGGAACAGCAGCATGGCGAGCGCGAGCAGGGGCGAGCGCTGCGCCAGTCCACGGAACGCGGCGACGTGCTCGGAGCCTTCGGCACGCGCCAGCGCCTCGACGACGAGGAAGGCGCCCATGTTCCCGAAGACGTAGGCCACGAGATAGAAGAGGACCATCGCGGTGCCCGACGCCGTCGCCGCGGCGAAGCCGACGAGCATGTAGCCGATGTGCGCGATCCCCGAGTACGCGAGCAGGCGCTTGGTGTTCTGCTGGGGCAGCGCCATGAGGTTGCCGGCGACGATGGTGACCGTGGCCAGGCCTGCCGCCAGCGGCACCCACACCGCGACGGCCGGGCCCACGCCCTCGAAGTAGACGCGGAAGAGCGCCACGAAGCCCGCGGCCTTGGGGGCCACGCTGAGCCACGCCACGAACGGCGTGCCCGCGGCCTCGTAGGTGTCGGGCACCCACATGTGGAATGGGAACGCGGCGATCTTGAAGCCGAAGCCGGCGAAGGTGGCGAGCAGCCCGAGCCACAGGACCGGGTCGTTCGAGCCGAGCGCCTTCGCCACGCCGTCGAGCGCGGTCGTCCGGGTCGCGCCGTAGACGAAGGACAGGCCATACGCCATCACGGCCGACGACACGCTGCCCACGAGGAAGAACTTGAGGCTCGCCTCCACCGCCTCGGGTTGGCGCTTCGAGAAGCCGGTCAGCACGTAGAGCGGCATCGACATCAGCTCGAACGCGACGAAGAGCAGGACGAGGTCGCGCGCGGAGGCGAGCACGAACATGCCGAGCAGCGAGGCGAGGATCAGCAGATGGTACTCGCCGGCTCGCCGTCCGAAGAGCGCGCCGGGAATGGCGACGCCGCCGAGCAGACCGATGATGGTCGCGGCCAGGAACAGGCGCTTGGCGAAGAGCGCGAGCCCGTCCTGCACGAACATCGCGCCGGCCGGCGACGGCGTCGGGCCCAGCCCCGTCGCCAGCGCGGCCAGCGCCGTCACGCCGACGATGGCCAGCCAGCCGATCCAGCGGCGGTCATCGCCCCGCGCCAGCAGCGTGGCCACGAAGACGACGAGCATGAGCAGGCCCAGGCCCAGCTCGAGGACGAACGGGCTCATGGGCCGACGATCCGGGCCAGCAGCGGGATGGTCGCGGTGTCGACGGGGCCGAGGGCGATCGCCGGCATCATGCCGAAGATCACCAGCACGCCCACGAGCACGACGACCGCGACCCACTCGGTTCCGCGCGCGTCCACCAGGTGGTCGAAGTGCGGCGACGGCGGGCCCCAGAAGATCTGCTTGGTCACGCGCAGCATGTACACCGCGGTCAGGAACGTGCCCGCGACGGCTGGATACAGCCACCACGACCGCTCCGAGCGCCAGGCGCCCATGAACGTGAGCAGCTCGGCCACGAATCCGGCCGTGGCCGGCAGCCCGAGCGACGACAGACCGCCGATGGTGAACGCGGTGGCGATGCCCGGCATCGCGCGCCCGAAGCCCCCCATGCGGAAGATCTCCCGCGAATGCGCCTTCTCGTAGACGAGGCCGACGAGCGCGAAGAACAGGCCCGTCATCACGCCGTGGGCGAACATCTGGAACACGGAGCCGTTGAGCCCGGCCTCGGTCAGCGTGGCGGCGCCCAGCATCACGAGGCCCATGTGGGAGACCGAGGAATAGGCGATGACGTACTTGAGGTCGACCTGCGCCATCGCGGACAGCGCGCCGTAGACGATGTTGATGCACGCGATGCCGCCCACCAGCCAGGCCAGCTCGGCCGCGCCGTCGGGCAGCAGTCCCATGCCCACCCGCACCACGCCGTAGGCGCCGAGCTTCATCAGCACGCCGGCGTGGAGCATCGACACCGCGGTCGGCGCCGAGGCGTGACCGTCGGGCGACCAGGTGTGCAGCGGCCAGATCCCGGCGAGGATGCCGAAGCCCACGTAGAAGGCCAGGAACGCCCAGCGCTGGACGCCGGGAGCGAAGCTGGCGGCGGACAGGTCGAGAAAGGAAAACGACGACGTCCCGGCCGCCACGTACAGCGCGAAGATCCCCACCAGGATGAACGCGGATCCGAACAGCAAGTACAGCGTGAGCTTCATGGCCGCGTACTCTTTGGTCCCCACCCCCGTCGCCCGGTAGGCCCAGGCAAAGATGCCGCGCGGCCGGACCTCGCCCGACGAGCCCCAGATCCCGATCAGCAGATACATCGGCAGCACGGCCAGCTCGTAGAACAGGAAGAAGACGAAGAGATCGAGGGACGCGAACACACCATAGACGCCGGTGACCAGCGCGAGCAGGAGCGCGTAGAACTCCTGGCTGCGCACGGTGACCGTCCAGGACGCGAAGACGCCGGCGAAAATGATGACGGAGGTGAGCAGCACCATCAGCAAGCTCATGCCGTCCACGCCGAGCTCGTACGAGATGCCCAGCGGCGGCATCAGCGGGACCCGCTCGTAGAACTGGAAGCCGGCCGCCTCGCGGTCGTAGGCGATGTAGATCCAGATCGAGAGCACCGTGGACACGGCCGTGGTGGCCAGCGCGATGAGGCGGACGGCGAGCGGCCGGTGGCGCGCGGTGAACATGATGAGCAGCGCGCCCACGAAGGGCGCCCAGGTGATGACGGACAGGTACGGGAACGTCATGGGAGCCAGAACTGCATCCACACGAAGAGCAGGAGCACGCCGAAGGCCACCCCGTACACGTAGTCTTGCGGCCGCCCGGTCTGCAGTCCCCGGAGCACGTCGCCGGCGCGGTAGGTCGCGGCCGACAGCACGTTGAGCACGCCGTCGACGAGGTAGCGGTCGACCCAGCCCACCACCGCCGAGAAGCCGAGGATGAATCCGCGGTACAGGCCGGCGTACAGCGCGTCGAGGCCGTAGCGGCGCTGGGCGAGCACGTAAATGGGACGGAACGTCGCGGCCAGGCTCGCCGCGCTCACGATCTCACGCTGGTAGGTCGCCCACGCCAGCGCGATGCCGGCCGCCGCCAGTCCGAGGGAGAACGGCGCGAGCCACCCGGGTCCGTGATGTCCGCCGGCGCCCCCCACCGCCAAGCGCAGCCCGATGAGCACGGTGAGCGCGGTGAGGATCCAGAGCGGACCGGCCATCAGCGGCGGCGCGTCGTGGGGAGGGTGCGAGCCCGCCGGGTGGGGCCGACCGAAGAAGGCCGTGAAGACGACCCGGAACATGTAGAACGCCGTGAGGAACGCCGTGAGCGCGAGCATCAGGAACGGGACGGTGAGTTGACCTTCCCAGACACCGGCCAGGATCGCCTCCTTCGAGAAGAAGCCGGCCAGCGGCCAGACACCGGCCAGCGCGAGGGTGCCCACGATGAAGACGATGCCGGTCTGCGGCATCACGCGGAACAGGCCGCCCATCCGGAAGATGTCGTTCGTGCCCACCGCGTGGATGACGGCGCCCGCGGCGAGGAAGAGCAGCGCCTTGAAGACGCCGTGGGTCAGCAGGTGGAAGAACCCGGCGGCCGCCGCCGCGGCTCCAGCCGCCGCCATCATGTAGCCGAGCTGGGAGACCGTGGAGTACGCGAGCACGCGCTTGATGTCGCTCTCCACGCACGCCATGGTGGCCGCCAGCAGCGCGGTGAACGCGCCCACCCACCCGATGATGGTGAGCACGTCCGGGGTGAGGAGGAAGAGCGGCTGCACCCGCACCATCAGGTATACGCCGGCGGTGACCATGGTGGCGGCGTGGATGAGGGCGGAGACCGGCGTCGGCCCCTCCATCGCGTCGGGGAGCCAGACGTGGAGCGGGAACTGCGCGGACTTGCCCACCGCGCCCATGTAGATCAGCAGCATGATCGTGGACAGCCCGTCGCGCGGCAGCGTGCCGGCGTTCGCCATCGCGAAGAGGTTGGCGAAGTCGAACGTGCCGGTGGCGCCCCACAGCATCACGATGCCCGCGATGAAGCCGACGTCGCCGAGCTTGGTGATCCAGAAGGCCTTGACGGCCGCGCGCGCCGCCGCCGGCCGGTCGTACCAGAACCCGATGAGCAGGTACGAGCAGAGGCCGACCAGCTCCCAGAACACGAACATCTGCACGAAGGTCGGCGCCAGGACGAGCCCGAGCATCGAGCACGAGAAGAGCGACTGGTAGGCGTAATAGCGGCCGAGGGCGGGCGGCGGCTCGGTGTCGAGATACGCCACCGAGTAGATCTGCACCAGCAACGACACCAGCGTGACGAGCACGAGCATCCACAGCGAGAGCTCGTCCACCCACACGCCGACCGTGACCATGGGCCCGCCGTCCGCGGGGATCCACGCCCACGTGGCCAGCCCGTCCTGGCCGCGGATGCGCAGCACGACGGCGGCGACCAGCGCCCCCGCCATGGCGAGGATGCTGACGGCGCCGCCCGTGCGTCCGGCCCGCCGCAGCGGGGGCACCAGCGCCAGGAGCAGGAAGGCGGCGAACGGCAGCCCGAGGACGACGAGGGCGAGAGCGGTGGCGCTCATGTGCTCCCGGTCACCCGAGCCCTCATCGCTCAGCCGCGCAGCAGGGTGAGATGGTCGGCCTCGACCGTCTTCCGCACGCGGAAGATCGCGATCACGATCGCCAGCCCCAGGCCGATCTCCACCACCGTGATCGAGATGGTGAAGAGGGTGAACACCAGCCCCACCACGTCACCGTGGAAGCGCGCGAAGGCCACGAGGTTGATGTTGACGGCGTTCAGCATGAGCTCGATCCCGAGGAGGATGGCGACCGCGTTGCGCCGGGTGAGTACGCCGAAGAGGCCGATCGCGAACACGAGCGCGGCGAGGACGAGGTAGGCGTTGAGGCTCACGGGCCGGTCGTCAGTCCTCGGAGCGGGCGAAGTAGAGCGCGCCCACGAGCACGGTGACGAGGAGCACACCGAGGAGCTCGACGGACAGCGCGAACGGGCCGACCAGCGCGCGGCCGAGGGCGGGCGTGGCGTCCGGGCCCATCGCCGCGCGCACCGCCGGCACCCGGCCCTGGACCAGGAAGCCCACGATCCCCGCGAACACCGCCCCCGACACGATGGCGCCGTTGACGATGAAGCGGCTGGTCTGGGTGATGCGCTCGCCGACGAGCCGCTCGGTGAGCATGATGGCGAACACGAGCACGGTCACCACGCCGCCCGCGTAGAGCAGCAGCTGCACGCCGAACAGGAAGGCGGCGTCGAGCAGCAAGAAGATCAGACCGGTGGCGACGAGGGCCAGCGCCAGAAAGAGCACGGCGTGGAAGAGATTCGGGGTGAGCACCACGGCGAGGCTCGCGGCGAGCAGCACGACGGCCACCGCCCAGAACCCCACCGTCTCGACCGTCACTCCGCCTTGCCCTCCGCGCTCTCCTCTCCCTTGGCGGCGGCCTTCGCCTCCCGGGGGGCCTTGGGCGGCGCTTGCATGTCGCGCAGCCGGGTGCCGGTCGCCCACGACGGCTCGAACTGCAAGCCGATGGTGTGCAGGCGATCCTTGTCGAGCAGGAGCTCGCGCCGGTCCGCGGTGGCGAGATCGAGCGACTTCATCATGATGATCGCGTCGGTCGGGCACACTTGCACGCAGAGCTCGCAGAACTCACAGGCGTAGAGCTCGAGCGTGAAGGTCTTTGCGTAGTTCCGCCCCGGGGCCTTGAGCATCTCGACCTTGATGACCTGGGGCGGGCAGATGTACTCGCACAGCCGGCAGCCGATGCAGTTCTCCGCGCCGGTCTCCTTGTCGTACGTCAATGCGAGCACGCCGCGGAATCGGTCCGGATACGCGCGTTGGACGTCGGGGTACTGGATCGTGACGGGCCGGCGCAGAAAGTTGCGCAGCGTCATCCCCATGGTCCGGCCCACGGCGCGGGTCAGCGGGCCGAGCTCGCTCCAGAAGCCGCCGTTACGGTCCACCGCCACCTCCCGCCGCCACCACCAGGCCGGTGACGAGCAGCAACAGGACGGTGGCGGGCAGCAACAGCTTCCACGAGATGCCGAGGATCTGGTCGACCCGGATCCGCACGAAGCTCCAGCGCACCCAGGTGACGAGCAGGAAGATCAGCACCGCCTTGAGCAGGAACCAGAGCGGTCCGAGCCACGCCGGGCCGGGACCGAGCCAGCCGCCCAGGAAGAGGAGCGCGCCCAGGAAGCTCGTGCCCAGCACGTGCGCATACTCGCCGAGCTGGATGAGCGCGAACTTCATCCCGCTGTACTCGACCCGGAAGCCGGCGACGAGCTCCGACTCCGCCTCGAGGATGTCGAACGGCACCCGGTTCTCCGCGGCGATGGTCGCGATGACGTAGCCCACGAAGGCCAGCTGGCCGAGGACCGGGTAGGCGACGAACCACAGCCCCTGCTGCGCCGCCACGATGGCCGACATCTGCAGCGAGCCCGTGAGGACCACGGGCACCAGCGCGGCGAACAGAAAGGGCAGGTCGTAGGAGATGATCTGGTTGACCCCGCGCATCGCCGACAGCAGCGCGTACTTGTTGTTCGAGCCCCACCCGCCCATGAACAACCCGACGATCTCGAGCGCCGAGACCGCGAGAAAGAACAGGATGCCGATGTTGAGGTCGGCGAGCCCCAGTCCGGGCGCGAACGGGATGGTGGCGAAGATGAGCACGCACGGGATGAGGAAGACGATCGGCGCCAGGTTGTAGACCCAGCGGTCGCTCGCGGTGGGGACGATGTCCTCCTTCATCATCAGCTTGAGCGCGTCGGCGATGGGCTGCAGCCAGCCGTGCGGCCGGCCGACGTAGTACGGGCCGATGCGTGACTGCATGCGGGCGGCGAACTTGCGCTCGAGCAGGGTGACGTACGTCACCATGAGGATGACGGCGTTCAGCAGGATGAAGGCGCCGAGCGCCTGCAGCGCCACCGGCGGCACGCTCACCGGTCCACCTCGCCGAACACCGGGTCCACCGAGCCCATGATGGCCACGACGTCCGCCACCTTGTGGCCGGGAATGATGTGCGGCAGGACCGAGAGGTTCGAGAACGAGGCGCCGCGCCACTTCAGCCGGTAGGGCTTGGCCCCGCCGTCGGCGACCAGATAGCATCCGACCTCGCCGCGCGCACCCTCGACGCGGGCATACCCTTCACCCTTCGGCACCCGTACCTGTCCCACCGATTTCACTCCGGGGCGGGACGAGATCGGTCCCGGCGGCAGGCCGTCGAGGACCTGGCGCACGATCTTGATCGACTCGCGGAATTCCTGCATGCGCACGCGGTATCGCGCGTAGCAGTCGGCCGCGGTCTCCACCGGCACCTTGAAGTCGAAGTCCTCGTACGAGGAGTACGGCTCCGCGCGGCGCACGTCGTACGCGATGCCGGAGCCGCGGATGAGCGGCCCCGACAGACCGATCTCCTGCGCCAGCTCGGGAGTGATGACGCCCACGCCCTGGGTGCGCACCAGGAAGAACGCGTTGTCGTCCAGCATGGCCTCGTATTCCTCGACGCGCCCCTCGATCACCGCGATCGTCTCCCGGCAGCGATCCGCCCAGCCCGCCGGCACGTCGTAGCGCGTGCCGCCCGGCTGGTGGAAGCCGTAGAGGAGACGGGCGCCCGTGAGCGACTCGAAGAGGTCGAGGATCGTCTCGCGCTCGCGCATGCAATAGAGGAAGACGGTGGCGCCGCCGCCGAGCGCCCCGCCCATGTCCAGGCACCAGGTGCCGAGCCAGAGACAGTGCGACGCCACGCGCTGCAGCTCGGCCGCGAGCACGCGCAGATACTGCGCGCGCTTGGGCACCTCGATCTTGCCGACCTTCTCGACGACCGAGACGTAGGCGAGCTCGGACGTCATCGCGCTCACGTAGTCGGTCTTGGAGGCGATGCTCGGGTACTGCACGTAGGTCAGGGTCTCGGCGAGCTTCTCGTGGCAGCGGTGCAGATAGCCGATGACGGCATCGACCGCCACCACCGTCTCGCCTTCCAGCACGAGGATGGCGCGGAAGACGCCGTGCGCGGACGGGTGCTGGGGCCCCATGTTCATGATGAGGCGCTCGTTGCCCCCGTAGCCGATCTCGACGATCTTGCGCGCTTCGACGTCCACGCGGCCCCTCAGCGATCAGCGATACGGCGCATGGGCGGTGTCGACGGCGTAGTCCTTGCGCAGCGGATGGCCCTCCCAGTCTTGCGGCAGGAGGATGCGGCGCAGGTCGGGATGGTCCGTGAAGGTCACGCCGAACAGGTCATAGCACTCGCGCTCCATCCAGTTGGCCCCGCGATAGATGCTGGTCAGTGACGGGCACCTGGGATCGTCCGCAGGGACGCGCGTACGCATGAGGATGACGACACCACGCTCGAGGTTCTCCACCCGGCACAGCACTTCGAGATTGTCTTTCCAGTCGACGGCCGACAGCCAGTTGAAGTAGGCGCAGCCGAGATCGCGACGGGCGAAGCCGGCGAATTCCAGCCACCGTTCGACGGGCAGGGTCACCGCGAGTTGGTGGCCCTCGACCGTCGGTGTGGTGGCAAACGTCTCCTGGATGAGGGCCGCCGGGTTGCCGGTCACGCCGGGCTCAACCCTCCTGGGTGGCGGGCTCGGCACGCCGGCCGGTCTGCTGGAATTGGGCGATCTGCTCCTGCAACTTCAGCAGCCCGAACATCAGCGAGTCCGGCGTGGGCGGGCACCCGGGCACGTACACGTCCACCGGCACCACGCGGTCCACACCCTTCACGACGTGATAGCCGTGGCGGAACGGGCCGCCGGAGTTCGCGCACGAGCCCATCGAGACGACCCACTTCGGATCCGGCATCTGGTCGTAGATCCGCTTGAGCATCGGGGCCATCTTGATGGTCACCGTGCCGGACACGATCATGAGGTCGGAGTGGCGGGGCGACGCGAACGGCACCATCCCGAAGCGCTCGACGTCGAAGCGCGAGGCGAACGTGGCCATCATCTCGATGGCGCAGCAGGCGAGGCCGAACGTGGCCGGCCAGATGGACGACTTGCGCGCCCAGTTGAAGATCTTCTCGGTCGTGGTGGTGACGATCCAGCCGCCGGGCATGTGGTGGATCGCGTCGGCGATCCCGGCCAGCGCGTTGGACGTCTTGTCGTCGTCGGCGCGTACCTGGCGGTACTTCTCCCATTCTTGAAGGTCCTTGAAGTCGCCCCAGCCGGGAGGCGGAATCTGGGGCGTCGGCGCCTTCACTTCCACTCGAGCAGCCCCTCCCGATAGGCGTAGACCCAGGCGAGCGAGAGAATCCCCATGAACCCGGCGATCACCCAGAAGGCCGGCATACCGACGGACCGGAGGACCACCGCCCACGGGAAGAGGAACACGGCGAGCGTGTCGAAGACGATGAAGAGGAGCGCGACCAGATAGAAGCCGACCGGAAACCGAACCCAGGCCGAGCCGATCGGCTCGGCGCCGCATTCGTAGTTCGTCAGCTTGACGGGATCGGGTCGCGACGGCCGGAGCAGCGTCGCGGCCGCCAGCGACACGACGGCGAAGGCGACGATGAGCACCGTGAAGATTGCGACCGGCACGTACTCGGACACCTTTCCCCTCCGTCGGAGCCGCCCAAGGTCCCGTCGGAGCAGCCCAAGATGGCAGTATAGCACGCGCGGTCAGACCATCGGCCCAGCCGCCGGCGCGCGCCGGCCAAGCGTGTGGTGCGCCGGTTAGGGCGACCGCAGCCGACAGCCACGCTCGCGGCACGCGGAAAAATGTGCAGCGTATTGACGGCATCTGGACACCGACGCACACGCCGCCGCTTCACGGTCGCGAGCAATCTCCGAGACTTGGCCGCGCCTACGAGGGGCACAGCGCTTGCGTTGTGACTCAGCCGTGACACTCCTGCCCGCTCGTCACGCATCCGCATGAGCCCGGGCGGACACCTGGTCACCACGATGGTGGCGGTCGCGGGCGCGGTCGCCGTGTCCGGGGGCGCGCCGCCGGCCGCAACCGTCTCCCTGGCTGCCGGAATCGTCGCCGGCGGCTTCCTGATCGACGTCGACCACTTCGTCGACTACGTGCTCGTGGAGCGGCAGCGCGATCTCCATCCCCGCGCGTTCCTGCGCTATTACCTCGGCGGCCAGGTGCGCAGAACGGTGCTCGCGCTGCATTCGTACGAGCTGTTCGCCCTGCTCGGCGCGCTGGCCTGGTGGCTCGATCCGCTGCCACTGTGGGGATACTTGATGGGCGCGCTCATGCATCTGGCCCTCGACGTCATCTTCAACGGGGAACAAACGCCCCGGAGCATCGCGGCGTTCTACAGCTTCGGGTATCGTCTCGCTCATCGCTTCGACAGCCGGGCCCTGCTCGGCCCGATGAACGACCGCACCGTCCCGACGCCGTTCTGGACGGCGTTCTTCACGGGCGCACAGGTGAGCGCGTCGCTGCGTGCGATGCGCCGCGGACGGGCGTCCGTCCGCGCGGAGACCGACCGACCCGTCGCCTGACTCCGAGCGCCCCGTGCTAGACTCGGGAACTCATGCGCGTCCTGGTAGTCGAGGATGAGATCGACGTCGGGGACGTGTTCCGCGACTACCTTCTCGAGCTCGGCCACGAGCCCGTCGTCGTCCGCACCGCCGAGGCCGCTCTCGGCAAGCTCGGACACCACCGGCCGCACGCGATCATCCTGGACGTCAACCTGCCGGGCATGAGCGGCCTCGACCTCCTTCGCTCGCGTCCGATCCGCGAGTCAGGCGTGCCGGTGGTCGCGGTGTCCGGCGTCGCGACGGAGTACCAGGCCCGCGAGTGCTTGCGGCTCGGCGCCTTCGACTTCATGGGCAAGCCGGTGGATCTCGACCGGTTGCGCGACGTCATGATCCACGTCGAACCGCACGCCCTCTATCGCGAACAGACCGCCGCCGGACGCGAGATCGAGCGCCGCCGCGCGCCGCGCGCGCGTGTCCGCATGCCCGTTCGCGTGCTCGAATACACGGGGACGCAGTGGGAAGGCACGGCGTCGTCGCTCTCGGCCTTCGGAATCCGCGTCCGGACCACGACACCGGTCAAAGCGGGCGCGGCCGCCAAGCTCTCGTTCCAGCCGCCCGATGGCGGTCCCCCCCTCCAGGTGATGTCCATGCTCGTTCGCGTGTACCAGGACGGGTGCTCGTTCTACTTCGTCAACCTCACCGGCGTGGAGTTCGATCGCCTCGGCGCGCTCGTGGAGCAGCTCCGCGAGAATTGACGGTGGCCGGCTTGCACCACCCCGGGTGGGCGAGCTCGAACTGAGTACATGGGGGGCCCCGACATGGCCCCCCATACCCCCCAAACGCTCGGGGCGCCCCGGCGGAGCCGTGGCGCCCCTCGACCTCGAATTCCTTCACGGGCTCTGAGCACGAGGAGAGGCCGGTGAGGTTCGTGCGTCGTCTGATCGTCGCCGTCGTGGGCGGAACCGTGGTGGCCGTCGGGGCCGCGATGATCGTTCTACCGGGTCCGGCCGTGGTCGTCATTCCCGCCGGACTGGCCATCCTGGCCACCGAGTTCGTCTGGGCCCGCCGCCTGCTCAAGCGCGTGAAGGACAAGGCGGGCGCGATCGTCCCGCGCACCGGCACCAGCCCGCCGAAACGCGAGCGCGATTCGGAGAGCGCGGGGACGCAGCCGGATTCCCGCTAGTCGCGGGCGGCGAGTTCGCGCGCGGCCTGGTACTCCCCGCGCTCGAGCCGGTCGCTGACCGCAGCCGCCAGCGTCGTCCGCGAACGATCGCTCCATCTCGACCTCACGGCGGGAAGGGTCACCGCCGGCGGCGAAGCCCGCGCGCCGACGGCCATCATTCTGGCACAGACCCCGCGGGCTTGTCAGGCCGCAGCCGTGGTCGGGGCCGAGCGCACGCGCCCGAAGGCGTTGAGCTTCAGACACTGGATGTTCGAGTAGCGCGGATCGTTCAGCCCGGAGATCCGCCGATCGCGGCAGGCCGCGACGATCTCCGCGATGCCGTCGGCGACACCGAACCGCGCGCGGTAGCCCAGTTGCTGGTTGATCTTGTCGAAGCTGACGCGGTAGTTGCGCTGGTCGGTCACGCTGTCGGTGACCTCGACCGCGGTGTCGGGCAGCGCGGTATGCACCATCCTGGCGACGTCGAGCACCGTGTGGTTCGCGCTGTTGTCGCCGACGTTGAAGATCTGGCCCCGCGCGATGGCGTCGGGCACCTCCGCCGCCAGCATGAACGCGCTGGCGGCGTCCTGGACGTGCAGGTTGGGCCGCCACTGGCCGCCGCCGAAGACGCGGATGCGACCGTTGAAGAACGCCTGGGAGGCGAAGGTGTTCACGAGGAGGTCGAGCCGCATGCGGGGCGACAGCCCGAACACGGTGGCCAGACGCAGGATCACCACGCTGAGGCGGTCGCGGTATTCGTCGAGGATCGCCTCCGAATCGATCCGGGTCTGCGCGTACAGGGACACCGGCGCCAGCTCCGACGTCTCGGTGAGAATCTCGTCCCCCCCCGCGCCGTACACGCTGCAGCTCGAGGCGAAGACGAGCCGCCCGATGTCCAGTCCGTCGCAGACCTCGGCGATGAGGCGGGTGGAATCGAGGTTGATGGACGCGGTCTCCGCGGGGTTCAGGTCGCAGGCGGCGTCGCCGACCAGCGCGGCTAGCGCGATGACCGCGTCCGCGCCCCGGGCCGCCTTCAGCACCGCCGTACGATCGCGGACGTCGGCCTCGAACACCTCGAGCGCGGGGTCACCGAGCAGGGCGATCAGACCGTGATCGCCGTAGAGAAACCGGTCGAGCACGCGCACGTGGCAGCCGCGCGCCAGCAGCTTGCGAACGAGGTGCGACCCGACGTATCCCGCGCCACCCGTGACGAGCACGGTGTTCATGCCGCCCTCCCGATGCGATGGGCCCGGAGGATTCGCCGCAGGGCCCGGACCACGTCGTCCACGTCGCCTTCCGTCATGCGCGGGTAGAGCGGCAGCGAGATCGCGCCGCGATACGCCGTGACCGCGCGCGGGAAGTCTTCGGGCTGGTAGCCGAAGGCGCTGCGGTAGTGCGGGTGCAAGTGCAGCGGGATGAAGTGCACGCTCGTCCCGATGTTGGCGGCGCGCAGCTGCTCGATGACGGCGGCGCGGTCGATCGTGAGCATCTCCGGCCGGACGCGCACGAGGTAGAGGTGCCAGGCGTGCTCGCGGTCCGCGGGCACGGTCGGCAAGATCAGCTCGGCAACGTCGGCGAGCCCCTCCGTGTAGCGCCGCGCGTAGCGGCTCCGAATTTCGTGGAAGCGGTCCGACTTCTCGAGCTGGTGGATGCCGATGGCGGCGTTGAGATCGGTCATGTTGTACTTGAAGCCCGGATAGTCGACCTCGTAGTACCAGGAGCCCTCCGCGGTGTAGCGCTTCCAGGCGTCCCGGCTGATGCCGTGCAGGCGCCGCGTGCGCAGCCGTTCGGCGAAGTCTGGACGCTCGGTGGTCACCATCCCGCCTTCGCCGGTCGTGATGTTCTTGCCGGCATAGAAGCTGAACACGGTGAGGTCGCTGAGCGCCCCGATCATCCGCCCGCGATAGCGCGCGGGCAGCGCGTGCGCGGCGTCCTCGATCACGATGAGCCGATGGCGATCGGCGAGCGCGCGCAGCGGCTCCATGTCACACGGCAGTCCCGCCATGTGCACCGGGACGATGGCCCGCGTGCGTGGCGTGATCCGCCGCTCGACCTCGGCGGGATCGACGTTGAGCGTGTCGGGCCGGATGTCCGCCAGCACCGGCCGAGCGCCGACGTGGAGGACGGTGGCCGCGGTGGCCGTGAACGTGTACGGCGTCGTGATCACCTCGTCCCCGGGCCCGATGCCGGCGACGTCGAGGGCCAGGTGGAGACCGGCCGTGGCCGAGTTCACCGCGATCGCGTGGCTGGCGCCGACATACTTCGCGAACTCGGCTTCGAAGCGCAGGGTCTTGGGGCCCAACGTCAGCCAGCCGGAGCGCAGCGTGTCGACGACCTCCGCGATCTCGTCGTCATCGATCCACGGCCGGTGAAACGGAAGGAACTCCGCGCGCGGAACATCGGCGGTCATGCTGTCCGGTTCGGCAAGTGTCGTCTGTGACTGTGCCATCCCTCGTCCGCTCTCGTCGCCGGCCAGCCTGGCCGACCGTGCGTTGATGTGCAGCCGCGGTTTGGTGAGGCAAGGCGCGTACCAGACCCGCCACCGCCCTGGTATCTGCCGTGCAGTGTCCCTGGGCATGGCGAAACCCGGAATTCTGTTCGTCACGCCCTGGCTGCTCGCCGGCGGAATCGAGCGGAGCCTGCAAGTGAAGATCCCCTGGTTCGCACGACAGGGTTATCGGGTGCAGTGCCTGGCGTGGCGAATTGCGGACCGGCTCTCGGGCCAGCCGAACCCAACCCTCGCGGTATTCGGCGAGCACGGCGTGCCCGTGCGTCCGCTGCCTGCGGACGGACGGCTGCAGTTACTCCGGCACGCCGCCCGGGTGGCCGCGCTCGCGCTGCGGGGCGACTACCACATCGCCGTCGGCCACGAGCTCGTCGCCAACATGGTCGTGGTGCTGGCCAAGGTGCTGACCGGCGGCCGGCTGCGGGCCATCGCGCAGGTCCACAACGAGCCGGACACCTACGCCGCCACCGGCGCCAGCCCGCGGCTCCTGCGTCTGGCCCGCCGCCTCTACCGCCGGGCCGACGACACCGTCGCGGTGTCCAAGGACCTCCGCCGCCACCACGCCCAGTTCTTCGATCTCGATCCCCGCACGGTGCGGACGATCTACAACCCGTTTCCCCTCGGCGGGATCCGCGCGCTCGCCCGTGAGCCCGCGCCTGCCGTCGACGCCCTGCGGCCGTTCATCGTCGCCGCCGGTCGTCTCGCCGAGATCAAGGGCTTTCCGGACCTGATCCACGGCTTCAGCCTTGTTCGCGAACGGGGCGATGCGCGGCTGGTCATCCTGGGCGACGGCCCCGACCACGAGAAGCTGGTGCAGTGCGCGGCGGATCATGCAGTGGCCAGCGACGTCCACCTGCCCGGTTTCGCCACCAACCCGTACGCCTACTTCGGCCGCTCGCATTGCTTCGTGCTGTCGTCCCGCTCGGAGGGGCTGGCCAACGTGGTGATCGAGGCGATGGCGTGCGGGACGCCGATCGTCTCGTCCCGCTGCGGCGGCGCCGAGGAGGTCATCGAAGACGGCCGCACCGGCCTGCTCTACGACGTCGGCGACGTCCACGGCCTGGCGCACGCACTCGGGGTGGTCCTGACCCAGCCCTCACGCGCTGCGGCCATCGCCGCGGCCGCCCGCGAGCGCGTCGCCGCGTTCTCCGAGGACCAGATCCTCCCCCGCCTGGAAGCCTGCTACCTCGGCCGGTCCTGACCGGCCGCCTCGCACTCTGCAACCGCCTGCGCAGTCCCAGGTAAGGGGTTACTCGAATTTTCCTTCCGACGTGACGTGGCGGCGCGTCGGGGCCGGAGACATGCCGATCGAAGAGGAGGTCCTTCGGCGGTTCAAGTGGATGTACTACGGGCGGGACGTTCCGTGTCTCGTCCGCAAGAGCGCCAAAGCGGAACGCTTTCTTCAGCCTCTGGGCTGCAGTCGCGGGCGTGGTCTCGGCAGGCCCAGATTGGATGGCTGTACAATTGGATGGTCGCACGCCCATGCAGGAGGCAGGCGCGTGCCGGGGTGGTGTAATGGAAGCCACGGCGGCCTCAAAAGCCGCTGCCCGAAAGGGCGTAGGGGTTCGACTCCCCTCCCCGGTACCATTCGCCTCCTTGACAACTGTCGGGGACGGCCGGTACCTTGATCCGTCGCGTGGGGCTGTAGCTCAGTTGGGAGAGCACAAGGCTGGCAGTCTTGGGGTCAGGGGTTCGAATCCCCTCAGCTCCACCAACTTAACCCGACACTCGGTGCCACTGCAGCACGGCATGTCCGGTCCTGGTCTCGACTCGTAGCCCCTTGAGAAACACCGGACGAGCTCCTTGCGCTCGTCCGGCGTACCGGCCTCAAGCACCTCAGGAAAGGTAGCGAGCCCTTCCAAATCGACATTCACGCCAGCACGCCGAGCGTGCGCGCTCTCGACAAGCCGCTGCTCCATAGCTTGGCGCGCGCGTTCCAGGCTCGCGGAAGGGCCGCACGCACGGCAGGAAGGTCGTCGGGGCCGTCCGCCAGCGCGTCCACGAGCCGCTGAAGCGCTCGGTGAGGAGATCGGAGCTCTCGCCGCCGGCCGCCGGAGATCTCGACTAATGCTCTCGATGTCGATGCGAACGCCGGCAAACCGACCATGGCGGTCGTCTATCACGCCAACCCGCCACTCCCAGCACGCCGCGTGGTAGACGGTCCCGGGCTGTCGCCGCACCTCGTCGCGTGACGGCGATTCCACCTGCTCGTCGGGGAGCACTCCCGCTCCTCCTTCGCGATCTGCTTACTCGTCGAGACGGAAGGCGACGGGGCGGGCGCGTCAGCCAGATCCTCTACGCGGCGCGCGCCCGCCACGCGCCCGCCGACGGTCAGGGTCCTGGCGCTTTGCGGAGCACGACGGGGATCGGCTCGTTCCCTGCGCCCACGATCTCGCCGCGCAGCACAGCGCCGCCCTCGCGCGTCAGCCACATGCGGAACCGGCGACCTACGAGCAGCGGGGTGTCGCTCCGCTCGTAGGTGCCGAACGCTTCGACCCTGTCGCTCGTGACCGTCGCCACCTTGCCGGCCACCTCGACCGCCGCCTTCTCGCCCCACCTGGGATTGTTGCTCAGCACCCGCGACCGCGTCATCGTCCAGGCGATCTCGTCGCCGTCACGGACGAACTCGAACCGGGAGTGCGTGTGCCATTGCCAGGTACCGAGAAGCCAGTCGACGTTCGCCGAGGGTGGGACACGGCCGGTCGCACAGCCAAGGAGTAGCGCCGCGACGGCCGCGGCCATGGCGAATCCGATCCGTCCGGTGCCCCGAATCCCGTCCATCGCTTCTCCCGGGAGCTCTGGAGAGGCGCCGTGGCCGATCATCGCATCCCGAGGCGGGGCCGAGGCCTTCGGGACAGAATGACCCGCGGGCCTGCGGCTTCTTCGAAGCGGGGCGCCGTGATCAGCGTGACCGGCGAGTTGGCCATGACGCGCAGCTTGCTCCAGTCGGTCGAGGAGCCGGTCGCCCAAGCAGCCCGGGGCGCCGGGCGCCCCACACGCTGACCCCGTCATCGCCATCGACGCCGCGGCCGATCGTTCGCCAGCAGCGGCACGTCCGTGATGAGATCGAGGTCATCGTCTTTCAGAGTCCGCCACAAAATAAATACCGGGACCCGCCGCCACTAAAGCACAGGCGACGGATCCCGGCCTCGACTCAGAGGTCCTGCAAAGCCCTACTTGGCTAGCCTAAACGGCGGGTTGACGTCCAGGTCGCTGAGAGGGACAGTCACGGCTGGGGCGACGAACATCTCCATCGACTCGACGCCGAGTTGGTCCGCGATGGTGAAGCACTGAGCGGGCGACCCGAATTTGAACGAGCGGATCGCTATGGTTGCTGCCGCCGAGAGATCGGTGTAGGTCAGAGTGGAGTCCCTCAGGTTCGCGAACGCGCGGTTCGACGCAACGCGGCCGTCCAGGAATCCCGATGCCGGTATTCCACAATTTACATCGGTGTAGAAGAACGTGGCATCTCCGAAGTTGTCTAGAAAACCAGCTCCGTTGAAAGAATCGGATGCACCGATCTGAGCAGTGACGAGCGTTCCATTCGGGAGATCGATAGCAACAGCCGGTTGATTGGGTTCAACGCCTACGGCAATCCCAACCGTTTTGGGTTCGGGGATGCTCGAGTCGACATACCGCAAGGCCCCGGCGCTCGGTGCGCTCGGTGCAGGCGCGGAGACGACCGCGGGCCAGTGAGTGGGGGTCTCGGCCAGGAAGCCATGATGGCTCACGCAGTGCCCGTTGACGCCGACGATGCGGACAACTTGCGAGTGCCTGCCAACGCAGGCGTGAATGAGGTCGCCGCTGAAGTTCCCGGCGTGCGGGAACGCCGGGGTCACCCAGATGAGTAGGGTTGCGACCAGCGGAACTGCCATCGAGACCGACCGGAGAAAAGCGCGGCGCAGGCTCATAAGAGATCCTTTCGTAAAGGCGTCACCGTTCACTGCCGCAGCATCGACGTGACTCGCGCCGTCCATCATCACTTGACGACGCCAGTCCGCCCCTGTAAAAACTGCCAACCAGGACGCGCTGAACGTCGCGGCGGATCCCAACGCCCGTGGCCCACCTGATCGATGTTCGAGCGTGTCAGGACAGCGCCGGCGGGCGGAGCTGCGGTCGGGAACGGAAGCGCGGAGGTAGGGGCAAGGCACGCCAGCTTGAGACGGGTCATCGTGCCCTCCTTGAAGGACAGGTATGTCCCGGGGAGTTTTGACTCCCTTCCCTTCCTTCGGCAGTCCGGCTGTCAGCGCACGATCGAGCTGGCGCTGACCCGTGACGTTGCGTCCCCGCCTCGCGACGGGTTTGCCTTTGTCGGGAAGGAGTCCCCCGCACCGCCCGAGTAAAGCAACTTGTGTACCACGCGGGTCGCGGCCGAAAACGCTGGAAGGTCAGGGCGTTATTCGAGCGGGCCGCTGGTATTCGTCCGCGTTCGTGCCAGGGCGCGTCAGTCCGATGTCAGACGCGCACCGCCGCCCTGCCCGTCCCGCACCCTCAGGTGGCTCCACGCCGACGAGCACCGTCACTTCCGGTCACCGCCTGCCACAAAGGAGGCGGCGCCCTCGGGCGTTCAGATCCCCGAGGCGTCCACCAGGTCGGTGAGGTTGTTGACGTTGACCCAGCCACCGCGACTGTAGACGACGTGCACGACGTGGCCGCGCGCGACGATGCGTGCAAGCACGTCGTAGATGCGATCGGTCCGGAGGGTTCCCGCCCCGCGCGCGTCCGCAATGGCTTCGCGGAGCCACCCGGCGCCGTCGCGCCCGAGATGCATGAGGCCGATCCACGCGCCGTGACTGTCCAGCGCAGGAACCGTGGGCCCGATACCCCGCAAGACGATTTGCTCGAAGCTGAAGCGTCCGGTGTCGGGCCGATTGCACACGACGCGATCGGGATGCTCGGCGGCGGCCAGCACGCTGTCGACCGCGATCGTTATGCCGTCGCCGGCCTCCTCCAGCAGCGCCTGGAGGATATGACGCTTGAGCACGATGTCGCCGAACGCGACGATGGTACCCGGATTCAGCTCCGCCTCCGCGAGCGACAGCGAGTAGGCCTCGTCACTCGACGCGTAGTCGGGGTTGTCGATGAACCGGGCGCCCTCGACGGTGATCGCCTCGGCGCGGTAGCCGCGGACCACGGTGGCCTCGTGACAGCCGAGGCGGCCGAAGTCGTCGAGCAGTCGGGCCAGGATCGGCCGGCCCTGCACCTTGAGCATCGACTTGGGCACGTTCGCGGTGAGACCGCCGAAGCTTTCGCCGGCCCCGGCCGCCAGCACGACCGCCGACAGCGCCGCGCGCGTTGCCGGCAGGTAGCGCCGTTCGGCTTCTTGCAGCTCGTCGTCGCCCTGGAGCCGGAACACTTCGTGGAGCGGCGCCACCTGCGGCTCGACGTTCATGAGCGACTCGTCCTCGCGGATCCGCCGCGCCGTCGTCTGCATGGCGGAGATCGCCGCCCGCAGCAGGTGATTCGCCCAGATGACCACGCTCACGCCGCGGGCGCGGAAGTCGGCCGTCGGCGTTCGCCAGTACTTCGTGGGCACCAGGACGACGGGACACCGGTTCCCCCACTCGGCGATGAAGCCAAAGATCTCGGCCGGTGTGCTCTGCCGGCTGTGGATCAGGATCGCGTCGGCGCCCGCCTGGTGGTACGCCTCGGCGCGCTTGAGCGCTTCGGCGAGGCCCCAGCCCGCGATCAGGGCCTCCACGCGGGCCACCAGCACGAAGTCGGGATCGTTCTGGCTGTCCTTGCCGGCCTTGATCTTGCCGCAGAACTCGTCGATGTCGGCGAGGGGTTGCCGCTCGGAGCGCAGGAACGAATTGGTCTTGGGGAACTGCTTGTCCTCGATGGCGACGCCGGCGACGCCCACCTGCTCGAGCTTGCGCACGAACCGTCGCATGTTGTTGAAGTTGCCGTGACCGGTGTCGCCGTCGAGCAGGATCGGGATCGAGGTCGCCTCCACCATGAACGCGACGTGATCGGTCACCTGCGTCCACGACAGCTCGTTGTTGTCGCGGACCGCGAACGAAGCCGAGACGCTGAGCCCGCTGGCCCAGACGCCCTCGAAGCCGGCGTCCTCCACGATGCGTGCGGAGAGGCCGCTGTGCGCCTCCATCAGGAACGTCGTGTCGGGTCGGCGGACGAGCTCTCTGAGTCGCGTGGTCTTTTTCACGGGCTGGCTTCTCCTCACGGCTCGCGGCCGCCAGTCAGGATAGCACCCCTATCGCGCGGGGCACCCCGAGATGCAGACGAATCCCTCTTCCTGGGCCTGCCCCGCGCACTGGCGTTCGTAGTCGAAGTTGCGGAAGGGCACGCCGATGTCGTCCCGGCGCGGGACGTCGGTGCCGGTCGGCCGCGGAAGACCGCTGACGGCCAGTCGCTGCGCCGCCTCCGTGCAGTTCACCCGCTGGCGCGTGACCGGGTGCTCCATGACGACCGGCGCCGCGCAGCCGGCGGCGAGCCCGAGGACGAGCCAACCGATCGGCCACGCGCCCGCGTTGGCCCGTCGGCGCACGCTCATCCTCCGAGGTAGAGGCGCTTGACGTCGGGGTCGGCGAGCAGGCGCGGGCCCTCGCCCTCGAAGCGGTTGCGCCCGAGCTCGAGCACGTATCCACGATCGGCGATCTGCAGGGCGCGGGCGGCGTTCTGCTCGACGATCATGAGGGTATAGCCGGCCGACCGCATGTCGACGAGCTTCTCGAAGATCAGCGTCACGAACTTCGGCGCCAGTCCCAGCGACGGCTCGTCGAGCAGGATCAAGTCGGGCGTCGTCATGAGCGCGCGACCGATGGCCACCATCTGCTGCTCGCCGCCGGACATCGTTCCCGCCTTCTGCTTCCGGCGCTCGGCGAGGACGGGAAAGAGACCGTACACCCGCTGCAGGGCGGCCGCCGTGCGTGCGGAGTCGGCCTCGATGTAGGCGCCCATCTCGAGATTTTCCAGGACGGTCATCTGGGAAAAGACGATCCGGCCCTGCGGCACGTAGGCCAGGCCACGGCGCAGCACGAGGTCGGGCCGAAGACCGGTGATCTCCTGACCCTTGAAGACGACGTGCCCGGCCCGCGGGCGAAGGAAGCCCACGATGGTCTTGAACGCCGTCGACTTGCCGGCCCCGTTGGGACCGATGATGCAGACGATCTCGCCTGCTTTCACCTCGAGCGCCACGTCGTGAAGGATGTCCATCTTGCCGTAGCCGGCCGTGATGCCGTACGCGGAGAGCAGCGGAGCCTCGCCCGTCATCGGAGCCGCTCGCACACGTACAGGACGTGGGCGTACGGCAGCAGGTCGACCATGAGATGACGGCGCACGCGGAAGCCGGTGGTATGGAGGGCGGACGTGAGCGCCTCCGCGCTCCAATAGTGGACGGGCGTGGTCGGCGCCATGAGCTTGTCGAGGATCCACGTGAACCAGCGCTTCGGGGCCGGCCGCGTGTCGACGTCCTTCAGGACGAGCACGCCGCCCACCGGCAGGCAGCGGTGGAGCGCGGCGAGCAGCGCTGGAACCGCGGAGGGCGGAACGTGGTGCACGATGTCCAGCATGTAGGCGGCGGCCACTTCGCCATCGCCCTTGAAGTCCCGCGCGTCGGCTTCCTCGTAGGCGACGTTGTCCAGCCCGAGCTTGGCCGCGGCGCGACGGGCCAGCGCGATGCGCCGCGGGTTGACGTCGAGCCCGCGCACGAATCGCCGCGGGCCCGTGGCCGCGTAGTAGAGCGAGAACAGCCCGAAGCCGCACCCGATGTCGAGCACCGGCCCCTCGTCCGGCAGGTACTGGCCGATCTCGTCCAGGAAGCGCTGGCGCAGGATCCCGAAACGCACGCGACAGTACGCCCGCACGACGGGGTCGTCGTAGGCCGCGACGATGCTACGAACGGGCTCGCTTCGCATAGATCACGTAGCCGTCGCCTCGGGTCCGGGCCCGGTAGTCGACGGCCAACACCCGCGCCAGCTCGGGGAACGCCTCGACGCGCTCGTAGCCGCCCACCGGCCACCCGTGCCGGAAGAGCACGATGCAGTCGGGCGGGCGCGCGGCCAGGTCCCGCGCGAATTCCGCGCGCAGCCGCTGGACGATCGCGGTCGTCGTGTCGTGAAAGAAGTGGAAGTCGTACAGGAAGCGGGTGGGCTGGGCGATGCGGAGCCGCAGCAGCGCGTGCACGCCGCCTTCGGTCGTGTCGAGCGACTGCACGCGGGCGCACGTGGGTGCCGCGGCCAGATCGCGGACGACGGCGTCCACGCGCCGAGCTTTGTCCCCGATCCAGGCCGCGTCCGCCGCCTCCGCTCCCTTGCCCGCGAGCATGACCCATGATGCGCCGAGCAAGACAGCCACCGCCAGCCCGAGCATGCGGCGCTCCGTGAGCGCCGAGCGCACTTCGGAGAACAGCAGCACGCCGGTGAACGCCGCCAGCGGGTACACGTGATACTCCCAGCCCTTCCCCTGCCCGACGTAGTGCGCGAGGCCGTAGGCGACCCCGAGCGACGCGACGAGGTGCCGCGACCCGAAGTGCCCACGTCGCGGCGCGGACACGAGCGAGAGGGCGACGGCGCCGGCGATGGGTATCCAGACCGTCCACCGGTGGAAGCCCCACTGCGCCGGCCGACCCAGGCGCGAATAGAGCGGGAGCAGATAGTCGACGACGATCGAAATCCACGCGCCGAGCGCGCCGACCGACGCGAGCCACGCGACGACGGCCAAGGGCGGGACGAGCCCGGCGCCGACGAGCGCCCCGACGGCCGGAACCGGGGACATTCCGCGCCGGGACGCCGCGATCGCGACGACGACGGTCAGGATCACGAGCAGCACGATCGCGTGGGGCTTGATCGTGACGCCGGCACCGAGCGCGAGACCGGCAAGCGCCAGCGGGCGCGCCGGCCCGCGGCGCGCCGCCACCGTCGGTGATTGCGTCCCGTTCGCCGCCGCCGACCGCGAGCGATGCGCCGCCGCCGATTCGCGACGTTCATCACTCCACGATTCGAGCCAGCACGCCACGCCAAGCGCACCGAGGAGGAGGAAAGGGCAGAGCAAGAAATCACGCTGGCCCGCCTGCCCGGCGCCGCCGGCGAGATGATGGACGACGAAGAACAGCGCCCCGCCCACCGCCGCCACCCGTCCCCACGGCCAGGCAAACGCCGCGATCGCCCCCGCGGCCACCATCAACCACCCGAGATCGAACGCCCGCCACGCGACATCGCCCGGCCCCAGCCCCCGCAGCACCGCGAGATGCAGCAGATACACACCGGGAAAGTTCATGTCGAACACGTCGCGATACGGCGCCGCCCCCTCGGAGATCCGCCACGCGACGTAGTGCATGATCGGCGCATCGTGCACCAACGGCCACCCCGCCGACCGCCACGCCAGCCACGCCGCCAGCGCCCCAAACGCGACAACCAAGAGAACAGCCACCACCCCGAGACCGAGGCCACCGACGCGCAGATCGCCGAGACCCGCTGCAGCAACGCCAAGCGGAGCGCGGCCACTCCGAGCGCCGGCTCCGCCGGCGCAATCCTGCCCTGGGGGGGAGGCAGCGAAGCGGGCCGACGGCCCGCGGAGCGTCGGAAGGGGGGCGCAGCCCCCCTCCGAGCTAAGGCCCCCCTCCGAGGAACTATCGCCCGAAGTAGGCTTCAATCACCCGCTCGTCGGCCTGGATCACGCCGGGCGGTCCCTCGGCGATCTTCTCGCCGTGATCCAGGACGAACACCGTCTCGCACAGGCCCATGACGACTTTCATGTCGTGCTCGACGAGCAGCACGGTCTTGCCGGTGTCCCGGAGCTGGCGGACGGCATCGAGCAGATCGTTGAGGAGGGTACGGTTGACGCCGGCGGCCGGCTCGTCGAGGAGCACGAGCGAGGGCTCGCGCATGAGCATGCGCACGAACTCCACGAGCTTCTGCTGTCCATAGGACAGGTTACCCGCGTACTCGTCGCGCAGGCCCTCCAGCTTCACGAAGCGCAGCAGCTCGAGCGCGCGCGCCTGCGCCGCCCGGTGATCGCCCCGCGTCACCACGAGCAGGTTCTCGAGCGCGGTCAGCTCCGGGAAGACGCGGATGACCTGGAACGTTCGCCCCACGCCCCGCTGGGCGATCTGATAGGGCTTGAGGCCGTCGATCCGTGCTCCATCGAGCAGGATGCGACCGCTGTCGCGCCGCTCCACGCCGGTGATGCAGTTGAACAGCGTCGTCTTGCCGGAGCCATTGGGCCCGATGAGGCCGTAGATACGCCCAGGCTCCAGCGCGAGCGACACGCCGTTGACGGCAGTGACGCCGCCGAAGCTCTTGCGGAGATCGACGATCTCGAGGGCGGCCCCCGCCATCAAATCGTCCGGGGCAGACGGAACTTGAGCTGCAGGAGGCCGAGCACACCGCGCGGCATGGCGAGCACCACCGCGACGATGATCGCGCCGAAGAGCAGGGGATGAACGTAGGGATAGCGGGCCCAGACCATTTCCTGGGCGATGAAGAGCACGGCCGCGCCCAGCACCGGCCCCCACACCGTTCCCTTCCCGCCGAACAGCGCCATGACGATCATCGTGATGGTCGTGGCGAGGGGAAACACGCTGAGCGGCTCGATGTAGCCCTGATCGCGCGCGGTGAGCGCCCCGGCCAGCCCCGGCCCCAGCGCCGACAGCAGGAAGGCCACGAGCTTGTGGCTGAAGGTGTCGATCCCCATCGCCTCGGCCGCCACCTCGTCCTCGCGAATGGTCATGAGGCGGAGCCCGAAGCGCGACGACAGGATCAGGTACGTGCCCGCCGTCACCGCCGCCGCCGTGAGGCCCATCGCGTAGTAGATCGGCACCGTGGCATCGAGCGTGGGAAGCGAGAGCCCGTTCCCGCCACCCGTCAGCCCCTCGAAGTAGGACACGAGGGCGCGCAGCACCTCGTTGAGACCCAGCATGGCGATGGCGAAATACGGGCCGCGCAGGCGCAGGCACGGCCCGCCGATGGCGAGGGCGAGCAGCCCCGCCGCGGCCGCGCCCCCGAGGGCGGCGAGCGGCCACGGCCAGCCTGTCTTGGCGATGAGCAGGCCACCGGTGTACGCGCCCATCCCGAAGAAGGCGACGTGACCGAACGAGACGTAGCCGGTCAACCCCGAGATGACGTTCCACGACCCCGCGAGCGCGATCCACATGAAGATCTGCAGCACGGCGCGGACGCCGTAGCCGGTGGCGAACGCCGGATAGATGGCGAGCGCCGCCAGCGCCAGGGCGATGAGCGCGAGCGCGCCCGCGCGCTTCACGTCTGGCGCCCGCCGAGCAAGCCCGTGGGCCGCACGAGCAGGACGAGCACGAGCAGGACGTAGGCCACGACCTCGGAGAGCTGGGTGGTGAGGAAGAGCGAGGCGAGCTGCTCCACCAGTCCGAGCAGCATGCCGCCCACCAGGGCGCCCGGATAGTTGCCGGCACCGCCGAGGACGATCACCAGGAACGACTTGAACGTCCACACCTGGCCCATCTCCGGCTGGATCGCGACGATGACCGCGATGAGCGCGCCGCCCGCCGCGGCCAGCGCGCTCGCCAGCCCGAAGGTGAGCAGGTGGATGCGGCCCACGTCGATGCCGCAGACCATGGCCACCTCGCGACTCTGAGACGTCGCCCGAATCGCTTTGCCGGTGCGCGTGTATTTCAGAAAGACGAAGGCGAGGCCGGTCAGGCCGACCGCAAAGGCAAACGCGATCACCCGCGGCTTGGAGACCGCGAAGGGGCCCACCAGCCAGGACCCGGTGAGGTACTCGACGGCGCGGAGGTCGGACGTGAAGGCGAGCTGGGTGGCGTTCACGAGCGCGATGGAGATGCCGAAGGTCAGCAGGAGCGAGGACAGCTCCGGCGCGTCCACGACCCGGAAGATCAGCGTGCGCTCGAGCAGCAGCCCCACCCCGAACAGGACGAGCATGCTCACGGGGACGGTGAGGTACGGGTTGAGGCCGAGCCCACTGTAGAGGAAGTACGTCGTGTAGGCACCGAGCATCAGGAGCGGCCCGTGCGCCACGTTGATGATCCGCATCACGCCGAAGATCAACGCGAGTCCGAGGGCCACCATCGAGTAGAGCGCCCCCGAGAGAAGGCCGGAGATGATCACCTGCCCGACCATCGTGGGCGTGATGACGACGTTCATACGGGCGCCGTCACGTCGGAGAAGTGACGGGAGGGGCCCGGTGAAGCGGCCCCTCCCGTGAGGTACGGGGGCAACGCCCCTTCCGGGGAGCTAGCGTTGATTCCAGGGAGGCGCGGGGAAACGGGCCTTGGCCTGGGCGAGGTCGTCCGGCCAGACGACGATCTTCTTGCCGTCCTGCCACTGGAGCGTGACCATCTTGTGGGCGAGCTGAAACCCGTCCTGGTCGACCTTGTACTCGCCGAACGCGGTCTTCATCTCGAGCTTGAGCAGCTGCTCGCGCACCTTGTCGGGGTCGAGCGAGGCGGCCCGGCGCACGCCTTCCGCGTACGTGATGCAGCCGGCGTACCCGGCCGCGGAGTGGTACGACGGCTCGTGACCGAAGTCTTTCTTGTAGCTCTCGAAGAATTCCTTGTTGCCCGGATAGGGGAGCCCCGGCTCCCACTGCGTGGCGCCGTAGATGTACTCGGCGTTGGTCTTGAGCGTGTCGTAGAACTCCGGGAGGTCGCCGCCCACGGTCACGCCGTACATCTTCGGGTTGACGTTGAGCTCCTTCATCTGCCGCGTCAGCGCGACGGCGTCGTCGAAGTAGGTGGCGGCGGCGATGACGTCGGGGTTCAGCGACTTGATCTTGGTGAGGAGCGCCGAGAAGTCGGTGTTCCCCTTGGGATAGGCCTCCTGGTAGACGACCTGCATGCCCCTCTTCTTGGCCAGCTCCGCGGCGCCGGCCGCCGCCGCCTTGGAGAACAGCGTGTCCTCGTTCACGACGGCCACCGTCTTCAGGCCGCGCTTGGCCGCCATGTCGACGAGCCCCTCGAGGTACACCTCGGCCGGCGAGATCACCATGAAGATATGCTTGCGACCCTTCTTGAAGATCGACGTGGTCGCGGCGAGCGGGGACACCATCACCTTCTTGTACTTCTCGGTGACGTTGGCCACGGCTTCCGTGATCGGCGAGGAGTACGGCCCCATCACCGCGTCGACCTTGTCTTCGGTGATCAGCTTCTCGTAGAGGCGGACGCCGGTCGGCGGCATCGACTGATCGTCATACATGACGAATTCGACCTTCCGCCCGAGCAGCCCGCCCTTGGCGTTCAGGTCCTTCTCGCAGAGCTTGTAGCCTTCGTGCTGGTTCTTGCCGAGCTTGGCGTAGGTGCCGGTGAGCGAGAGCGACGCGCCGATGCGGATCGGACCCTGCGCGCCGGCGGGGAGCACGGCGGCGAGGACCGCCGCGCCGGCGCCGACGGCGCCGACGGCAAACCATGATCGCTTCGTCATTGTGGGGGGCCTCCTACGGCGATGAGTGCGGATCATGGATAGCATTCGGACCAAATGGTGTCAAGGAATCGCGGACTTCGGCGCCGCCGGCGGCAGCCCACGGCTGCACGGCCGGTGCGCTACTCGCGGAATTCCTGGTCCAGGATCTCGCGGATGAACCGGTCCAGGGACACGGGATAGAACCGGGCGTCCGGCGACACGATCACGCCCGTGTTGATGATCTCCCGCTGTGTGAGCTCGTCGAGCACGCGTTCGAGGTGGCGCTCGGGGTCGCGGTCCTGCCGGCGGATGTTCAGGTCCTCGCTCTCGAGCTGCACCCGTGAGGCGTACTGGAAGCTGAAGACGCGCGCGATCAGCGTCTGATGCATCAGGTCGCGGTCACCGAACAGCTCGCCGTAGGTCGGACCGTCCCGGCCCGGCGCGATGACCAGCCGCGGCGAGACCTTGATCCGTCCTCGCACCTCCACCGAATGCCCCGGCTGGTCGTGCTCGGAGCCGACCAGGATGTAGGGAAGCACGTGGTAGCCGGTGATGATCCCGCTGAGCGGCTTGCGCACGACGCGCGTCTCGTCGAAGACGTGCCGTAGCCACTCGGGATCGTCCCACGCGTTGGGCATGATGCGAGTCTACATTAGCGCTGCGGGAAGTCGGAGTAAACGAGGACAATCGGAGCGGCGGCATTCGACAGCAGGCGTTACTGACAAGAACCTATCGGGGAGTAATCGTAGTGAGAGCGGCGGGGCGCGGTTGTATGCCTGGCTGCCGGCGTGTCACCCGCATGCGCCGCACGCGGTGCAGCGTATGGCGGTAGACGGTGCTCTTGCTGACGTTCAGCAGGGCCATGATATCGGCCTGGCCGAGCCCGGCCGCCCGGTAGGCGACGATGGCGTCGACCACGGAGCGACCGATGACACCATTGAGCTGGCGCTTCCACCGAGCGAGCGCATCGCGCGCCTGCTGCCGTCGGCGAATGCCGAGCCAGGTGTACAGCGTCATCGCCCACGCTGCGGCGGTCTCGCCCTTGACCTGGATGTCATGTTCACGGAGACTGTGATCGAACGCTCCGACATGTAGAAGGAGCCTTCGCCTTCGAGGAGCCCGGCGAGCCAGGCGATGTCGACGGTGCGGATCAAGGATCGCTACAATCTCTCGAACCGCCGCAATTTCTGCAGACGATCTTGCACTGGCGCTCCTCCATCCGCTCGCCGCATCGGTCACAGAGATGCACCCACTCGCCGGACTCCGAACGGGGTTGGGAAGCGGTTGGCTGGTTCATGATTCAGCCTCGCAAGAGGCGCTCTTCAAAGTCAATGCGCGATTTTCGATACACTGAGGGCGATGGCCTCCGGAAACGGGAAGACGACGCCGGCAACGCCCTCCGAACGCCGCGTCTTCCTCCTCTCCCCCGCCCGCTGCGACGGAGAGCGCGCCCGCATGCTGCTGTCTCCGCGAGCGGGCTTCCCCCTCGCCGTCGCGCTCCGCAGCGGCGCCGGCGCGCCGCTGGGCGACGTCATGAGCCTCCTGTCCGGTCTCTACTTCCGAGGCAAGCTCGCCTACGCTCGCGCCTTCGCCAGCCCGCCGCGCGCGGCTCGCGACGGCGTGCTGGTCATCACGCAGGATTCCGGTTTGCGTTCCCCGGACGCGCGCGTGACGCGCGACGACCTGCTCGCCGCGGCCGACGTCGACATTCGCAGCGACAACCGGCGCTACCGGGAGCCCCTCGAAGCCTCGGTCGGCGCGCTGGGCCGGCGCATCGGCCGTGACTGCGAGGTCGTCCTGCTCGGCAGCATCGCCTCCGGCAAGTACACCGACGTCCTCGTGGCCGCCTTCGGCGCGCGCCTGACCTTTCCCGTCGATTTCGTCGGGCGCGGGGACATGAGCCGGGGTGGCCTCATGCTCCGCTGCGTGGCGGCGGGACGCCAGCTCGACTACGTGCCGGTCGCCGGCGCGCGCGTGCATGGCCCGCGTCCGCCGCGGCTGGTCCCGTTGTCACGCCCGCAGGACGTGTGATGCCGCGCCGCCGGCCGAGCACGTCCCGGAAGGCCGCACCCCGCCCGCGCGCCGCTCGACCGGCCGCCCGCCCGCCGACGCGTGACTACCATCCGGCCACGCGTCAACGGACGAACCGCGCACCGGCGGGACCGCCGCCCCGCGTCGAGATCCCGCGCGACGTCGAAGACACCGTGCTCGCCGTCGGCACCCGCGACGTGAAGCTGACGAATCTCGGCAAGGTCTTCTGGCGCGAGCTCGGCCTGACCAAGCGCGATCTCCTCCAGTACTACGCGGACGTCGCGGGGGTTCTGCTGCCGCACGTCCGGGACCGCGCCATGGTCATGAAGCGGTATCCCAACGGCGCCGACGGCGAGTTCTTCTTCATGAAGCGCGCGCCCACGCCGCGCCCGGACTGGATCGAGACGTGCGCGATCGAGCACGCGTCGGGGAGCATCATCCACTTCCCGATGGTCCAGGACCTGGCCACGCTGCTGTGGGTGGTGAATCTCGGCTGCATCGACCTGAACCAGTGGTACGCGCGCTGCGACGACGTCGACCGCCCCGACTACCTGCACTTCGACCTCGACCCCGGCGAGGGCGTCGGGTTCCCGCAGATCCGGGACGCCAGCTTCGTCGTCCGTGACGCGTTCCAGGCGCGCGGGATGCCGACGCTGGTGAAGACGACCGGGTCCCGCGGCGTCCACGTCTACGTGCCGATCGTGCGGGGGCCGACCCAGAAGGAGGTGTGGTCGGTCAGCAAGGCCATCGCCCTCGACCTCGCGCGGCGACATCCACGGCTGCTGACCGCGGAGTACCGCCGCGCGCAGCGGCCACCCGGACGGGTGCTCGTCGATTACAACCAGAACGCCTGGGGCCGCACGCTGGCCTCGATCTATTCCGTGCGGCCCCGCCCACGGGCCACCGTCTCGACGCCGGTGACGTGGCACGAGCTCGAGCGCGGCATCGAGATGGAGGACTTCCGGATCGACAACGTGCCGGCCCGCATCGCGCGTGTCGGCGATCTCTGGGCGCCGCTGCTCGCCCGCACCGGCCGCGTGGACCTCGTCAGGGTGGCGTGAC
>JBGPXN010000068.1:0-21774 GCA_041492755.1 Methylomirabilia bacterium | reverse complement strand
GCGGCAGCGGTCTGAAACGACAAGGCGAAGCTCGCGACAACGCCGAGCAGCAGCCCCGAAACCCGGCCGGCAATCGTCATAAAGGTCCGATCCTCCGATCGATACGGCGTGCGCGTCGGCCCAAGATTATCACGTGCCCGCGAGTCGTCCTCCCCGCACCGGACACCAGCACGGTTGAAGGCTACTTCGGCCTGCTCAAGCGCGGCGTGATCGGCGTTTATCACCACTGGAGTCGTGGGCATCTCCACCGCTACCTGACCGAGTTTGATTTCCGATACAACGGCCGGAACATCAGCGACTGGGATCGTACGCTCAGGCTGATCGGCATGGTGGGCGGGAAACGCCTGACGTTTAAACCATTGTCGCGGCGCGCCCTTGATACGTACCCCGACCCGGGAATCTCGGCGTAGGAGGCCTCGGCCTGCTCGGATACCACGAACCAGTCCTAGGCACTTAACGCGATGCGTCCGATGGCTATTCACCGGACGCACCGCCATCCACCGCGCGCAAACCCCTGCCGGGGTTTGTCAACGCGCCAATCACGTTTTTTCTTGACGCCCGCTAGATCCTGCGTGCTATGGTCCCCGAGCCACAAGATATAGCATGTGGGGCGTGATTCGAGCCGCACAATCGAGAAGCGTTTGCAGCCCATCCGGCCGCGTCTGCGAGGCTCCCGAAACGCCCCGAGAGGAGGAAGGCATGCTGTCTGAGACCCGCCCGGCCAAGGTCGGCCAGTGGACGGAAGCAGCGCTTCGCGTGCTCCGGGAGCGGTATCTCACGCGCAAGGGCGGCGAGGTCGCCGAGACCCCCGAGGAAATGTGCTGGCGGGTGGCGCAGTCCATTGCGATGGGCGAGGCGCGCTACGGGCGAAGCCCCGCGGCGGTGCGCGAGATCGCCAACGCCTTCTACGACATGATGGTGGACGGCTACTTCCTGCCGAACTCGCCGACGCTCATGAACGCGGGAAAGGGCAACGGACTGCAGTATTCCGCGTGCTACGTCCTGCCGGTGGGCGACTCGATGGAGGAGATCTTCGACTCCGTCAAGGCGGCCGCGATCATCCATAAGTCGGGCGGTGGCTGCATCGCGGGGGATGCCAGGGTCTGGACGACGTTCTGCGGACTCGAGCCAATCGAGGTCTTGGTGAATCGCGCGACCTCCGATGGCCGAACGGGCGAGAGCAGCAGCGGGGGCGTGGCCTTCGACGTCGCCGATCTGAATATCGCGACGGTCGCCATGAATCCCGCGACCGGCGAGACCGGACTTCGTCGCGTCTCCCACGTGTGGCGGTTCGATGTCCCTGCCGAGCACCAGATACTCGTCGAAACCCGCGAGGGAACCCAGGTGCAAACCAGTGCCTGGCATCCGTTCATGGTCGTGAGGCCGCAAGGCCTGGTCGCCCTGCGCGCCGACGAACTGGCGCCTGGGGACGTGATCCTGGGGCCTGATCGGCCCGATGACTACTGGCCGTACACGACGCCACGACAGGCCGGGAGTCTGTTGATCGACGACTCCATCGGCTGGCTCGTCGGATTCACCCTTGGTGACGGATCGTTCGGCTACGTCCCCGCGCTGCGGCAGTACCGGCTGCGCTGGTTCTCCGGCGAGGTGGACGTGCTCGACAAGGTTCGGGCGGTCGTCGCCCAACATGGCATCCAGGTCTCGATGCAGCGCGACAAACGCGGGTTGCTCAGTGTCGCGACGCTGACGCAGCGCTTCGTGCTCGACATGCTCGAAGCGTGCGGGCTCGAAAAGATCGGCGCCAAGGACGCGCGCGTTCGTATCCCCGAGGTGATCGCCAAGTCGCCTCTACCGGTGGTCCGCGCCTTCGTCGCCGGGTTGCTCGACAGTGACGGCTACGTCGCACCGGACGGGAGTCCCTCGTACTCCACCGCGAGCCGCGAAATGGCCGAGGATCTGGCCGGCCTGATGGGCCTGCTCGGGTATCAACCGTCTCTCGTAGCGAAGCCTCCCCGGGGGAAGGGGAAGCGGACCATCTACACCGTTCAGCTCTGCACACTTCCTCAGGTCGACAACCTCCGCGCCGAGCTCCTGTCGCACGTCGCCAGCGAACACAGGCTCGAGCGGCTCACCTCGGGGAGCCGGAAGCAACGAGCGTTGCGACTGCCGTTCCGCCCCTGGCGTGACCGTCTACGCAGTCTCGGCCTGGTCGGGTCCGCTCGCCGCGGCATTGGCCCGTGCAGCGACGCATTGAACCGGTGGTCCTGCAACATCGGTGGTCGGTGCCGGCGTGACGACCTCCTGGCCATCGGCGAAGCCGTCGCGCTGCGTGACGCGGATCTCGGTGGACTGCTGCGGCGTGTCACCACCCGCGGTCTCGAGATCGCCGCGGTCAAGCGAGCGCCGGAGCCGAAGGCCTTCTACGACCTCTCGGTGGAAGAATGGAACACGTACGCCGCGGGTCGCCACGGCATGGCGTTCGTTCACAACACCGGCTTCGCCTTCTCCCGCCTGCGTCCCAAGGACGACCTCGTGGCCTCGACCGGCGGCCGGGCCTCCGGGCCGGTGTCGTTCCTGAAGGTCTTCAACAGCGCGACCGAGGCGGTCAAACAGGGCGGCACCCGGCGCGGCGCGAACATGGGCATCCTCAGGGTGGACCACCCGGACGTCCTCGAGTTCATCGAATGCAAGGTCGACGGCGGCATCACCAACTTCAACATCTCGGTGGCCGCCACCGACACGTTCATGGCGGCGCTGGAGAAGGGTGAAGACTACGACCTGATCAATCCGCACACGGGCGCCGTCGCCGAACGCCTGTCCGCGAAGGACGTCTTCGGCCGGATGGTCAACGCGGCCTGGCGCACGGGCGACCCGGGCATGGTCTTCATCGATCGCATCAACGCGAGCCCGGCCAACCCGACGCCCGAGATCGGCCAGATCGAAGCGACGAACCCCTGTGGCGAGCAGCCGCTTTTGCCGAACGAGGCGTGCAACCTCGGCTCGCTCAACGTGTCGAAGTTCGCCCGACGCAGTCCGGAAGGGGAGTGGTCGATCGACTGGGAAGAGATGGAGCGGATCATCCGGCTGTCGGTGCGGTTCCTCGACGACGTGATCGAGATGAACCCGTACCCGCTGCCGGAGATCGACGCCACCGTGAAGGCCAACCGGCGGATCGGCCTCGGCATCATGGGCTGGGCCGACCTGCTCTTCATCATGAGCATCCCGTATGACAGCACGCAGGCGATCGAGCTGGCCGACCAGCTCATGGCGTTCGTGAAGGACAAGTCGCACGATCAGTCCGCGAAGCTGGCCGAGGAGCGCGGGCCGTTTCCCAACTGGAGCCGCTCGATCTACCGGAACGTCCGGCCCATGCGGAACTCCACCGTCACCACCATCGCGCCCACCGGGACGATCTCGATGATCGCGGGCTGCTCGTCCGGGGTTGAGCCGATCTTCGCGCTCGCCTTCGAGCACCGCGTGAAGCAGTCGGACGGCGAGCGCGTGCTCACGTTCGTGAACGAGACGTTCGAGCGCATCGCGCGCGATCAGGGCTTCTTCTCCGACGCGCTCATGCAGGAGATCGCGCGCCACGGCTCGCTCCACGGCATCCCGGGCGTCCCCGAGGCCGCGAAAGGGGTGTTCAAGACGGCCCACGAGATCGCATACGACTGGCACGTGCGGCACCAGGCCGCCTTCCAGCGCTCCACCGACAACGGCGTGAGCAAGACGATCAACCTGCCGAACGACGCCACCGAAGAGGACGTCGCGCGCGCCTACCGGCTCGCCTGGGAGCTCGGCTGCATCGGCATCACCGTCTTCCGCGACGGCTGCAAGGGCGAGCAGGTGCTCAACATCGGGGTCGGCGCCAAGAAGGACAAGCAAGCGGTGGCCGCACCGGCGGGCTCGCCGCCGGGCTCACCGTCCGGGTCGGTAGTCATCAAGCCGCGGCCCCACAGTCTCACGGGCTCGACCTATCGCATCGGCACGCCGATCGGCACGGCGTTCATCACGGTCAACGAGACGCCGGACGGCGAGCCGTTCGAGGTCTTCCTGCAGATCGGCAAGGGCGGCTCGGACACGATGGCCGTTGCCGAAGCGTTGGGGCGCTTGATCTCGCTGACGCTCCGGATGCCGTCGCCCCTGTCGCCGCAGCGTCGGCTCGAAGCGGTCATCGGCCAGCTTTCGCGCATCGGCGGGGGCGAGCCGACCGGCTTTGGTCCCTCCAAGGTGCTGTCGCTGCCCGATGCCATCGCGCGCACGCTGGCCGAGCACATCGGCCAGGTGAAGCCGGCGGTGCCCGTCGCCGGCGTCGCCGAGCCGCGCAAGGCCATCGGCGATCTCTGCAAGGAGTGCGGCCAGGCCACGTTCGTTTACGAGGAAGGTTGCAAGAAGTGTTTGTCGTGCGGCTTCAACGAGTGCTGAGTCGCGCCTGATCCACCGGGGGCTCTTCGCGGGGCCCCCGGTGCTACAATGCCGGCCATGTTTTCAGGTGGCGACTATCACGAAGTCACGCGGTGGCTGCGCATGTTCCTCAACTCGCACGCCAAGCGCGAGCATCCGCGCGTCGAGGCCTTCGTCGACGCCACGGGGGAGCGCGAGAACAAGTCCTACGGCACCTGGCTCCGGCTCGCGGAACAGGTGAGTCCAGAGGTGGCGTTCGACTTCAAGGACGTCGCCGACCATCGCGGCAGTCTCGCCTGGTGCCAGGCGCTCGCCGACGCCACTCGAGCGCGGGCGCGCGACTTGATCAAGAACGCACCGATCGCCGCGACAACGTAGCCCCGTCCCCCTCGACCGTCCCTGGCCCACCGGCGGGCCGATCCCGCCGCTCTCGCGCTGGATCCGCGCCGTCGTGGTGATCCAGGTCGGGAGCCTCGTCGCCGGACTCGGAAAGTCGCCCGGGAAATTCACCGGCGATGCGGCGGCGACCTGGCAGGCGCTGCTCGTTCTCGGCAACGGCTTTATCCTCACCGCGGTACTCTGGGGCTGGGCGATGGTGACGATCATCGATCGACGGCTCGCCATCGCCGCTGTTCGCGGTGGCGAGCGCTCGGCTCGGGCGGGGGAGATCGGCACGCGGCAGACCCTGGGGAACCATCGCACCTGCCGCGCGAGTTGTCCCCGTAGGAGAGTGCGTCGCGCCGAATAAATCCTTGACCGGTTTCGTCTCCCAAGTGTCTAATGACCAGGTTTTTCGGACCATTCGGGATCATGAACGAACGTGGGTACGAAGAGGAGGCGTCATGAGCATCCGCAGATCGCTGATCGCCGGATTCGCCGCGATGGGCCTGATGGCGGCCGGCGCGGCCGGCGTGTGGGCGCAGGGGGAGTGGAAGGCGCCGGCGTCGGAAAAGGGGAAAGCGAATCCGGAGAAGGGCGCGGCCGCAATTGCCGCGGGAAAGAAATCGGCCGCGACCAACTGCGTGTCGTGCCACGGCGCGTCGGGCAAGGGCGATGGCGTGGCCGCGCCTGCCCTGACGCCCAAGCCCGCGGATTGGACGTCGGCCAAGGTCCAGAGCGAGTCGGACGGCGAGCTCTTCTGGAAGATCTCCAACGGGCGGGGGCCCATGCCGCCGTGGAAGCACCTTCCGGACAAGGAGCGCTGGAGTCTCGTCGCCTACGTCAAGTCGCTGAAGAAGTAGTTCTCGCTCCGTTGCCTGCCGTGTCCCGTCGGGTGCTCGCGTTCGCGCGACCCCGGCGGGGCCAAGGTCCCGCCTGAGGCCCCCGTGCGCCTCGCCAGCATCGATCTCGGCTCCAACACCATTCATCTCCTCGTCGTCGACGTCGCTGCCGACGGCGGCTGGCGCATCGTCGAGCACGATCAGCGCGTGACCCGGATCGGCGAAGGCCTGGCGCGTTCGGGACGCCTCGGCGACGCGCCGATGGCGCGCAGCGGCGACGTCGTCCTCGAGTTCGTGCGCCGCGCGGACCGGGCCGGGGCGCGGGAGATCGCCATCGTCGCGACCAGCGCCGTGCGCGAGGCGGCCAACGGCGCGCAGTTCGCGGCCGATCTCGGACAGCGTGCCGGCCATCCCGTCCGCATCGTGAGCGGCGACGACGAGGCGCGGCTCACCTTGCGGGGCATCCTGCGCGGCCTGCGCACGACGCCCAGGACGCTGCTGACCTTCGACATCGGTGGCGGGAGCACCGAGTACGTCCTGGCCCGCGACGCGCGGGTGATCGCGGCCATCAGTCTTCGGCTGGGCGTCGTGCCACTCGCCGAGCGCTATCCCTTTCCGGGTCCCGTCGACACCGCGGCCTACCAGCAACTCGAGAATGAGGTGCGTGCGCGCCTGACGGCCGAGCTGCCGCCGGCGATCCGCGAGGCGCACGCCGAGGCGCTGGTCGGTACGGCGGGGACGGTCACCACGCTGGCCGCGCTCGATCTCGGCCTCGTCGCCTACGACCGGGATCGCGTCCAGGATCATCGCCTCTCGCGCGCGGCCATCGAGCGGTTGCGTGACCGGCTGGCGGTGCTCGACGTCGCCGGGCGCGCGGCGCTGCCGTGTCTGGAGCCGGGACGCGCGGACTTGATCGTGCCCGGCGTGGCGATCGTGATGGCGACGCTGGACGTGCTGCGGGTGGACGGGATCGTGGTCAGCGACTGGGGACTGCGGGAAGGTATCATGGCGGAAGCAGCGGATCGCCGCCCATGAGCTTGCGCGCTCTCCTCCTCGCGCTTTCCACCCGCCCGCGGATCGGGCAGGCGATGGACCGCGTGGCCCTCACCCGGCGGTTCGTGCGCCGGTTCGTGGCCGGCACCACGCCCGAGGATGCGTTCGCCGTGCTGACCAGCGTGTGCGCCCGCGGACTGAGCGGCGCCGTCACGTATCTCGGCGAGAACGTGCACACCCCTGACGAGGCCGCGCGGGCCCGCGACGTCTACCTGCACCTGCTCGACGAGATCGCGCGCCGCCGGCTGCCCGTGGTGCCATCGCTGAAGCTCACGCACCTGGGCCTCGACCTCGGCGAAGCCGCGTGCCTGGACAACCTCACCAAGGTCCTCGATCGCGGCGCCTCGAACGACACCCTGGTGTGGATCGACATGGAGTCGTCGGCCTACACCGACCGTACGCTCGACCTGTACGCGCGGGTGCGGCCAACGTTCCCCAACGCGGCCTGCGTGGTGCAGGCGTACCTGCGACGGACCGAGCGCGACGTCGAGCGCCTCATCGACCTGGGCGCGACCATCCGCCTCTGCAAGGGGGCCTACCAGGAGCCGCCCGGGATCGCCTATCCCGACAGGCGCGACGTCGACCGCGCCTACGAGCGCCTCATGGACCGGTTGCTGGCGCCCGACGCTGTCGCGCGCGGGGTCTACACGGGCTTCGCGACCCACGACGAGCGGCTCCTGGCGCGGCTGCGCGGGGTGACCCAGGAGCGGCGGATCGCGCGGGAGCGGTTCGAGGTGCAGATGCTCTACGGCATCCGCCCCCACCTGCACGAGCGGCTGCCCGGCCAGGGCCTGACCGTGCGCGTGCTGGTACCCTTCGGGGAGGACTGGTACGGCTACTTCATGCGGCGCCTGGCCGAGCGGCCGGCGAATCTGGCGTTCCTGCTCAAGAACCTCGTGCGCCCCTCGTGACCCCCGGGGGCGAGCCCGTCATTTGACAGGTTCCGAGCCGCGCGACTATTCTAAACGTGCGTGATGGACGAGATTGCCGTACTGGTGCTGAACTACTCGTTCGAGCCCCTCCATTTCACCAATGCGCGTCGTGCCGTCACGCTCCTGCTCGCTGGCAAGGCCGAGGCCGTCGAGGGCTCGCCGCGGGTCATCCGGTCCCCGTCACGGTCGTTCGCCCTGCCCGCGGTCATCCGGCTCGCCGTCTACATCCGCAAGCCGTTCCTCGACCGTGTCGCCTTCAACAAGAAGAACATCCTCCGACGAGACGGCTACACCTGCCAGTACTGCACGCGCCGGGGTGAGCGGCTCACCGTCGACCACGTGCTCCCGAGATCGCGGGGCGGGGAGACGACCTGGACCAACGTGGTGGCCGCGTGCCTTCGCTGCAACCTCAAGAAGGGCAACCGGCTGCTCGACGAAGTCGGGATGCGACTCCTCAAGGAGCCCGTGCATCCCAAGTTCGTGTTCTCCACCCACATGCTCAAGCACCCCCACGCCCACTCGTTGCTGGACTCCTGGAGGAAGTACCTGGTCGCAGTGCCGGCGCCGTCCTGAGCGGCTGCCGTGTTTCGACTCACGTCCGAGTTCCCGCCCCGGGGTGACCAGCCCCAGGCCATCAGCGCGCTGATCGATTATCTCGCGGCCGGCCGACCGCACGTCGTGCTGCGCGGCGTGACCGGCTCGGGGAAGACGTACACGATGGCGAACGTCATCGCGCACATGGGGCGCCCGACGCTCGTGCTGTCGCCCAACAAGACGCTGGCCGCCCAGCTCTACAGCGAGTTCAAGGCGTTCTTTCCGCAGAACGCCGTCGAGTACTTCGTGTCCTACTACGACTACTACCAGCCCGAGGCCTACATTCCGCAGTCGGACACCTACATCGAGAAGGACGCGCTCATCAACGACGAGATCGACCGCATGCGGCACTCGGCCACGAAGTCGCTCATGGAGCGACGGGACGTGATCGTGGTGGCGTCGGTCTCCTGCATCTACGGCATCGGCGCCCCCGAGACGTACCAGGACATGCACCTGGGGCTGCGCGAGGCCGACCAGATCGACCGCGACGAGATCATCCGACGGCTGATCGCGGTGCAGTACGACCGCAACGACTACGACTTCCACCGGGGGACGTTCCGCGTGCGCGGGGACATCGTCGAGATCTTTCCCGCCAACGAGGACACCCACGCGCTCCGGATCGAGATGTTCGGCGACGTGGTGGAGGCGATCCACCGGATCGATCCGCTGCGCGGCCAGATCCTCGAGCGTCTCGACCACGTGCGGATCTATCCGGCCAGCCACTACGTGACCCCGGCCGCCCAGCTCGAGCGCGCGCTGGGAACGGTCCAGGAGGAGCTGGAGGAGCGCCTGGCGTTCTTGAAACAGCGCAACCGGCTGCTGGAGGCGCAGCGCCTGGAGCAGCGGACGCTGTTCGACATGGAGATGCTGCGCGAGCTGGGCTACTGCCACGGCATCGAGAACTACTCGCGGCACCTGACGGGCCGGCGGGCGGGGGAGGCGCCGCCGGTGCTGATCGAGTACCTGCCCAAGGACGCGCTCGTCATCGTCGACGAGAGCCACGTGGCGGTGCCGCAGCTCCGGGGCATGTACTTCGGCGACCGCTCGCGCAAGGAATCGCTCGTCGAGTATGGCTTCCGGCTCCCGTCCGCGTTCGACAACCGGCCGCTGACGTTCGACGAGTTCACCCGGCTCACCAGCCAGGTCGTGTACGTGTCGGCCACGCCCAGTCGGTACGAGCTCGACCGGGCGGGGGACGCGCTGGCCGAGCAGGTGATCCGTCCCACCGGCCTGATGGATCCGAAGATCACGGTGCGGCCGGCCACCGAGCAGGTCGACGACCTGTTGCACGAGATCCGCGTGCACGCCGACCGCGAAGAGCGCGTGCTCGTCACCACGCTCACCAAGCGGATGGCCGAAGACCTCACCGAGTACTATCAGCAGGCCGGGTTGCGGGTGCGCTATCTGCACTCCGACATCGACACCCTCGATCGGGTGGCGGTCATCCGCGACCTCCGGCTCGGCAAGTTCGACGCGCTCATCGGGATCAACCTGCTCCGCGAGGGCCTGGACATCCCCGAGGTCTCGCTGGTCGCCATCCTCGACGCCGACAAGGAGGGCTACCTGCGCTCGGCGACCTCGCTCATCCAGACGGCGGGGCGCGCCGCCCGCAACGTGAACGGCGAGGTCATCATGTACGCCGACCACGTGACGGGCTCGATGGCAGCCACCATCGAGGAAACCGATCGCCGCCGCACGCTCCAGGCCGCCTACAATACCGAGCACGGGATCACGCCGGAATCGATCCGCACGTCGATCCGGGAGCTGCTGCAGACCGTGTACGAGCGCGACTACTACACGATCGACGTGCCCGAGGGCGGGGAGGAGCGCTTCGAGTCACCGGCCGCCATCGAGGCGCGCATCGGCGAGCTGGAGGCGCGCATGAAAGAGGCGGCCAAGCGGCTGGACTTCGAGCAGGCCGGCGAGCTGCGCGACAAGGTCCGCGCGCTCCGCAAGCTGCAGACCGTTTGAAATCCTGGGACCGTAGCCCTGGCCAGCCCCCGGCTCATCCTGTGAAACATGTTAACCTAGCGAGATGAAGACCATCACCGTCCGCGATGTGCGGCAGCGTTGGCCTCACGCGGAAGCGCTGTTGCAGGTGGAGAACGAGTTGCTCGTGACGCGCGACGGAAAGCCCGTCGCCAAGCTCGTTCGGATCGGGCCGGAAACCCGGCGTCGTAAACGGTTCGACCCCGCAGAGCACCGGGCGTGGCAGATACGCCTCTTCGGCAAGCGAACGGTGGCGTGGGTCGATCGAGCCCTCGCCGGGAGCCGGGTGGACCGAAGCCTGATCGGCTAGGGCGCTGCTCTACATCGACACGAGCTCATTGCTGAAGCTCCTCCTGCCGGAGCCCGAGAGCCCCGCCGTGCAGGCGGCCGTGGCGGTGGAAGATCGGGTCGTGCTTTCGACGCTGGTCGAGCTGGAAGCCGAAGTTCAGCTGCGCGGGGCGTGGCTTGGTGGTCGCTTCACGCGGAGCCGGTATCGCGGGCTGACCGAGCGGTTGCGCTTCTTGCGCCAGCGGGACCCGTTCACGGTTCATCCGTTACCCGGGACCATCTTCCAGACCGCACTTCGCCAGCACCGTGAGCGGCAAGAGCCGCACGTGCGAACCCTGGACCGCCTCCACCTGGCGGCGATGGAAGAGCTCGGACTGCGCCGGCTCATGACCCACGACACCCCACAAGCGGAGGCCGCGAGGGCCATGGGTTACGCGATTCTCTCACCTGGGCGGGAGGGCGTGCCCGAACGCTAGGCTGATCGCCGGGGCGGGCCGAGACAACCGAGTAGCGGCACGAAAAGCTGCGGGACGAGGAGCCCGACGTACACGACATCACCGCTGAAGGTCGATAGAACGTAACAACCCGATTGAGCGGGCACGAACTTGCGATCGCCCAGATGAAACCGCACAGACCGCGGACCGCTACAATAGCCGTATGACCCTGGAGGAGAAGCTCGCCGGGCTGCCCGACCGTCCGGGGGTCTATCTGTACAAGGACGGCAAGGGGCAGGTGATCTACGTCGGCAAGGCGGCCTCCCTCAAGCCACGGGTGCGCTCGTATTTCCAGGAGTCCCGGCCGCACGACGCCAAGACCGACGCGCTCGTGCGCCAGATCAAGGACCTCGAGTACATCGTGACCGACAACGAGCTCGAGGCCCTCATGCTGGAAGCGAACCTCGTCCGCAAGCACCGGCCCCGCTACAACATCATCCTGCGCGACGACAAGCACTACCCGTTCCTCAAGCTGACCACCAACGAGGAGTTCCCCCGGCTGGTGGTGGCGCGCCGCGTGCTGAACGACGGCGCCACCTATTACGGCCCGTTCTACCCGGCCACCGCGATGCGCGAGACGCTGCGGCTGACCCGTCAGCTCTTCCCGTTGCGCACCTGCGCCATCAAGATCGACGGCCGGCTCGAGCGCCCGTGCGTGCAGTACTACATCCACCGCTGCAACGCGCCGTGCACGGGCTGGGAGACGCGCGAGGGGTACACGCGCACGGTGGCCGACGTCGAGCGCTTCCTGGAGGGCAAGGACGAAGACCTCGCGTTGAATCTCGCGGGCGAGATGGAGACGGCCGCCCGCGAATTGAAGTTCGAGCGCGCGTCCGTCTTGCGCGACCAGATCCAGTCGCTGAACAAGGTCCGCGAGCGGCAGAAGATCATCTCCACCGAGCAGGTGGACCAGGACGTGCTCGGCGTGGTGCGCCAGGGCAGCGATGCGTGCGTCGAGCTGTTCTTCGTGCGCAAAGGGCGGCTGGTCGGACAGGAAGCGTTCTTCCTCGACCGGGTGGCGGGCTGGAGCGACGGCGAGATCCTGTCGGCCTTCGTCCGCCAGTTCTACAGCCGGCGGGTCGTGCCGGCGCCGGAAATCCTCGTGTCGGAAGACGTGACCGAGTCCGAGCTGCTCACCGAATGGCTGAGCGGCCTCGCCGGCCGCCGCGTGCAGCTCCATGCCCCGCAGCGCGGCAGCAAGCGGGAGTTCGTGGCGATGGCCGAGTCCAACGCCGCCATCGCCTTGCAGCATCACTTGCTGTCGCGCGGTAACCGTCAGCAGCTCGTGATGGACGACATCGCGCGCGGGCTCGGCTTACCCGGTCCGCCCAATCGCATCGAGGGCTACGACATCTCCCACATCCAGGGCAGCGAGCAGGTGGGCTCGATGGTGGTGTGGGAGAACGGCGACATGAAGAAGGACGACTACAAGCGCTTCCGCATCCGGGACGTGGTCGGCAGCGACGACGTCGCGGCTTTGCGTGAGATGCTCCGGCGCCGGTTCGGCCGCGCGCTCGAGCAGGGCACGCCGCTGCCCGACCTCGTGCTCATCGACGGCGGCCGCGGCCAGCTCAACGTCGGCCTGTCCGTACTCCAGGAGCTGGGCCTCGACTATCTCCCGGTGATCGCGCTCGCCAAGCAGCGCGAAGAGGTGTATCGCGGCGATGCGCTGGCGCCGATCCTGCTCGATCCGACCTCGCCGGCGCTGCACACGCTGCAGAAGATCCGCGACGAGGCGCACCGCTTCGCGATCAGCTACCACAAGAAGCTGCGCACGCGGCGCACGCTGTCGTCCGTGCTGGACGCGATTCCCGGCGTGGGCCCCACCATTCGCACCAGTCTCTTGAAGACTTTGGGATCGGCCAAGCGCGTGCGAGAATCCTCCGTGGCCGAGCTCTCCGCGGTCCCGAAGGTGACGCCCCGCCTGGCGCAGCGGATTTACGCTCATTTCCAGGCGCCGGCATCCGGGGAACCCACAGGCGGCGTAGACGGTTCAGATGGAGAGCGCGCGCATGGCTCGGGAAGGGGGGACGATAGAATGAAGAAGGTGATGGCGGTGACGGCAGTGGCCGTCGGTCTGGCATTTACCAGCGGGTTGGCGTTCGCCAGCAGCTGCCCGGTGCTGATCAAGCAGGGCAAGGAAGCGTCCGCGAAGATGAAGGCGGACGATCCGAAGGTGAAGGAAGCGAACGAGAAGCTGGCCCAGGGCCAGAAGCTGCACGACGACGGCAAGCATGCCGAGTCGATGAAGGTCGTCAACGAGGCCCACGTACTCCTCGGCCTCAAGAAGCCGGAAGCGAAGTAGCCCGTTCAACGCGCGAGGGGCGCCGGGCCGGGAACGGCTCGGCGCCCCCTCGCTTTCTTGCCTCTGTCTGCTAAGTCTGGTACATCTCAAGCGTAATCATGTCCACGGACCGTTATCCCTTCCAGGAGATCGAGCCGAAGTGGCAACGCTTCTGGGAGGAGCGAAAGCAGTTCCACGTCCGCGAGGACCCGGGTCGCCCGAAGTTCTACTGCCTCGAGATGTTCCCGTACCCGTCGGGTCGCATCCACATGGGCCACGTGCGGGTGTATGCCATCGGTGACCTGCTCGCCCGCTACAAGTGGCTGCGCGGCTTCAACGTGCTGCACCCGATGGGCTGGGATGCCTTCGGCATGCCCGCGGAGAACGCGGCCATCGAGAACGGCGTGCACCCGGCCGTCTGGACGTACGAAAACATCGCCAACATGCGCACGCAGCTCAAGCGCATGGGCATCTCCTACGACTGGGACCGCGAGGTCACCACGTGCGATCCGGCCTATTACAAATGGGAGCAGCTCGTCTTCATCAAGATGCTGGAACGAGGTCTTGCCTATCGACGTCGTTCTACAGTCAATTGGTGTCCGTCCTGCCAGACCGTGCTCGCCAACGAGCAGGTCGAGGCGGGCCGGTGCTGGCGCTGCGACTCCGACGTCACGCCGCGGGAGATCGAGGGCTGGTTCTTCAAGATCACCGCCTATGCCGACGAGCTCCTCGCCTGGTGCGACCGGCTGCCCGGCTGGCCGGAGCGTGTGCTCACCATGCAGCGGAACTGGATCGGGCGCAGCGAGGGCGCCGAGTTCGATCTTCCCGTCGCGGGGCGCCCGGATCTCGCCGTGCGGGTTTTCACCACGCGACCCGACACCGCGTTCGGCATGACCTACGCCGTGCTCGCGCCGGAGCATCCGCTCGTGGACCGCCTGGTCACCGACGACGACGAGCGCGCCACGGTGGCCGCGTTCCGCAGCGAGGTCGCCAAGCAGTCGGAGATGGAGCGCCTCGCCGCCGATCGGCCCAAGCGCGGACTCCGGCTGCGGGCGCGGGCGACCAACCCGTTCAGCGGCCACCAGATCCCGCTCTTCATCGCGGACTACGTCCTCATGGGATACGGCACCGGCGCGATCATGGCCGTGCCGGGCGAGGACCAGCGCGACTGGGAGTTCGCCGAAGCGCACGGGCTGCCGATCATCGAGACCGTCGCGCGCCCGGCCGGGTGGACGGCGCAGGCCTATTCGGGCGACGGCGTGAAGATCAACTCCGGGTTCCTCGACGGGCTTTCGGTGGCCGAGGCCAAGCGCACGGCGATCGACTGGCTGGTGCAACGCGGCGCGGGCGAAGGGAAGGTGAACTACCGCCTCCGCGATTGGGGGATCAGTCGCCAGCGTTACTGGGGCGCGCCGATCCCCGTCCTCTACTGCGAGCGGTGCGGCATGGTTCCCGAAGCGGAGGAGAACCTTCCCGTCGTGCTCCCGCGCGACGTGGAGATCAGCGGCAAGGGCGGCTCGCCGCTGGCCGAGGTCGCAAGCTTCGTCAATGCGCGCTGTCCGCGCTGCGGCGGGCCGGCGCGCCGCGAGACGGACACCATGGACACCTTCGTGGAGTCGTCCTGGTACTTCCTCCGCTACTGCTCGCCGACCTACGAAGGCGGGATGTTCGATCCGGCCGCCGCCGAGTACTGGATGCCGGTCGACCAGTACATCGGCGGCATCGAGCACGCCGTGCTCCACCTGCTCTACGCGCGCTTCTACACCAAGGCGCTCCGCGACCTCGGCCTCACCAAGGTCGACGAGCCGTTCCTCGCCCTCCTCAGCCAGGGCATGGTCATCAAGGACGGCGCGAAGATGTCCAAGTCCAAGGGCAACATCGTGGACCCGGACGAGCAGATCCGGAAATACGGCGCCGACACCGCGCGCCTGTTCTCCCTCTTCGCGGCGCCGCCCGAGAAGGACGCCGACTGGAACGACCACGGCGTCGAGGGCGCCTCGCGGTTCCTCAACCGCGTGTGGCGCTTCGTGATCGCACACCTCGACACCCTCCGCGCCGCCGCCCGCGGCGGGACGACGCCCGCGACCGACGGCGGCCGCGCCTTCCGGCGCACGATCCACGAAACCATCCAGCGGGTGACCAACGACATCGAGCGCGACTTGCACTTCAACACCGCGGTGAGCGCGATCATGGAGCTCGTCAACGCGCTCTACTTCTTCGAGGCCGAGAGCGCGACGGCGAGGGGGCCCGAAGCGGCCGAGCGTGGCGCGCTCATGCGCGAGGCCGTCGAGACGATCGTGGTCCTGCTCGGGCCGTTCTGCCCGCACGTCACCGAAGAGCTGTGGTCGCAGCTCGGCCATCGCGAGAGCCTGTTCCGCGCGCGCTGGCCGGAGCCCGACCCCGCGGCCCTCGTGAAGAGCGAGGTGACCGTCGTGGTCCAGGTCGACGGCAAGGTCCGGGGCCGGCTCACGGTGGAGGCCGGCGCCCCCGAGAGCGAAGTGCAGCGCCGCGCGCTGGCCGACGAGCGGGTACGCCCATGGGTGGACCGGCGCCAGGTGGAGCGGGTCGTGTTCGTGCCCGGCCGGCTGGTGAACATCGTCACCCGATGACCACGCCGCGCGAGCCAGCCACGCGATGACCGGTCGAGCCCTGCCGCTGCGCGTGGGCCGCCGGGCCTTCATGACTGTGCTCGGCGCGGGCGTGCTCGGCGGCTGCGGCTACTCCTTCCGCGGCAACCTGCCGGCCCATCTGCGCACGATCGCGGTGCCGGTCCTCCGGAACCGGACGTCGGAGCCGGGTGTCGAGAACTTCGTGACCAACGCGCTCGTCGAGGCCTTCGCCACCAACGGCCGGTTGCGCGTCGTCCGCGGCGAGCAGGCCGACTCCATCCTCGACGGCGAAGTGCTCGGCTACGAGATCCAGTCCATCGCCTTCGATCCCAACGCCAACGTCCGCCAGTACCGGCTCGTGCTCACGCTGAAGCTGACCTACAAGGACCTTCGGCGCGACTCGGTCGTCTTCGAGGGTGTGCTGGCGGAGCGCTCCGACTTCCGCACGGCCGGGCAGGTGTCGCAGACGATCGGCCGCGAGGAAGCGGCCGTGCGTTCCGCCGCCGTCGACATCGCGCGGGCCGTGGTCAGCCGCATCGTCGAGCGCTTCTAGAGAGATGGGGGACCCCGAAATGGCCCCCCATACCCCCCCCACGCTCGGAGCGCCCCAGCGTAGCCGTGGCGCTCCTCGATACCGCGACCCGGCGGGCTTTTAGGCGGGCGTGGCGGACTACGGCGGCCTCCTTCGGAGCCTCGAGCGCGGGGACGTTCCCGCGCTCGTCCTCATCCACGGCGCCGATCCGCAACTGCTCGACGACGCCCTCGCGGCGGTGAGCAAGGCGCTCTTCCCCGACCCCACCCTCGCCGTCTTCGATCGCGAGGTCCTGGACGCCCGCGACACCGACGCCGACTCGCTGATCCGCTCCGCCCTCACGTTCCCGCTGCAGGCGGCCCGGCGGCTCATCGCGGTCCGGCACGCCCAGGCCCTCGCCGTCCGCGGTCGCGACGCGCTCGCCGCCTATGCGACCGCCCCCAGTCCCACCTCGTGCGTGCTCCTGCTCGCCGACGAGTCCCTGGCCGCGAACCGCGAGCGGCGCGGTGATCACTGGCTGCTGGCGGCGGTGCCGCGCGAGCGGACCATCGTGCTCGGGCCACGCACCGCCCGCGCGCTCGAGGACTGGCTGCGCCAGCGGGCCGGCGCCGAGGGGCTGAGCGTGAGCGCGGAGGCGGCGCGGCTGCTCGTCGACTGGGTCGGGATCGACAGCGCGCTGCTGCTGGCCGAAGCGCGCAAGGCCGCCCTGGCCGGCGGTCCCGACAACTGGACCGTGGGCGTCAACGAGGTAACCGCGGTGGTGGGCGAGCATCGCGTGAGCGACGCGTTCGAGATCAGCAACAGCGTCGAGCGGCGTGACCTGCCGCGCGCGCTCAAAGTCCTCGACCGCCTGCTCGCCACCGAGGCGTCCGTGTTCGTGGTCGCGCTGCTGACCCGCGAGGCGCGCACGGCGTGGTCGATCGGCGAGTGGCGCGCGCGCGATCAGGGCGTCGAGGACATCGCGCGGACGCTGCGCCGTCCACCCCAGGTGGTGCAGGCCCTGGTGGCCGCCGTGGCGGCGGAGACGGCCGACACGCTCGCGGGGCGGCTCCGGCGCTGCTGGGAGGTGGAGCGCGCGCTGAAGTCGGGCGGCCAGCCGCGCGCCGAGCTCACCGCGCTCGTGGTGGATCTCTGCCGGCGCGTGGGCGCCGCCGCGCCCGCGGGCCGCGCCTGAGCCGGCTGCGACCGCTCCGGCGGCGCGCCACCACGGCGGTCGTCGGCGCTGTCGCCGCCGCCACGGCCGTCCTGGTCGCCACGGCCGGCATCATCGCCACGCCGGCCGGCGCCGCCGAAGCGTGCCGCGACTGCGTGATCGCGGGCGCCGCCGGCGCCGACTTGCGCGTGCCGGCGGGCACCTCGCTCGCCGGATACGGCGCCCTCGGGCGCCGCCTCATCGTGCCGGACATCTTCGGCCGGCATCCGCACGCGTTCTGGTTTCGACCACACCAGGGCGTGCTTGATCCGATCGGCGTCCGCGCGCTCGTCCTCGAGAGCGGCGACAGCCGCCTCGTCTGGGTCACCCTCGATCTCATCGCGGTGGACCGCGCGTTCACGGCCGCCGTCGCGAGCCGCTTGCGGGCGGCGCAGCTGCCGCCGGCGGTGCTGCTGCTGTCCGCGTCGCACACGCACTCCGGACCCGGGGGCTTCCTCGATGCGGGCGTCTTCGGGCCCCTGAGCGCCGAGCGCCACGATCCCGTCGTGCGGGACGTCTTCGCCGAGGACGTGGTGGCGGTGGTGCGCCGGGCCATGGACGCGCGGGCGCCCGCGCGCGTCGCGGCCGCCCGCGTGCGGACGCCGACGCTCACGACGGGGCGCCTGGGGCATCCGACCGACCCGGAGCTGGTGGTCCTCAAGGTGACCGCGCCGAACGGCGCGCTCCGCGCGGCGCTGTGGAACTACGCGATCCACGGGACCATGCTCGGATCACGCAATCTCAAGCTGTCGGGAGACGTCATGGGGCTCGCCACGCGCGCGCTCGAGCGCGAGCTGCGCGTCCCCGTCCTCTTCGTCAACGGGGCGGTGGGGGACGTGAGCCCGGAGCGACACGGGGAAGTGGAGATTCAGGGCGCCGCACGCCAGCTCGCAACCGCCACGCGCGCCGCGCTGGAAGCGGCCACCCGGGCCGGGTCCGCACCCTTGCGCCTGCGGACGGCGCGCCTGGAGCTTCCGGCGCCGTACGTCTCACTGAAGAACTGCGCGGGCGGGTGGGTGCCGGGAGCGTTGACGCTGCCCCTCGACAACGCGCTGCCACGCGACGTGGAGCTCGTGGCGGGCACCGTGGGTGATGCGGCCTGGGTGACGATCCCCGGGGAGTTACAGACGGTATTCGGGGCGGCGATCAAAAAGAGCGCCGGCGCGCACTGGGCGCAGCCCTTCGTGGCCGGCGTCACCAACGACTATCTCGGGTACTTCGTGACGGCCAGGGACTACGCCCGGCCGGCCTACGTCACCTGCGCCAGCCTGTATGGCCCCGACACCGGCGCCCGCCTCACCGCCGCCGCCGAGGCGTTGCTCGCCGCGCTCGCGCGCGGCGCATCGAGGTAGGTCAGTGCGCGAGGCCGCGGGCGAGAGCGGACTTCTTGCGGGCCGCCGTGTTGGGGTGAATCACACCCTTGGTAACGGCCTTGTCGAGGGCACGGATGGCGGCCGCCACCACCTCGCGCGCGTCGCCGGTCTTGGCGTCGAGCGTCGTGCGCGCGGACTTGACCACGGTGCGGACCTTCGAGCGGACGATGCGGTTGCGCAGGCGCCGCTTGTCGTTTTGACGGATGCGTTTGATCGCCGACTTCGTGTTCGCCACCGGGGAATGCCTCCTGATTGCTTGAGCGTCCGCCGGGCGTGGCCAGCGTGCGCCGAAAACCGGGTAAACGTCCGTCGTGCATCATGCCGTAGGCCGGAGGGGAACGCAAAGAGTATCGCCGTCGGCGACTCCGGCGCCGAGCGCGCGGTCAGCGGACCCCGGCGCATGGTCGCGGCCGTCGGAGGGTGACGATGATGCCCGAGCGCGCCGGTCACGAGGGCCAGATCGTCCGGGCTCTCGGCTCCATCGGGAGCGCGACGCTGGCCAGCCGCATCCTGGGGTTCGTGCGCGACATGGTCGTCGCGCTCGCGTTCGGCGCCGGGCCGATCACCGACGCGTTCTTCGTGGCCTTCCGGATTCCGAACATGCTGCGCCGCCTGCTCGCCGAGGGCGCGCTGTCCACCGCGGTCATCCCGGTGCTCAGCGAGTACCACGTGAACCGGTCGCCCGCGGACTTCGCGCGCATGCTGCGCGCGGTGCTCGCGCTGGGCCTGCTCGCGCTCGGCGTGGCCACGGTGCTCGGCATCGTGCTCGCGCCGTGGCTGCTGCCCGTCATCGCGCCCGGCCTCACCGCCGATCCCGCGCAGGCCGAGCTCACGGTGCTGCTGACGCGCGTGATGTTCCCGTACCTGCTGCTGGTCGGGCTGGCCGCGCTGGCCAACGGGGTGCTCAACACGCATGGCCGGTTCTTCGCCGCCGCCCTGGGGCCGGCCCTGCTGAATCTCGGGATGATCGGCGGCGTGCTGCTGCTGGCCCGCCGCGTTCAGCCGCCGGTCCTCGCGCTCGCCATCGGCGTGCTCGTCGGCGGCGTCGCCCAGCTCGCCGCGCAACTGCCGAGCCTGCACCGCCTGGGCGCTCTCGTTGCGCCGTCGAGCGAGCTGCGCCATCCGGCCGTCGGCCGGGTCGCCCGATTGATCCCGGCTGCCGTGTTCGGACTGGCCGCGGTGCAGGTGACGGTCTTCGTGAACACGCTGCTCGCCTCCCTGCTGCCCCCGGGCAGCATCTCGTTCCTCTACTACGCCGACCGGCTGATGGAGTTCCCGCTCGGCGTGTTCGGCATCGCGCTCGCGTCGGCCTCCTTGCCCGCGATGGCGCGGCAAGCCGCCGCCCGAGACGACGCGGGGGTGGCGGCCACGCTGCAGTTCGCACTCCGACTGTCGTGCTACGTCGCGATACCGGCGACGGTCGGCCTCCTGATGCTGCGCGTGCCGATCACCCGCGTGCTGTTCGAGCGGGGGCGGTTCGGTCCCGCCGACACCGCCGCCACCGCGGACGCGCTGGCCGGGTATGCGGTAGGGCTGGTCGCCTTCGCGGCCGCGCGCATCGCGGCGCAGGTGTTCTACGCGCTGGGCGAGCCGGGGACCGCGGTCCGGATGGGCGCGCTGGCGGTCGGGGCCAACGTGGTGGCGGCGGTGGCGCTGATGCAGCCGGCCGGGCCCGTCGGGCTCGCGCTGGCGTCGTCGATCGGCGCGTGGGTGAACCTGGCCGCGCTGCTGATCGCCGCGCGCCGCCGACTCGGGCCCGGCGGCGAGCGCGGGGTGGCGGCGAGCGCCGTCCGCACGCTGGGAGCATCGCTGCCGCTCGCCGCCTGGTGCCTGCTCGCGACACGGCTGTGGCCGGCCACCGGTCGGCTGGGGGACGCGGTCACGCTGCTGATCGTGGTGGCGGGCGGCGGCGCGATTTTCTGGATCGCGAGCGTGCTCCTGGCCGTGCCCGAGCGCACCGCGCTCCGTGAGATGTTGCCGCGTCGTCGCCGTCCCTGATATAATCCGTCGTGCTCATCACGAGCAGCCCGCGCCGCCGAGCTCGCGAGCGCCCGGGTCCCTCCCCACCGACCCGCTTCGATCCATCGACGACTTCGCCGCCGCCCGCGGTCACCGACTATCTCGCCGTGCTGCGGGTGGAGCGCGGCCTGTCACCAAACACCATCGCCGCCTATCGCCGGGACCTCGACGACTATCGCCGCTTTCTCGGCCGCCGCCCGCTGGAGGCGGCGCGTGCCGAAGAGGTCATCCGCTATCTCGAGCACGGGCGGGGCAACGGGCTCAGCGCGGCGAGCGTGGCGCGGCGGCTCTCCGCGCTCCGCGGACTCTACCGCCATCTCGTCGACGCCGGCGCGCTCCGGCGCGATCCGACCGAGCACATCGACCGGCCGCGTCCGACCCGACCGCTGCCCCGCGCGCTGTCGCCGTCCGTCGTGGCCACGCTGGTGGAAAGTCCGGACGTGGGGAATGCGCGGGGCCTGCGTGACCGCGCGCTCCTGGAAGTCCTCTACGCGACGGGCATGCGCGCGTCCGAGTGTCTGGGGCTGCGCACCGACGACGTCAATCTCAGCGCGGGCTACGTGATCTGCACGGGCAAGGGACGCAAGCAGCGGCTGGTGCCACTGGGCGCGGTGGCGATGGAGTGGGTGCGGAAGTATCTGACGACCGCGCGCCCGTACTTCACGCGCCGGCGTGACGGCGGACGGCTGTTCGTCAACCCGCGGGGCACCACCTTGTCGCGCCAGTCGCTCTGGATCATCGTGCGCCGCGCGGCGGCCGCCGCCGGTGTGCGCGGACGCGTGTCGCCGCACGTGTTGCGCCACTCATTCGCCAGTCACCTGCTCGAAGGCGGC
>JBGPXN010000083.1:0-19158 GCA_041492755.1 Methylomirabilia bacterium | reverse complement strand
TTCCGCGCCACCCGCGTGAGCCGTGCGGATCGCCGCCTGCGCGCGCTCCCTCGCCGCCGGCTTGTCTTCTTCCGCCACGAATTCGACCAGGTCGAGCGCGATCACATCGGCCCCCGACCGGGGCGCCTGGGCGATCTGCTCTGCCTTGGACATCGGCACGACCAGCCACGACCGTCGTATCTGCGCGCTCATGCCCCCTCTCGTTCGGCACGGTTCCCCGCGGCGCAGGCGGCTCGACGAGCCCGACTCGCGCGCGAGCTGAAGCGCCGAGCCCGCGCGCTGCGTGACCCCAACGGGATTCGTTCGCTGGTGGCACATGACAACTGCCTTGGACTACAGTTCTCGCTCGGTAGCGCCCCTGTCGCTCCGACGGACGGACGGCTCCTCACCGCGAGCCGAGGAAGCGCGCGGGGAGCACCAGCGTGATCCACGGGACGAAGGCCACGATCAGCAGCCCCGCCATCAGCACCGCGAGGTATGGCCAGAAGGTCGACATCACGCGCGTCATGGAGGAGCCGGCGATGCCGCAGGCGATGAACAGGCCGATGCCGACGGGCGGCAGGAAGAGCCCGATCCCCACACAGGCCACGATGATGATCGAGAAGTGGAGCGTGTTCACGCCCATCTGGGTCGCGATGGGATAGAAGATCGGGCTGAGGATGATGACGGCGGGAAAGCCCTCCAGCAGCGCGGCGAAGAACGTGAAGATGACGACGCTGGCGAGGAGGAAGAACCACTTCTGCCCCGACACGGCGAGGATCACGCCGGAGATGACCTGCGGCACCTGATCGCGGGCCAGGAGCCAGGTGAAGACCGAGGCGCCGGCGATGAGCCACATGCTGACCGCGCTCAGCACGGCGCTCTCGAGAAAGAGCTTCGGCAGGTCGCCGAGCGGTGTCTCGCGGTACACGAACACGCCGAGGATCAGCGCGTAGACCACGGCGAGGACCGCGGACTCCGTGACCGTGGCGGCGCCCGTGAAGATGCTGCCGAAGATCAAGACGGGAAGCATGAGCGGAATCACGGCGTGGAGCGCGGCCGACCCGAGCCCGCTCCACGACGCGCGGGCCGCCACCGGCCAGTCCTGCCGGCGCGCCTTGACGTAGATCAGCAGCATCAGCGCGGCGGCGAGCACGGCGGCGGGCAGAAAGCCGGCCAGGAACAGCGCGGTCACCGAGATGTCGGCGATCGTGGCGAGGATCACCATGAGCAGGCACGGCGGCACCAGGATGCCCATCGCCGAGGCGGCGCTCACGATCGATACGGATTCCTCGCGCTTGTAGCCCGCACGCTCCATCGATGGAATCAGGAGCGAGCCCATCGCGGCCACGTCCGCCGTCGTCGAGCCGGAGATCCCTGAGAACAGGATCTCGGCCACGACCGTGACGTGGGCGAGACCTCCCCGCAGGTGGCCGACGATCGCCATGGCGAGGTCGACGAGACGGCGCGAGATCCCTCCGGTCTCCATCAGCGCCCCGGCGAGGATGAAGAGCGGGATGGCGAGCAGCACGAAGTTGTCGGCGCCGGCGATGAGCCGCTGCGGCAGCACGAGCAGGTTCGGGCCGCCGAGGATCAGCAGATAGACCAGCGCGGGAAAGCCGAGCGCCACCGCGAGCGGCGCGTTCAGGACGAGCAGCAGCGCAAAGCCCACGATCAGGAGCGCCGTGGAGTTGACCGACGTCGGGCGGAAACCCGCCAGGCCGGTGATAACGACGTAGAGCATCACGAGCGCGCCGGTGCCGGTCAGGACCACGACGAGCGCCCGCTTGCCGACCGTCGCCAGCTGACCGAGCCCGAACAGCAGGCTCGCCATGACGCCGACGATGAGGGCGGCCGGATAGAGCGCCATGTCGAATCCGGCGCCCGCGGACGGCTCGCCCCAGCGCAGCTGGAAGAGCCGCAGACTCTGCCAGCAGATGCAGGCGAAGAAGACGACCTCGACCAGCCGGGTGGCGGCGTCGACGTAGGCCGCGGTGGACGGATCGACGCGTTGGAGGAAGAGACTGACGCTCGGGTGGGTGCGCCGCCGTTGCGCGACGGCGCCGCCCAGGAACGTCAGCCACACCAGGACCAGCGTCGCGAGCTCGTCGGAGCCCGCGATCGGACGGTTGACGACGTAACGTGACACGACGCCGGCCACCACCACGACGACCTGGGCGGCCATGGTCACCATCGTGGCCGCCTCCAGGCCGCGGGAGAACGGGTTCTGCACCGACGACGTCGCGACCGTTTACCTGGACGCCTTCTCGATCTCCGAATACAGCCGGCGCAGGTAGTCCCGGTCCACCCGGTCGGCGAACCGCTCGTGGACCTTCAGGGAGAGCTGGCGAAATTGCTCGCGGGCCTCGCGCGTGAGCGTCGTGAGCTGGACGCCGGCGTCCTTGATGCGCCGGGTGGCGTCCGCGTCACGGTCGACCATGGCCTTGCGCTCCCACCGCCCGGCTTCCCTCATCGCCTGGACGATGATGTCCTGGTTCGCCTTGGGCTGGGCGTCGAACCACTTCTTGTTGAAGACCATGATGTAGTGCAGGAACCCGTGACGGCTCTCCGTCATGTACTTCTGGACCTCGTAGAGCTTGACGTCCACGATCGTCCCGGGCGGGTTCTCCTGACCGTCCACCAGCCCCTGCTGCAGCGCCGTGTACAGCTCCTTGAAGTCCACCGGCGTCGGGCTCGCCCCCCATGCCTCGTATTGCGCCGAGAGCAGCGGCGAGGGAATCACACGGATCTTCATGCCCTTGAAATCGTCGGCCGTCCGGATCGGCTTCTTGCCGGACGTGAAGTTCTTGAACCCGGAGCTCCAGAAGTCGACGCCCTTCAGCCCCTTGGCCTCGACCGACTGGAGGAGCTCCTGGCCGAGAGGGCCATCGAGAACCTTCCACATGGCTTCCTCGTCGTTCCAGAGGAAAGGAAAGTCCAGGACCATGACCTTCGGGGCGAACAGCGAGATGGTGGCCGGCGTCTGCTGCGTGACCTCGATCGTGCCCAGGGCCGTGCCCTCGACCTGGTCGCGCAAGTTCCCCAGCTGCTGCGCGGGATAGATCTGCACGTCGTAGTAGCCGCCCGTGCGCTGCTCGACCAGCTGTTTGAACATCTCGGCCGCCTTGTGGGGCGGCGTGATCGTCTGCTGGTTGTGCGAGAACTTGATGACGACCTTGCTGCCGGGCGGCGCCTGCGCCGTTGCCCCCGACACGGCGAGCAGCGTCAGCGCGAGAAACCCGGCCACGAGGCGGACGCCGCGAGAGCGAAGGGGAACCGTCATGTCATCTCCTTCATGGCGCGATCGAGGGGTGCCCCGGCTTCGCCGGGGCGCCCCGAGCGTTGCCGGGGGAGTCCGAGGGGGGCGTCAGCCCCCTTCGCTTGAACAGCTTGGGGGCCATTTCGGGGCCCCCCTGAAATCAAACCGCTCAGCTCGGTCATCACCTGCTCCAGCGGCAGCACGTCGCCGTACTTCATGTGGATCTCGAAGAGCGCCACCTTGTGGCTGGTGGGGCCGCGGTCGGCCGCGCACTCTTCGGGAACGATGACGCGCAAATTGTAGGAGAACGCGTCCACCGCGGTGCCGCGCACGCAGCCGCTGGTCACCATGCCGGTGACGATGAGCGTGTCAACCCGGTGATAGATCAGATGGCTCGCGAGGTCGGTCCCGAAGAAGACGCTGGGGAACGTCTTGGCGATGACGACGTCGCCCGGCCGCGGGGCGATGTCCGCCGCCACGGTGTTGGCCTTGGGGTCTCGCATTCCGGGATTGGCGGTGACACCGCCGCCTTTCCAACGCCCGGCCTCGCAAGGCGTGGCTCCCTGCTTGGACACGCTATAGAAGATGGGGATGCCGAGCGGGCGCGCGTGGTCGAGAAGCCGGCGGATCGCGGCAACAGCCGGATAGCCCGTGGGACTGTGGCCGAGGGGATAGGCGCTATCCACAAAGCCGTAGGTCATGTCCACCACGATGACGGCCGGTCGCTCGCCCATGCCGACCCGCCCCACACCCATGCCGCCCTTTGCGTAGATCCGTCGCTCCGCCTCGGGGATCACGTCGTCCCAGATCGCCATGGCCGCCCTCTCTCTCCGTGCACGCCCGCGCTGCGCGCGCATCGCACCCCGACCGTCACGTAGCATCGCGTCGCCCCGCGTGTCAAGCCCACGCCCGGCGGCGACCCGGGTTGACATCGGATTCCGCCGTCGTCGTAATAGGCCGTCGATTCGATGAACGTCATCGGGCAATCGCTCAGGCGCAAGGAAGACGAACCGCTCGTGAGGGGGCGCGGCCGCTATCTCGACGACCTCACGCTGCCCGGCATGCTGCATCTTGGCGTCGTACGGAGCACGCACGCCCACGCGCGCCTCGCCAAGGTGCTCCTCGACAAGGCGCGAGCCCACCCCGGCGTGGTCACCGGCTTTACGGCCGACGACCTGCCCGAGCTGGCCGAGCCCATACCACCCTACGGCCAGCTCAAGAACTTCCGCGAGTACGAGCAGCCGGTGCTCGCCCGCGACAAGGTGCGCTACGTGGGCGAGCCGATCGCGGCTCTGGTCGCGGACGACGCGTATCGTCTGGCCGACGCGCTCCAGAGCGTCACCGTGGACTACGAGGACCTGCCGGTCATCGCCTCCACGGACGCGGCGCGGCGTGGCGAGGCGCGAATCCACGAGGCGTGGCCCGACAACGTGGCGGGCATCTCCGAGCGCACGATCGGCGACCCCGAGGGCGCCCTGCGGACCGCCGACGTCACCATCCACGAACGGCTCAGGCACCCGCGTCTCGCCGGCATGCCGCTCGAGCCGCGCGGGGTGCTCGCGTACGAGGACGTGCTCACGGGCGGCCTCGTCGTGATCACGTCCACGCAGACGACCTATCTCGTGCGCGGGGCGATCGCGCACGTGCTCGGGCTGCCCGCGGAGCGGATCCGCGTGGTGGCGCCCGACGTCGGTGGAGGGTTCGGCGCCAAGGCGCAGGTCTATGCCGAGGAGATCCTCGTTCCCGCGGTGGCGCGGCGACTCCGGCGGCCCATCAAGTGGACGGAGACGCGCCAGGAGCACTTCGTGGCCACCTGCCACGACCGCGAGCAGGTCCACGACGTACGCGTCGGGTTCCGCCGCGACGGGACCATCGTGGCGATCGACGGCACGTTCGAGGCCGACTTCGGCGCCTACACCATCCAGGACGACGCCGCGGTCCTCAACACCGTCGTCCACCTGCCCTCGGCCTACCGGGTCGCGCACTATCACAACCGGTGCGAGAGCCTCGTCACCAACAAGACGTACAGCGCGGCCTACCGCGGCGCGGGACGGCCCGAGGCCGCCTTCGTCATGGAGCGGCTGCTCGACATCGCGGCCCGTCGCCTCGGCTGCGATCCGGTGGAGATCCGTCGCCGCAACCTGATCCGCGCCGAGGAGATGCCGTACCGGCCCGGCTTCCCCTACAAGGACGGCGTGGAAATCGTCTACGACCCCGGCGATTTCCTGACCGCCTTCGATCACACGCTCGAGCTGATCGGGTACCGCGAGCATCGCGCGCGCCGGGCCTCGAGCGCGGACGGACGCCGCCGCGTCGGCGTCGGCGTGGCCTGCTATCACCAGGGCACGGCGCTCGGGCCGTACGAGGGCGCCAACGTGCGCGTCGATCCGAGCGGCCACGTCTACGTCTTCGTCGGCTTCTCCTCGCAGGGCCAGGGACACGCCACGACCTTCGCCCAGATCGCCGCGCAGGAGCTGGGCGTGCCGTTCGACGACGTCACCGTCGCCGGCGCGGACACCGACGTGCTGCCGTATGGGTTCGGCGCGCTGGCGAGCCGGCTCGCCGCGAACGCCGGCCCCGCGGTGGCGAAGGCCGCGCGCGAGCTCAGGCGCCGCGCCGCGCTCGTCGCCGCCTCGATGCTCGAGTGTGCGCCCGCGGACGTCGTGCTCGAGGACGGCCGCCTCCACGTGGCCGGCATGCCGGAGCGACACGTCGCGCTCGGCGAGGTGGCGAAGGTGGCGGCCAAGAGCAAGGTGCTCGCGCCCACCGGCGAGCCCGGCCTCAACACGTGCGCCTACTTCTATCCGAAGACGGTCACGTGGGCGTTCGGCGCCCAGGCGGCCGTCGTCGAGGTCGACGTCGAAACGTGCGCGGTGCGGCTGCTGCGCTACGTCGCCGTCCACGACAGCGGCCGGCCCATCAACCCGATGATCGTCGAGGGCCAGCTCCACGGCGGCGTCGCCCAGGGCGTCGGCGCCGCGCTGATGGAAGAGCTGGTCTACGACGCCGGCGGCCAGCTCCTCACGGGAAGCTTCATGGACTACGCGCTGCCGCGGGCCGACGATCTGCCGGAGATCATCACGGCGCTCCTCGATCATCCGTCGATCATCAACGAACTGGGCATCAAGGGCGCCGGCGAGAGCGGAGCGATCGCGCCGGGTCCGGCCATCGCCAACGCCATCGAGGACGCGCTGGCCGACTTCGGCGTCACCATCCGCGAGCTGCCGGTGACGCCGAGGCGGCTCTTCGACCTGTTGCACGCGAGGCCGGGCGCGGCGGTATCGCCGGATGCCCGGCAATGAGGTGACGTGATGTTCAAGATGTGGCCGCAGGACTTCGACTGGTCGTGGCACCTGCTCCGTCCCATCGCCGAGGGCATCTACGGCGGCGGCGAGTTCAACGAGATCTACCGCGCCGCCGAGCGCATGACGCTCGGGGACAAGAAGTCCTGGTATCGCGAGTGGCTCCGTCTCGCCGAGGAAATCGAGGGCCTCGGGCGGGACGCCGACGCCAGCGGCCACGCGATCACCGCGCGCGATCATTATTTGCGAGCCTGCAACTACTACCGCTGGGCCGAGTTCTTCCTGCTCCCCGAGGACGCGCGCCGCGTGCACACGTTCGATCGCTGCATCGCCTGCTTCCGCGCCGCCGGCCGTCACTTCACGCCGCCGCTGGAGCAGGTCGAAGTGCCATACGAGGGCGTGACCCTCCCCGGCTATTTCTACCCGGCGGCGAACCGCGGCGCGCGGCGGACGCCGGGCCTGATCTACGTTGCCGGGGCCGACGTGCTCAAGGAGGAGCTCTACTTCCTGGGCGGCAAGGCGGCGATCGAGCGCGGCATGTCGCTGCTCGTCGTCGACATGCCGGGCCAGGGCGAAACGCTACGCCGGCGCGGGATCGTCAGCCGCCACGACTACGAGGTGCCCGTCGGCGCCGCGATCGATTATCTGGGGCGCCGGCCCGAGGTCGATCCGGACCGCATCGCGCTCCTCGGCCGCAGCTTCGGCGGTTACTATGCGGCGCGCGCCGCCGCCTTCGACAAGCGCCTGCGCGCCTGCGCGATCTTCGGCGCCCTCTACGACGGCGTTGACCTCTACGATACCTATCCGCCGATCCGCGAGCAGCTCCGCTGGCTGACCGGCGCGAAGGATCTCGACGACGCCCGCGAGCGGCTGAAGGCTTTTTCGTTGAAGGGCGTGGTCGAGAAGATCTCGTGTCCACTTCTTGTCGTGCACGGGAAGGACGATCACCTGGTTCCCGCCTGGCACGCCCAGCGCACCCACGACGAGGCGCGTACCGACAAGCAGCTCATCCTGTACGAGCGCGGCGAGCCGGGCGCCATCCACTGCTCCTACGACGGGTTTCCGTACACCATCCCGGCGCTGCTGGACTGGCTTGGCGACCACGTGAGCGAGTGAGGCGAAAACAGGGGCACGCCGAATCCCTCGGCAGTGATCCTCTATAAGAATTGGAGGCAACATGGACGCAAGACACTCACGACTGCAAGCCACTGTTATCAAGCCCGAACAAGCGCTGGCGATCAAGCCCTTCGGCCTCGACATGAAAGTACTCCTCACGACCGAGGCCACCGGCGGCGCGATCTCGGTCATCATCGCAGACCACAAGCCCGGTGAAGGCCCGCCCGACCACGTCCATTTCAGCCAGGACGAAGTATTCTTCATCGTCGAGGGCACTTACGAGTTGACCGTCGGTAGCCAGACCTCAACGGCCGGCCCCGGCACGATCGTCTTCATTCCGCGCAACGTGGTGCACCGCTTCAAGAACGTCGGCGACACGACGGGGCGCATGCTCGACTGGAGCCTGCCGGGAGGACAGGACCACTACTTCCAAGCGATCTCCGAACTCGCCGCCGGCGGCAGCTTCACCGGCGAGAAGGTAATGGAGATAAGCAAGAAGTTCGACACAAACTTCCCTGCCGCGCACTGACCTACAGGCGGGAAAACTGCTGCTGAGGCGGCGCCACCAACAACTGGCTTGGCGACCACGTGGGCGAGTGACAGTCAGCGAAGAATCCGCCTCGGCAGGTGCGACTACAAGCGCACGCCTTCGAGAATGCTGAACGATGGCGACGCCGGGTGGATTTTCACCAGCCTGAAGCCTGACGCGTCAAAGAGCGCCCGGTACTCCGCTTCCGTACGCTCCTGGCCTCCTCCAGACACGAGGTGGAGAATGTCGCTCACTTTGATGCGCGCAGGTGCATTCCCGGACGGGACGATTGCTTGGATCACCAAAAGGCGCCCATCACTGCTCATGGCCTGGCGACAGTTTCCCAATACCCGCGCGGCTTTGGCGTCATCCATCCCGTGCAGAATGCTCTTGAGGATGTACGCGTCCCCTCCGCTGGGCACGGACTCGAGGTAATCTCCCCCGACGAGCTCACAGCGCGCTGCAACGCGGGCGGCCTCGAGCACGTGTCGAGCATCATCGATGAGCGCGGGTAGCTCTACCATGATGCCGCGGAGATGTGGAGATTGTTCAGGATAGCCGCAATGAGGTCTCCGCGGCCCCCGCCGACATCGACGATTTCTCGATGCGCACCAAAGCCATAGGCTGTCACGATCGCGGGAATCGCCTTTCGTGTGAGTTCCGCCATGCCCTCACTGAATAGTTCAAAGGCGTCGGGATTTTGCGCATGCCACTCCCAGTTGGTCATGCCATAGATGTGCTCGAACGCAGATTTGCCCGTCGTCACGCTGTAGAGAAGTCCGCCCCAGGCCCGCCATCTGGACCGTCCTTGGTCTCCGCAAAGATGCCATTGCTCGCGAGAGCCCGCAGCACGCGATAGAGGGCGCGAGGATGAACACCTACCCGCGAGGCCAGTTCGTCACAGCTTCTTGCCCCGCCTTTGAGGAGGTCGGCTATGCCGAGACGCGCCACGACGTGAATGAGCTCGGTCAGTCTGTAGGCCATGATCTTGTCGGCGTCCTGAGCCTGAGCTACGATCCCGATCGTAGATCCGGCCGGCGGCCGGCATCGCCTGAGCGAGAGCCGCCGAGAGGAGCGACACCATGCCCTACGACCTGCTGATCAAGAACGGCCGCATCATCGACGGCTCGGGCCGGCCCGCCTTCAACGGCGACGTCGGGGTGGCCCAGGGAAAGATCGTGGAGCTCGGCCGCCTCGACGGATCCGCGCGGCGGGTCATCGAGGCTGATGGGCGGGTCGTCTCGCCGGGGTTCGTGGACAACCACTGTCACTACGACGCGCAGGTCCTCTGGGATCCGCTCTGCACCTTCTCGTGTCACCACGGCGCCACCACCGTCATCATCGGGAACTGCTCGCTGGCGCTCGCTCCCGTGAAGGCCGCCGAGCGCGAGAAGCTGGCCGGGATGCTCTCCTACGTCGAAGCGATTCCCATGGACGTGTTGGAAGCTGGCGTGCCCTGGACGTGGGAGACGTTCCCCGAGTACATGAGCGCCGTCGGCCAGCGGCTCGGAGTGAACGTCGGCACGCTCGTCGGCCACTCCGCCGTCAGGCTCTACGCCATGGGGAAGGACTGCTCGGAGCGTCCGGCCACGGACGCCGAGCTCGAAGTGATGCGGCGCGTGGTGCGAGAGGCGCTGGAAGCGGGGGCCCTCGGGCTCTCGATCACGCGCAACATGAACCACTTCGACATCGCGGGAACGCGGATTCCCGCGGCCTGCGCGCCGGAGTCGGAGCTCTTCGCGCTGACCGACGTGCTCCGCGAGGTGGGCACGGGCGTGATCCAGTGCGGCGGCGGGACCAACCCCGAGCTGAAAGATCGCCTGCTGAGCCGGATCTCCCAGGCCTGCGGCCGCCCGGTCATGTACAACACCTTGGTCGAACAGGCGCGACACCCCGGGCGGTGGCGGCAGCACCTCACGCACGTCGAGGAGACAGTCCGCCAGGGCATTCGGGCGGTGCCGCTGTGCAATCCGGGGAGCGTCGTGCAGCGGTTCACGATGAAGAACTGCCAGGTGTTCCGGAGCATGCCCACCTGGCTGCCGATCCTCCAGGGCTCCGACGCCGACAAGATGCGCGCCTATCGCGATCCCGAGGTCCGCGCCAAGCTCCGGGTCGAGGTCGACGCCCCGCTCCATGCGGACTCGATCTTCTCCAAGCGCTGGGATCTGATGATCGTGGAGGAGCCTCAGCTCCCGAAGAACCGCGGCCTCGAAGGCCAGACCATGGCGGAGATCACCAAGGCCCGGGGCCAGCATCCGCTCGACGCGTTCCTTGACCTGGTGGTCGAGGAGGAGCTGAACACGGTGTTCACCCTCGGGGAGAACAACACCGACACCGAGGCCGTGGCGCAGATCCTCGGCAGCCCCTACGCCGTCGTCGGCCTCTCCGACGGGGGCGCCCACGTGCAGTTTCACTCGAACGTGTCGAACTCCACCCGCCTGCTCGGCCACTGGGTGAGGAAGAAGAAGATCATGCCGCTCGAGCTGGCCGTCCGCCGGCTGACCTTCGACTCGGCCACCGCCTTCGGCATCTACGATCGCGGGCTCCTGCAACCGGGGATGGCGGCGGACCTCGTCGTCTTCGATCCCGACACCGTGCAGCCGGTCACGGAAGACGTGGTGCACGACTTCCCGAACAACGGCTGGCGTATGCGCGAGCTGGCCGAGGGGATCCACTACACCGTGGTGAATGGCGAGGTCCTCCTCGAGAAGGGGACGCACACGGGGAGCTACCCAGGCCGCGTGCTGCACAACGCCCGGTATCACGGCACTCACAACGGCCGGGGTTAAACCGCCGGCCCGCGTCGCGCGAAAGAGAATGCGTTGCAGCCCTGACGGCCGCCGAGCCACCCTCGGCGGCCGTTGGCGGGTCACCTCGGGAACCCGGTTGTCGCCCGCGGCACTCGAGGCGGACAGCCGGTCCAGCTATGTCGCCGCCATGCCCAGCAGGTGCTGAGGCTGCCGTATCCCTTTCGCCCTCTCGTCGCGCGGGATCACGCGCTGGCGCGAAACCCTAGTCGCCACGGCGTGGCAACGGCGCTATGCTCTGCGCCATGAAAACTACCGACACGCCGAAGCGATTCGCAATCTTCGCCATGCTGATCCTCGTTCTTGTGGCGGCCTGCGTTGCCGGCGCCGCCGGGTTGCCGTCCGCGACGCCGGAGCAGGTCGGGCTGTCGTCCGAGCGCCTCGACCGCATCGGGCAGATCCTTCGCGCCGACGTGGAGAAAGGCCGCATCCCCGGCGCCGTCGTCGTCGTCGCGCGCCGGGGGCGCGTGGCCACCGTGCAGGTCGCGGGCTTCCGCGACAAGGACGCGGGCCTCGCGATGACGTCCGACACGATCTTCCGGCTGGCGTCCATGACGAAGCCGATGGTGACGGTGGCGGCGCTCGTGCTCTACGAGGAGGGGCGCCTGCTCCTGTCGGACCCCGTGTCGAAGCACCTGCCCGCCCTCGGCAAGCCGCAGGTCGGTGTCGAGAGGGTCGATGCCGCGACGGGCAAGACCGTCCTCACCACCGTGCCCGCCGATCGCGAGATGACGATCCAGGACCTGATGCGGCACACGTCCGGCCTCACCTATGGCAACCGCGGCAAGACCGACCTCTACAAGGCGTATCCGGAGTCGTCGACGAGGGCGTCGATGACGCTGACGGGCGCGCAGCTGATCGAGCAGCTCGCGAAGGCGCCGCTCGTGCACCAGCCGGGTACCGTGTGGGAGTACGGCCTGTCGACCGACGTGCTCGGCCTCGTCGTCGAAGCGGTGGCGCAGAAGCCGCTGGGCGCGTTCCTCGAGGAGCGGATCTTCCGGCCGCTGAAGATGACCGACACGCACTTCACCGTGCCCGCAGACAAGCGGGCGCGCGTCGCGCAGCCGCTGAAGAGCCATCCGGACACGGGCGCGGCCTACACGCTCTCCGATCCCACCGTGCCGAGGAAGTTCGAGTGCGGCGGCGCCTGCGCCAACGCGACGGCCGGCGACTACGTGCGCTTCGCCCAGATGCTGCTCGATCGCGGTAGCCTCGACGGCGCGCGCGTGCTGGGCCCGCGGACCGTCGAGTACATGACGTCCGATCATCTCGGCAAGATCTCGCGCGGCCTCTTCACGTTCGCCGGGCCCGCGTACACGTGGGGCCTCGGCGTCGCCGTCCGCCAGGAGAAAGGCCTCTCGGCCATCCCGGGCTCTCCCGGCGACTTCTTCTGGCCGGGCGCATTCACGACGTACTGGTGGGCCGACCCGAAGGAGCAGATGGTAGTGGTCTCCATGCTGCAGGCGCCGCTCGGGCGACACTACCAGGAGACCGTGCGCAGCCTCGTCTACCAGGCGATCGTGGAGTAACCGATCTCCTCGTCCGGCTGCTGTATCCGGGAAGTGCTGCTCGAGAAGGGGACGCACACGGGAAGCTACCCGGCCCGCGTGCTGCACAACGCCCGGTATCGCGCCACTCACAACGGTCGGGGCTAGCCGCCGACCGCGTCACGCGAACGAAGTACGCTGCAACCCCCGACGGCCGTCGAGCCACCCTCGGCGGCCGGCGCTTCGACCCGGGCGCTGAGGAGATCAGGCATGCCACGCACGATCCGCCGGTGGCGTCACCAGGTGCCCGCATTCGCGCTGACGATCGTGTTGGGCGGCTGTATCGCGGGGCTCCCCTGGGGTCAGGATGTCGACGGTGACTGGCCCACCTACGGCAACGACCCCGGCGGCACCCGCTATTCCCCGCTGGCGCAGATCGATCGAGGCAACGTCGGCCGGCTACGCGTCGCGTGGACGTACCGGACGGGCGAGGACACGGGCACCGGCGTGGCGAGCGCGCGGGCGGCTTTCGAGGCCACGCCCATCGTCGTCGACGGCACGCTCTACCTGAGCACCCCGTTCGGTCGCGTGATCGCGCTGGACCCGGAGACGGGCGCCGAACGCTGGACCTACGACCCGAACATCGACCGCGACGGCACCCTCGCCCTGCTGACTTCACGCGGTGTCTCGACCTGGCTCGACCCCACGGCAACCACCGGCCGTGCGTGTCGCCGGCGCGTTTTCGTGGGGACCATCGATGCCCGGCTGATCGCTCTCGACGCGGCCACGGGCTCGCCGTGCGCTGATTTCGGTCGCGGCGGCCAGGTCAACCTCGCCGAGGGCATCACGATCGGTCAGGATTGCCAGTGCTACCACGTGACGTCGCCACCGGCCATCGTGAGCGGGCTCGTGGTGGTCGGCTCGGCCATCGGCGGCAACCGCGCGGTGGAAGTCGAGCGCGGCGTGGTGCGCGCCTACGACGCCCGCACCGGCGCGCGTCGGTGGAGCTGGGATCCGATCCCCACGCGAGCCTCCGACCCCGCTGCGGCCACGTGGGCCCGCGAGAGCTGGCGCCGCACCGGCGCCGCCAACGTGTGGTCGGTCATGTCGGTCGACGCCGCGCGCGGCCTGATCTTCGCGCCGACCAGCAGCCCGAGCCCCGACTTCTACGGCGGCGAGCGGCTGGGCGCCAACGCCTACGCGAACTCGGTGGTGGCGCTGCGCGCGGCCACAGGGGAGGTCGTCTGGCACTTCCAGGTGGTCCATCACGATCTCTGGGACTACGACGTCCCCGCTCAGCCGAGCCTCGTCACCGTGGTGCGCGACGGCGCTCGGGTGCCCGCCGTCGTGGTCGGCACCAAGATGGGGCACCTCTTCGTCCTGCACCGCGAGACCGGCGCGCCGCTCTTCCCGGTCGAGGAGCGCCCCGTGCCGAAGAGCACGGTGCCGGGCGAGGAAGCGTGGCCGACGCAACTCTTCCCCGTGCGGCCGCGCCCGCTCGCCGCCGCCCGTCTCACTCCCGACGATGCGTGGGGGATGACGCCGGGGGAGCGCGACGCGTGCCGCGAGCAGATCAAGGCCCTCCGGTACGAGGGCATCTTCACGCCGCCCAGCTTGGAAGGCACCATCGTATTCCCCGGCAGCGGCAGCGTGAACTGGGGCGCCCTCTCGCACGATCCCACGCGCGGGCTGATGATCGCCGGCCTGTCGCACCTTCCGTACGTGATCACGCTGATCCCGCGCGAGCAGTTCGAGCGCGAGCAGACGAGGATGTCGCCGCAGACGCGGCGGCAGTACCGGCCCCAGGGGGGGACGCCGTACCTCGTGCGGATTCAGCTCCTCACGTCGCCCGCCGGTTTCCCTTGCCACCCGCCGCCGTGGGGCACGCTGGCCGCCGTCGATCTCACGAGCGGCGACGTCCGCTGGGAGGTGCCGCTCGGCACGACGCCCGAGCTGTCGGAGGTGCCCGAGGCGCGCCAGTGGGGCTCGCCGATCCTCGGGGGCGCCATCACCACCGCCGGCGGGCTCGTGTTCATCGCCGCCGCCCGGGATACCACGCTGCGCGCTTTCGACGTCGAGACCGGCAAGGTGCTGTGGGAGGCGGAGCTGCCCGCGAGCGCCCAGGCGACGCCGATGACCTACTGGTCGCGGAGCGGCAAGCAGTTCGTGGTCATCGCGGCCGGCGGGCACGCACTCTTCGAAACCAAGCGCGGCGACCACGTCGTCGCCTTCGCGCTGCCCTGACCGCGTCCCGTGGTCCTGTTGGCCTACGCCGCCTGGCCACCACCGCGAGCGGCCGGCCCGGCGATACCGGCGAGCTCCCGGGCCAGGGCGACGCCACTCCGCGGTCAGGCTCGACGCCATGGGGAAGGACCGCTCGGAGCGCCTGGCCAGGCCGCGCTCGGTGAACTTGCCGGGATTGGACTACAGCCTCATGAGGAAGCGGAGGGCGGTCTCGACCGCGACCATGGTCCGGGGACTGATCTGTCCCCAGCGCGAATGCAACCGGTCGGTGGAGATCGACCGCACGCCCTCGCAGAGGACGGCGCTTCTGACCTTCAGACCTGCCTCCGGGGGCACGACCTCGACGTGAGAAGGGATTCCGCGCACCGTCGAGGTGATCGGCAGAACGATGACGAGCCCTGCCGGACCTTGATTGAAGAGGTCGTCCGATACGATGAGGGCGGGTCGTCGTCCTGCCTGTTCATGGCCTCGGACCGGGCTCAAGTCGGTCAGCCACACCTCGCCTCGACGGGGAGCGACCATCTCAGCGTCCGTGACCACGTCCCCGGCGGCGCGGGCCGACCTTGCCCGGCCGTGTCTCGACCGTCTCGGCCGGCAGTCCGTCCAGCAGGGTGCGGTCCCAGACAGCCCGCTCTTCCGTCACCCTCGCCCAGGTAGCCGTATCCTCGCGCAGGGTGGCATAGCCGGCGTTGACCCCTCGGAGGAATCGCTCCCTCCGGTAGGCTTCGAGCGCCGTCGCGATGATGATCTGCATCGGTCGCCCTTCGGCGGCGGCGAGGCGCCGGAGCAGCGCTCGCGTCGATTCCGTAACCCGGACCGTCGTCTGCCCCATGATGTAGAGCCTCCTGTCTACACATAAGGCTACACATGCACCCCTCAGGACACAAGCGGTTGGAACGAGACCTCCCGGAGGTCGTCGACTCCGTCGAAGGCGAAGCGCATTGACGCCGTCGATCTCACGAGCGGCGACGTCCGCTGGGAGGTGCCGCTCGGCACGACGCCCGAGCTGTCGGAATGCCCGAGGCACCAGCGGGGCTCGCCGGCGGGCACGCGCTCTTCAAAACCAAGCGCGGCGACCACGTCGTCGCCTTCGCGCTGCCGTGACCGCGTCCCGTGGTCCTGTTGGCCTACGCCGCCTGGCCACCACCGCGAGCGGCCGGCCCGGCAATGCCGGCGAGCTCCCTGGCCAGGGCGACGCAAGGGCCCGTATCGTAGGTGCTCGCGAGCCGCTGCTTATTGGTGGCGAGACTGCCCACGTTGTACATCTCGAAGAGGAGCTGGCGGGAGCCGAAGGAGTCACAGGCGTACTCCCAGGCCAGCTTGAGCAGACGAAAGCGCTCCGGCGCCCCCTCATCGCGGGCAACAAAATAGCGATGCAGGTGGGGGCCGATGTCGGGATTGTGCAGATCGGCCTGGCCCGGGGCCATCAGGAGGCCTGGGCCGCAGAGTTCCCGGATGTGCTGCAGCAGACTCGGATAGCGCTCGATCGCGAAGATCCGCGCCGCCAGCGCCATCGTCGGGTTGGGCAGGGCCAGGCCGGACGGTGAGCGGACCGGATTCGCCTCGGCGGCCTGGATGAACGCCCGCAGGGTCTCGAGATAGACCATGGCATCAGCCAGGACCGTCTGAACTTGTAGTTGTGTGGTGGTGCCCAGGGAGTCGGCAATGGCGGCGCAGATGCCCAGCAACACCTCAGCCTTGACGGCCATGCGCACCAGCACGTACCAGGGACCAAGACCGACGGCGCCCTGAAACAGTCGCGCCTCGAAGGCGAGATCTAGAGCCGGGGAGCGCCGCAGATAGAAGACCCGCTCCCACGGGATGAATACGTCGTCGAACACCACGATGGCGTCCATCTCATCCCAGGATGGGCTGACCGGATGGTCCGCTGGATTGGAGGACGCCAGCGGCTCGCGGCAGATGACGTGGATGCCCTCGGCATTCACCGGCGCTGCAAAGTACACACTCTGCTCAGGCGTGAGGTCGGGCCGTGGCGCCGTCATGCAGAGAAGCTCGTTGGCATAGGGGGCCTGCGTCCCCACTCCCTTGGCCCCCCGCACGACGATACCGTCGGGACGCCGTGCCATGACCCGCAAGGGCTCCTGCTTGGACACCGGGTGATTGCGGTGATGTAAGGGATCGCTGAAAACGGTGGCTACGCTGCGGTCATTCTCGCGGCAGTACTCGAAATACTGGGCCACGTGCTCAGCAAAGGCGGGGTCCTCCCGGCCCAGGAGCTCCCGCACATCGTAGAGCCCGAGCACAACCGTCGCCAGATGCTGGGGTAAGCGGGCCGCGACGCCGCCCGCCCGGCGTACGAGGCACTCGTACATACGCCGCTGGTGCGCGAGATCGTCTACCGACCGGGGCTGCAGATAGGCGCGGCTCACGGGCTGGCCCGTGCTGGGCGATGGAATGGTCAGCAACTCGTGGTGCGCCACGTCGTGCTGCAGGTCGTAGACTGCGGCCACGCTGCGAGCGCACCCGGCCAGCGCGGGGTGGGTGGTGACGTCCTCTACCCGCTCGCCCATCAGCCACACGCGGCGCCCGTCCCTGAGGCTCTCCAGATACTCCTCTCCTCGACGTATGGGCATGTCCTCACCTCCCAGACGAGCGAAACACAGCGATAGTACACAATCCGCCGGCCCAACCCCCTGGCGGCCGAACCCCCGCCTGGCCTCGATCCTGGCCTACACCAACGCCGCGTGGGAGAATCTCTCCATCTTCCTGAGCTTCCTCGTGCTCAGGCTGCCCGCGCCTGTGGAGGAGGATCTGTCCAGATTCCGTGGAGCGACGCCGACCGCGTGCACAAGCTCATCACCGAGGACATCCCGAGCCGGGTGGCCGCGGACACGGCCTACCAGAATGCCAAGAAGAGCTCCGTCAAGCAGAATGCCCGCATCGAGCACGACAAGGCGCTGGGCCGGGTCATGACGGCCGTGCTCAAGGACGACACCGAATTGTTCAGGCAGTTCAGCGACAACGAAGGATTCCGTCGCTGGTTGACGGACACGATCTTCGGGCTGACCTACGAGCCTCCGGCGCCCGTGCCTCCTTCGGCGCGATAGTCACAGATCACCTCACCAGTCGGGCCCGCATCCGGGGGCAGAGCGAGCCGCCACGGCCCGTGGGATCCGGACTCGATTCTCTCCAAGCGCCGCCTGTTATGCACCGACGCCAACGGCCGCCACCTCGGCGGCCGTCGGCTGTGCTCCACGCCCAGCCTACAGTGGCTTGATCTGCACCTTGCGCCACTTGATGACGCCGCCGGGGGCGTCGTTGGCGCGATTGCCAAACTGGAGGGCGAACGGTCCCTGCGCGAGCTGGCTGTTCTGAATATTGACGGTCTGGACTCCGTTCAGCACGACGGTCAGCTGAGAGCCCTTGGCCGTGATCTCGTAGGTGTTCCATTTGCCGCCGGCTTTGGGCATGGGCGAGACCTTGGCCACGTTGACGATCGCCCCGGTGCCGTAGGACGGGTCGGGGCGCTGGTCGTAGATGTTCACCTCGTAGGCGTCGGTGGCGGTGATCTTGTTGGGATCGGTGCAGCGGATGAAGACGCCGCTGTTCGTGGTGTGATCCGCCCAGAACTCCGCCCGGATCTGAAAGTCCCTGTAGGAGTTCTTCGAGACGAGATAGCCTCCCTTGCCCTTGTCGGCCACGATGGCGCCATCCTCCGCTCTCCAGTTGGCGTCGCCGATGCGGTTCCAGTTGTCCAGGCCGGTGGTACCGTCAATGAGCGTGATCCAGCCTGTGTCGGACTGACCAGACATGGATGCGCAGCCAAGAACGGTCAACCCGATGACCAGCAGCCCCATGGTGATGACGGACAGGCGTTTCATGGTGATCTCCTCCTGAGTTCGTTACGGCTGGGTTTATTTCTCACTACTGCGCGCGGCCGAGGCGCCGGCGAGGCGGCCGAAGACGGCGCCCGAGACGAGCCCGGCGCCGCTGGGATAGTTGAAGTAGAAGATCCCGCCGACCATCTCGCCGGCGGCGTAGAGTCCCGCGATCTTGGCCGCATCGTGATCGAGCACCTGGGCGTCCCCGTCGACGCGAAGACCGCCGAAGGTGAAGGTGATCCCGCAGGTGGTCGCGTACGCCTCGAAGGGTGGCTGGTCGATCGGGTTGGCCCAGTTCGACTTCGCGGGCTCGAGGCCGACGGTGCCGCGGCCGTCCCTCGTGTATGGGTCGAAGGGCACGTCGCCGCGCACGGCCGCGTTGAAGGCACGCACGGTACGCAGGAAGCCCTCGGCGTTCACGTCTTCGAGCTTCGCGGCCAGCTCCTCGAGCGTCTGCGCCCGCACCTTGGTCACGCGCTGGATACCGTACTCGGGGCGTAGCAGGTGGAGCACCTTCGCATCGAAGACCTGCCAGGCGAACTGCCCGGGCTGCTCGAGGACCGCGCGGCCGTACTTCGCGTAGGTGAAGCTGT
>JBGPXN010000302.1:0-3018 GCA_041492755.1 Methylomirabilia bacterium | reverse complement strand
GCCCGCGATGCCATTCGTCGTCGAGCGGATGCTTCTTGAGCTCTTCGTAGACGTCGATGCGATTCTTGCGCAGCTCGTCGTCGGACAGCGTCTCCGGTCCCGCGATCGATTCGCCGGTGAGCGGGTTCTTCTTCGCCCGCGCGCCGAAACCGTATTGCACGGCGGAGACCTGGTGCTTGGCCCAGCGCTCCTGGAACTGGCTCAGGATGCCGCCGTGGTAGCCGGAGTCACGATACCGATCGTTCTGGCCCTCCCAGGGAATGATGGCGGCCAGGTGCGGCGGATGCTTGCCGGCCACGCGCCACTGGTTGCTGGCGTAGTACGAGATGCCGACCATTCCGACCTTGCCGTTGCTCCAGGATTGCGTGCCCGCCCACTCGATGCAGAGGGAGAGATCGTCGATCTCGCGGGGACAGCTCGGGTCCAGGAAACCCGGTGACCAGCCGGCGCCGCGCGAGTCCACGCGCACCACCGCGTAGCCGTGCGGAATCCAGCGCTCGGGGTCGGTGGTCTCCCAGTTCTGATACTTGCCGGTCGACGCTTTCATGATCTCGGGATAGTCGCCGACCATCTTCGCCCACTGCTTCGGGTAGCCGTCCTGAAAGGCGAGGCCCTTGGCGTAGACGCCGTAGGAGAGGATCACCGGGTACTGGCCGTCCGGGATCGGCCGGAACACGTCGGCGCGCAGCACGATGCCGTCTTCCATGGCGATCGGCTGGTGCCAGGTGATGCGCATCCCGTCGCGGTCTTCGGTGCGCGCGTGGGGGTCCGGGCTCTGGCTCATACGTCGGTCTCCTTCTCGGTCGGCGCGTCAGGGCTCATACGAGCGCGTCAGGTTCGATTGCGTCGGGTTTCAGCGCGTCACTGTTCGTACAGATGGCACGCGGCGAGGTGTCCCGGCGCCTGATCGCGCAGGGGCGGCTCGACCTCCGCGCAGACGGGCATCGCATGCGGGCACCGCGGATGGAAGCGACAGCCCGACGGCGGATTGAACGCGCTCGGCACCTCGCCCTTGAGGATCACTTCCTCGCGCGTGTCATCCGGGTGCGCGGGCAACGCGTTGCTGAGCAGCACCTGGGTATACGGATGCAGCGGGCGCGCGTACAGCTCCTCGCTGCTGGCGGTCTCCACGAGCTTGCCGAGGTACATCACGCTGATCCGGGTGCTGACATACTTCACCGCGGCGAGGTCGTGGGCAATGAAGAGATAGCTCACCGCGGTCCGGTCCTGGATCTCGCGCAGCAGGTTCATCACCTGCGCCCGGATCGAGACGTCGAGCGCGGACACCGGCTCGTCGAGCAGGATGCACTCCGGGCTGGTCGTGAGCGCGCGCGCGAGGGCGACGCGCTGGCGCTGTCCCCCCGACAGCTCGTGGGGGAAGTTGTCGGCGGCGCGGGCCGGCAGCCCCACGCTGACCAGCGATTCCACGACCCGCTCCGCGACCTCGGCTTTCGCCAGGTTCGGCTGCGTCTGCCGTAGCGGCTCGCCGACGGTCGTGCGGACCAGAAGCCGGGGATTGAGCGAGCTGTAAGGATCCTGGAAGACGGCCTGCACCGCGCGCCGGTAGCCGCGGAGCTCGTCGCGGCCGAGGGCGTGGACGTCCCGCCCCCGGAAGAAGATGCCGCCGGCGCTCGGCTGCTCCATGCGGAGCACAAGTCGCGCGGTGGTCGTCTTTCCGCACCCGCTCTCGCCAACGAGGCCGAGCGTCTCGCCCCGGCCCAGGACGAAGTTCACGCCGTCGACGGCCTTGATCGTCCCGATGGTGCGGCCGAGGATCGTCCCGCGGCGCACGGGGAAGTGCTTCTGGAGGTCGCGCGCTTCGAGGATGATTTCCGTGGGCGCTGGCTCGACCATGGGCCCCGCCGTCACGCTCACGCTTGCCGCGGGCTTGCGCGCGCCATTGCCTGTCACCGCCGTGCGCAAGCAGGCCACCAGGTGATCCGACTCCACCGGCTCCAGCAATGGACGGGTCTCCCGGCACCGGTCCTCGGCCAGCGAGCACCGCGCGGCGAACGCGCAGCCGGCCGGCACGCTGGCGAGATCGGGCGGCTGTCCCTCGATCGCGGCGAGCGGCTCGCGCCCGGGGCGGAGCGTGGGCAGACAGTTCAGCAGGCCGATGGTGTAGGGATGGCGCGGGTGGTTGAAGATGTCGCGCGTCCGGCCCGTCTCGACGATCCGTCCGGCGTACATGACGGCGACCCGATCGCACAGCTTGGCCACGATCCCGAGATCGTGGGTGACGAAGATCATGGCGAGGCTCGTCTGGGCCTGGATCTCCTTCAGCAGGCGCAGGTACTGCGACTGGATCGTGACGTCGAGCGAGGTCGTCGGCTCGTCGGCAATGAGGAGGTCGGGCTGGCAGGAGATCGCGATCGCGCCGGCAACCCGCTGCCGGATCCCGCCGCTCATCTGGTGGGGGTACGCGTGGACGCGCCGCTCCGGGTCGCTGATCTGCACCTGGCGCAGCAGCTCAAGGATCCGCTGGTCGAGCGCCTTGCCGCGCAGCCCACGGTGCAGGCGCAGCGTCTCCGCGATCTGCTCGCCGACGGTGAACGCGGGATTGAGCGAGGCCATCGGGTCCTGCAGGATCATCGCGATCCGCGACCCGCGCAGTTGGCGCATGTCCTCGGGGCTCTTGGTAACCAGGTCCTCGCCGTCGAACACGATCTCGCCGCCCACGATGCGACCGCCCGGCTCCGGCACCAGACGCAGGATCGACAGGCACGTCATCGATTTGCCGGAGCCCGACTCGCCGACGATGCCGAGCGTCTCGCCGCGGCGGACGGCAAAGGTCGCACCGTCGACCGCCTTCACCACCCCCCTGCGCGTGTAGATGTACGTGCGGAGATCCCGGACGTCGAGCAGCCCGTCAGCCACGGTGAGACCGTTGCGCGCGCAGGGTGATCAAAACGGGCCAGATGCTAGGCGGCGACGAGCGACGACTGAGACGTGGCCCGGCCACGTCGCAGGGAGGAGCGAGGAGCCAACGACGCAGATGGCCCGTTTTCATCACCCTGC
>JBGPXN010000011.1:0-47672 GCA_041492755.1 Methylomirabilia bacterium | reverse complement strand
GCGCCCCGACCCCCCCGGTGTTTGTTTGCGCCCCGGGGGTGGTTGCTCCGGCCCGCGGTGGGCGCTGCCCCCCCCCCCCCCACCCCACCGCCCGCCCCCCCCCCCCCCGGTCGGCGAACGCGTTGAGCGTTCGCCGAATAGTCCGGGCTAACCGCCGGGCTAGCCGCGGGCTAGCCGAGGCGCACACGCGTCTTGATCCGGTCGACGGCCTGCTCGGCGTCTTCGCGGGCGCCGAAGGCGGTGAGACGGAAGTAGCCCTCGCCGCTCGGTCCGAAGCCGGAACCCGGCATGCCGACGACGTGCGCCTCGTTGAGCAGTGTGTCGAAGAACGCCCACGACGACACGCCGGTCGGCGTGCGCACCCAGAGGTACGGCGCGTTCCGGCCGCCATGCACGCGCAGGCCGGCGGCGGACAAGCCGTCATGGATGATCCGCGCGTTGTCCATGTAGAAGTCGATGAGCGCGCGCACCTGCTTCTGGCCGTCGGGCGTGTAGGTCGCCGCGGCGGCTTTCTGGATGATGTAGGGCGGGCCGTTCGACTTGGTCGACAGGCGCCGGAGCCACATCTGGTTCAGGCTGATCGTCTCGCCCGCGGCGGTGCGTCCCCGCGCCTCGTGGGGGACGACCGTGTACGCCAGCCGCATCCCGGTGAACCCCGCGTTCTTGGAGAAGCTGCGCGACTCGATGGCCACCTCGCGCGCGCCGTCGATCTCGTAGATCGAGTGCGGGACGTCGGCATCGCGGATGTAGGCCTCGTAGGCGGCGTCGTACAGGATCGTGGCGTCGTGGGCGCGCGCGTAGTCGACCCAGCGCCGCAGCGCCGGCCGGGTCATCACGGCGCCGGTGGGGTTGTTCGGGTAGCAGAGGTAGATGAGGTCCACGCGCCGGTCGGGCAGTGCCGGCTGAAAGTCGTTGTCGACGGTGCAGGGCAGGTACACGAAGCCCGGGTAGCGGCCGGTGTCATCGGCGGGACCCGAGCGCCCGGCCATCACGTTGCTGTCGGCGTAGACCGGGTAGACCGGGTCCATCAGCGCGACCGTACAGTCCTGGGCGAAAATCTCTTGAAGATTCGCGCTGTCGCTCTTGCCCCCGTCGCTGACGAAGATCTCGTCCGTCTTCAACGTGACGCCCCGGGTGGCGTAGTCGTGGGCGGCGATGTCCGCGAGGAGAAAGTCGTAGCCCATGTAGGGGCCGTAGCCCTTGAAGGTCTGGCGACGCGCCATCTCGTCGGCGGCGTCGTGGATGGCCTGGATCACCACCGGCGGCAGCGGCTGGGTGACGTCACCGATGCCGAGGTTGATGAGCCGGGCCTCGGGGTGCGCGTCGCGGAACGCCTGCGTCCGGCGCTTGATCTCGGCGAACAGATAGCTCGCCTTCAGATTGGCATAGTGCTCGTTGACCTTCGGCACGTCGCTGGCTCCCCGGCCCTTCGTCCGCCGGGATTATACTCTTGCCGGGGGAGCGACCATGACTGGCGCCGACACGACCCGACATCTCTGGACCCACAAGACGCAGGACCACCCGTGGCTGCGCGAGAAAGGAAACGGCCGATGAGCGCGAAGCCCTACGTGTTCGAGTACGGGATGGGCGTGGACGTGCACGGTGAGGACGCGACCACGGCCGCCTGCCGGGCGGTCTCGGACGCAATCCGCCACTCGAGCCTTCCGTTCTTCCGCGACGTCCGTGAGCGCGGCGGCAAGATGCTGGTCGACGTCACCGTCGGCGTGCCCGATCCCACCAAGGTCGACGTCGAGCGGGTGCGGAAGGAGCTGCCGCACGGTGAAGTGACCGTTCGCCCCGTCGCCGGCGGCCTGCGGGTGCCGGGCTCCGACACGCTGATCGCCTGCGTCGCCATCACGGTCAGCGTCGAGGAACCGTCCGGAACGCGACGATGAGCGTCGTCACCAACGCCCTCGGGTTGCGTCGGCTGCAGCACCTGGTGCTCTGGGTCTCGGACGTCGAGCGCAGCACGCGCTTCTACTGCGACGTGGTGGGCTTCGAAGTGCAGCGGCGGTTTCCGGGTGCGGCGTTCCTGAAGATCCCCGGGAGCGGCGACGACCACAACCTCGGCCTGTTCGAGCAGACGGGCGTGGCGGCCCCCAACGAGCGCGTGGCGCGCATGTACCACTCCGCCTGGGAAGTCGGCGACATCACCGACCTCGTGCGGGCGCGCCGCCGCCTGATCGACGCCGGCGCGCTCGTGGGCTCCTCCGACCACGGCGTCAGCCTGTCCCTCTACGCCAAGGACCCCGACGGCCTCGAGTTCGAGATCTTCTGGACCGTTTTGAACGGCACCTCGGTCGGGACTCGTCCGCTGAATCTCGACGCCGAGCTCGCCCGTCGCGGCATCCCGCTACCGTAGCGGTCGAACGTAGTCGGGCGGGCGGCTGCGAGCTCGCCGCGCCCGGCTACTGGTGGGAGCTACAACGACCGGAGGAAGTTCAGGACGTCCTGCTTCTGGGCCTCGGGCAACGCGTTGAAGATGTTGATCACAGCGTAGGCCTCCGAGCCGCGGAACTTACCGTTCCCTGCGCTCTTGTGGGCCCGGATCGCCTGGAGTAGATCGCTGGTGCGACCATCGTGGAGGAAGTGAATGCGCTGCCCGAGACCCCAGAGCGGCGCCGTGCGGAACTCGTCGGCACCCGCGCCGCCCTGGCTCACCTCGTCGGCGAGGCCGGGACCCATGTTGTGCAATGCGAGATCGGAGAACAAGCTCGCTTGCTTGTGATTGAGCGCTGCGATCGGCGAGTCGCCGGTCGTCAGGGTCGGCGTGTGGCAGAGCGCGCAGCCGATGCTCCGGAAGATCACGCCGCCGTGCGCGATCGAGTCGGCCGTTGCGCCGGACGGTGCCTGCGGTGTCGGCGGCGCGAGGAACCGCATGAAGAACGCGAACTTCTCGATGGAGCTGAGCGTGTCCGCGCGCGTGGCGGGCGCGTCCGGGTCGGTGGTCGTGACGCTGTTCGGCACCGTCGCGAACTGACAGTTCACCGTTTCGTCACGCTCCTGCTGGAACGCTTCGTTGCTGATGCCCATCTCGACGTTGTAGGCCTCGCCGGAGAAAATCAGGAGCGACTTGTTCTGGGCCTTCCAGCCGAAGCGGGTGATGGTCCCGTCGTTGCCGCTGCGGTTTGGACGCCCGGAGACGCCGAGCACAGCCTTCAGACCCGCATTGGCCGCGAGGTTGCCCGTGATCGTGCCCTCGGGAATCGCCTCGATCAGCCCCGCTCCGAAGGTCGGCGTGGGAATGCGGAAGACGAGGTTGCTGTTGTGGAACTGCGCGAGGAAGTTCTCCTGCGTGAGGTGGCAGCCGGCGGCGTCCGGATGCCCGCTGATCACGAAGAGCGCGTGCACGCCTCCGTCCGGCGTCCCGTCGGGCTTGAACTTGAAGCGCGCCTCGCGCACCGGACCGTTAGGCGTCACGAAAAAGGGAACGGCGTTGCCCGTGAACGTCGCGGGTATGTCGAACTGAGGATTGTGAGCGGGGCTCGTTCCGCCGCTCGCCGGCTGCGCGTGACAACCGAGGCAGCTGTCGAGGTTGAAACGCGGGCCGAGCCCGTCGGCGATCCCCTCGGTCTCGTTGAAGTCCGCCTGCCCGGCCAGGAACAGCTTGTTTTCGCCCGCGCTCAGGCCTGGCAGCGGACCGCCGGCGCCTGCCGGACCACCCCGCACGCCGGGATCCGCCGCGTGGAAGTCCGCGTGAAGAACGCCGACCACACTCCCCACCAGCAGGATGGATGCTGCCATCACCACCAGCTTTGTTCTTGTCATGTGCTCCTCCTTGCCCCCGAAGCGAGTGCAAATCTCGTCGTGCGATTCCGGGCGGTGCGCCGAGGACGGTGCCTGACGTCTCCGGCGCGCGAACGGCGTGAAGCGGGCGGGGATCGCGGGGTCACGCGGCGCGCGGCGTGCGGTCAGCGAGGCGCAGTGGGAACTGCCGTCCGGTGCCGTGGGACGGCGCGATCTGCCGTTCGAGCAGGCTCATGGGGCGGTACGAGCACGCGAATTGCGTGCCAGAGCTTCGAAATGTCACGACCCGCAAGTTTGTATAGTTACGGGCGTTACGAGCCTTCGGATCGTCGCGGTGCTACCACTGAGTGTCAGGAACGTGGCAGCATGTCCTCGCGGTCGGCACACGTGTGAACGATCGGTTCACGGTGACGAAACACGACACCTACAGGGTCTCTAACCCAGCCACGCTCGCTCGATTGAGGAGAGGACGATGACGCGGTGAGCCGGGGGGGCTACACGCCTTCGGCGACGATCAGCTTCGGGCGCGCGGCCTTGAACCGAAGCGCCTTGAGCGGAGCGTAGTCGGGCGCGTCGGAGAATCGCTTCGCTCGCCCGACGCTGGGGAACTCGAGGACGACGTCACGCTTGGGGTGCTAGTCGCCCTCGAGTGACTCGGTCTTGCCGCCACGCACGCGATAGCGGCCACCGTACTTCTCGATGATCGCCGGGCCCTGGCGGCGGTCGTCCTCGAACACCGCCGGGTCATGCACGTCCACCTCGACGACAAGGTAGGCCTCGACGACGAGGTAGGCCGCCATGGTCCCGCGCTCAGCGGATCAGGCCGTAGAAGCGCCCGGCGTTCTCGCAGACGATCTTGTGGGTCACGTCGGCCGGCAGGTGGCCGAACTGCTCCTCGATGTACTTCGACGACTCGGGCCACACGCCGTCGGCGTGTGGGTAGTCCGAGCCCCACATCAGGGTCTCGACGCCCATCTCGTCGATCAGCTTGGTGCCGATGCGGTCGAACTGGAAGGTGGCCTTGCACTGCCGGCGCCAGTAGTCGCTCGGCTTCATGGTGAGGCCGAGGTCACGGAACCGGTCCTCCCACTCGAAGTCCATGCGGTCGAGCGCGTAGGGTACCCAGCCGATGCCGCTCTCGCCAAAGGAGATCCGCAGCTTCGGGTATCGCTCGAGCACGGCGCGGCCGATGATCGCGGCCAGGATGTTGATCAGGTTCATCTGGAAGCTCGACACGGCCGTGAAGAACGCGGCGCGCCGGGTGAGGCCCGTCTGCGCGTCGATCTTGTTCAGGGGCACCGCCGGGAACGTGTGGAAGTGCAGCGGCAGCTCCACCTCGTTCACCGCCTGCCACAGCGGCTCCCAGACCGGGTGCCACATGGGCTCCATGTCCCACGAGCAGGACAGCTCGAGCCCGCGCAGGCCGAGCTTCGCCACGCGGTGGACCTCCTTGATGGCGGCGTCGATGTCGCCGTACGGCAGGCAGGCGAGGCCGATGAACCGGTTCGGATCGTGGCGGCAGAAGTTCAGCAGCCAGTCGTTGTAGATGCGGAACATCTCGATGGCCGCTTCGTGGTCGCCGAGTCGGGTCGCCGCGCCGAGGATGCCGAAGATCACCTCGGCCTGCACACCGTCACGGTCCATGTCCTTGGCCCGGAGCGCGGGGTCGGTGGGCCGGCGGACGTTCTTGACGTCGTCGTAGAGGCCCGTGGTGGCCATGACGTCGACGCGATAGTTCTGGCCCGGCACCAGCTTCTGTCCAGCCGGTCCGACGCCGCCGAGCAGCCCGAACGAGCCGCCCTTCTTCATCGTCCAGAACGGGCCATCCGGTCCGTCGGTGACGAACGGCATACGATCCTTCATGGCCGCCGAGGCGCTCGACGTGAAGAGATCGGGCGGCAGCATGGGCAGGTCGATGTGACAGTCGGCGGAAATCCGCGTGTAGACCATGTCGTCTCCTCACACTCCGGCGCGCCGCAAGACCTCGCCGATGTTCTGCGGCGCGGGCTTGCGCTGGCCACGCTCGACTTCGTGCATCACGTCCACCACGGCCGCCGACACCGGCGTCGGCACGCCCTTCTCACGACCCTTGGCGATCACGTGGCCGTTCATGTAGTCGATCTCGGTCGGCCGGCCCTTCGTCACGTCTTGCCCCATCGACGCCCGCCAGTTGCGCGTGCTCGTGGACGTGGGCGTCAGCATGGTGTCCAGGGCGTCCCAGGTCTCCTTGCGCCCGGCGTCGGCCCACTGCTCGACGGCGGCGCCGTTGAACTTGGGGATCTTGAATCCCTGGGCAAGGCCCACGCGGGCGGATTCGGCGCCGATGTGGATCGTGATGGCGCGGCCCACCTCGCTGGACGCAATCTCGCCGGACCCGAGGCCGGACATGCCCTGGACCGGATTCCCCATGGCGTTGGCGCAGAGCTTGGACCAGCGCTCGCCCCAGAGATTTTCCGTGGCCAGCGCGCCGTCGATGACCGAGAGCATCTCGGCCAGCTCCTTGGTGCGGGGCGTGATCCGTCCGTCGTGCTCGCCGGCGCGGAACACGTCGTGCCCCTTCGAGCCGCCCTTTTCCATCCCGCGCTCGACTTCGCCCGGCTTCCAGAGGGCCACGCCGATCTTGGACATGATGAGCCCGACCGACCGGTCCGCGCCGGCCATGGCGGCGATGGTGGGATCCGGCCAGCAGTTCTGCGACGACACCACGAAGCCCTCGGGCCGGAGATGCCGCAGGGCGAGCTGGGCCGCCCACGCGGTGTCGAAGACCTTCATGGCCACGAAGGCGATGTCGAAGTCGCGCGGCAATCGCTGGGCGTCGTTGAGGTGCACGGCCTTGGGCCGGGCCTCGAAGGGATCGTGAGGCCCGGTCACCTTGATCCCGCGCTGGTTGATCGTGTCGACGTTCTCGGCCCAGGGATCGACCAGGGTGACGTCGTGGCCAGCCCGCGTCAGGAACGAGCCGAGGTAGCTGCCGATGGCGCCAGCGCCGATGAAGAGCAGTTTCTTGGCCATGGATTCCTCCCGATGCCGCCGCATTATGCCACCGTGCACCCCTCGTGCCCAGCCTGCGCCGCCGCCAGCGTCGGATACGCGCGCCCGTCGAGGCTCACGAAGAAATCGGTGAAGCTCACGCGTCCGAGGAGGAGGCCGATCGGCGGCATCAAGAGATCGCGACTTCCTCCCCGCGGGCGGTCGGCCCGGTGCGCCCCTATTGCCAGCGGATGAGCACCTTGACCTTCGGGTACTCGGGCGCCTTGCCTTCGACATCGACGATCCTCAGGGTCTGGTCCGGGCCCTCCAGAAGCAGGTTGTTGTTGCTGTAAGCGACGAACTTGCCCCACGCCTTCGGCAGCGTCACCTCGTATTTCGGTGTCGGCGTCTGCGCCAGCGCCCGCTCCGGCCCGAGGGCCTCGAGCCATCCCGCCGGCGGAAGCCACGGGCGCACCGCGATGACGGTGAGGGCCAGGGCGATGAGGGTGAGCACGGTCTTGGTGTATCGGTCGACGATCATCGACGCTCCTCCGGCTCCGTGTGATGAGCTGCGAGGCTCCACGGGTATCACGACGGCCGCGAGTGGGAAAGGGGGAACACGATCCCGCGCTTGACGGTCCCGGTCGCCGGGGCCCATGATCGGGCCGCCGGCACCAGCGACGCGCCGGCGGGAGGCCGACATGAGCGACGCGAAGGTCGATACGGTGCGGTCGTCGAGCAGCGGGGTGATCGGGCGGGCGCAGAGCGAGGCACGCGGCCACCGACTCTTCCTCGATTCGTCGGGACGCCCGCAGCCCGACGCGTTCACCAACGGCGAAGCGTTTTTGGCGGGCATCTCCTCCTGCGGCGTCACGCTGATCGAAGGGCACGCGAAGGACACCGGAGTCCCGCTCACTCGCCTGGACGTGACGATCGAGGGCTCGCGGCTGAACGTCGATCCCACCCGGTTTGCCGCCGTCACGCTGACCTTCGAGATGGCCGGCGTGACCCAGGAGCAGGCGGAGGGCCTGGTCGAGACGTACCGAGGGCGTTGACCCCTCTACCGTACGGTCGCGGCCGCGACCGCAGTGAAGGTCAACGTGGTGGCGACCGGCGCTCCGCGCCGCTGAGCGCCGGCGCTCGCGCGCCCCGTCGTGCGATCGACGGGTGCGAAAGACCACCTCGATCATAGCCCACCGAGAGGGCGAGCCCGATCAGCCGGGGCGGGCGCCGCAACTCTCCCCGCCTTGCCGGGCCGGGCCGCGGTCGTCTACCATCCTTCCACCGGACGCGCTGCGCGCCGGCACTGCGGACGGAAGGGAGACGCACCATGATCGTCCCGCTCACGCTGGCCGACTTCCTCGAGCGCGCCGAGCTCGTGTACGGCGACCGCGAGGCCATCGTCGACGAGCCGAACCCGCCGGGCGGGGGGCTCGGTCGACTGACCTACCGGCAGTTCGCCGACATGTCCCGCAGCCTGGCCGCCGCCCTCGACGATCTGGGCGTGGCGGGCGACGAGCGCGTGGCCATCGTCTCGCCCAACGCGGCGCGCTTCCTGATCGCGCTCTTCGGCGTCAGCGTCTACGGGCGCGCGTTGGTGCCCGTCAATTACCGGCTGAACGCGGAAGAGATCGCCTACGTCGTCGAGCATTCGGGCGCGACCGTCGGCCTCATCGATCCCGAGATGGACGAGCCGCTCCGGCGCCTGCCCTTCAAGCACCGATTCGTCCTGGGCACGGCCACCGACGCGCAGCTCTTCGGCCGGCGCAACGCCTCGCCGCGCGGCCGCGTCACCGACGAGAACGCGACCGTGTCGATCAACTACACCTCGGGCACGACGGCGAAGCCGAAGGGCGTGCAGCTCACGCATCGCGGCTGCTGGCTGAACGCGGTGACGTTCGGCTGGCACCTCGGCCTGTCCGATCGCGACGTCTATCTGCACACGCTGCCCACGTTCCACTGCAACGGCTGGGGCATGCCGTACGCGGTCACGGCCATCGGCGCCCGGCAGGTGATCGTGCGCAGGGTCGACGGCGAAGAGATTCTGCGCCGGGTCGACCGCGAAGGCGTGACGATCTTCAACTGTGCCCCGGCCGTGATCGCGGCCGTGCTCGACGCCGCCGCCGCGCGGCGGAAGCGCGGGGAGAGCATTCCGGGCCAGGGACGGGTCCGCGTCGTGGTGGCGGGAGCGCCGCCGCCGTCGAAGACGGTGGAGCGGGTGGAGGCGGAGCTCGGCTGGGAGTTCATCCAGATCTACGGCCTGACCGAGACGTCGCCGCTGCTGACGTTCAATCGCGCGCCCGCCGAATGGGACGGCCTGCCGGCCGACGAGCGCGCCCGCCGCCTGTCACGCGCCGGTGTACCCGCCGTCGGCGTTCGCATGGCCGTCGACGCCAACGGCGAGATCCTGGCGCGCTCCAACCACGTCTTCGAAGGCTACTGGAACCAGCCGCAGGAGACGGCGACGGCGATCGTGGACGGGTGGTTTCACACCGGCGACGGCGGGCACACCGACGGGCCGTTCATCGTGATCGCCGATCGCAAGAAGGACGTCATCATCACCGGCGGCGAGAACGTCTCGTCGATCGAGGTGGAGGACTGTCTCTACCAGCACCCCGCGGTGGCCGAGGTGGCCGTCATCGGCGTGCCCGACGAGAAGTGGGGCGAGACCATCAAGGCGCTGGTCGTGCTGCGCCCGGGGACGAGGGCGACCGAGAGCGAGCTCATCGAGTTCGCCCGCGGCCGCCTGGCCCACTTCAAGTGCCCAACGTCGGTCGAGGTGCGCGAGAGCCTGGTCCGAACCGCGACCGGCAAGCTGCAGAAGTTCAAGCTCCGCGAGCCGTACTGGGCTGGCCGCGAGCGGAAGGTGAACTAGCCGCGGGCCATGAAGGCGGCGACGAAGACGATCACCACCACGAGGGCGAGCTCGAGGTGGTTGAGGGTGTAGAGAAGGCGCCCGCCGCTGACGTCGGGCGGTTGGCGGCGCCCGAGGCGGATGCGCCAGCGGATGAAGGTTGCCATCGGCAGGATCTCGAGCAAGAGCACGGCGACGAAGAGCGCCATCTTGGTCCAGAAGAGGTGTGACGAGAGATAGAACGCCGCGCCTTTTTCCAGGCCACCGAAGGCGCGCAAGAGCCCGGTGGTGATCCAGAGCAGCCCGGCGATGCCCCACACGTTGTCGGCGGCCAACACGCGCGCGATGCCGCGATCGTCGAGCGGCGCTTTGAGCGCGCGTCCCGGAGGAAGACGGCGGCGAGCCCGAGGGCGAGGGCCAGGACGTGCAGGGCGGAGACGATCGCGGACGCCGCGGCCACGTCAATCCGTCGCCCGGTCGTTCCAGTCGATGCGAGCCCCTGATGCCATAGGGGTGGCTGGTATCCTGGAGCCGATGGCGCCGCGCTCGCGTTTCGACGTCGACTACTACCGTGCCCTCGCGGTGAGCCCCGAGGCCACCGAGGACGAGATCCGCAAGGCCTACCGGCAGCTCGCCCTGCGGTGGCATCCCGACCGCAACCAGCAGGACCCCACCGCGAGCGACCGGTTCAAGGAGATCAGCGAAGCCTACGCGATCCTGATCGATCCCGCCAAGCGCCGGGAATACGACCTTGTCCGGAAGCACGGCACGGCGGGTGACTTCCGCCCGAATCGCGACACCGTGTTCCGTGACCTGTTCGCCGATCCCCGCGCCAGCGCCGTCTTCGAGGAGCTGGCCCGGGAGTTCGAGCGGATGGGCATGCGCGTGGACCGCCACACCTTCCACCAGACGCTGTTCGGCGGGCGTACCGTGGTGACGGGCGCCGTCGTCGTCGTCTCGCCGCTCATGCCCGTCCTCGCGCTGTTCCGCCTCTTCCGCGCCGCGGTGCGGGCGACGGCCGCCCCCAGCATGCCACCGCGCGCTCCCGAGACGCTGCCGGAGGCGGCCGGGTTGGTGGGACGATTCGTGCGCGTCGGCCGTCGGCTGCTCGGCCTCTCGGCAACGACCGCGACCGCGGTCGGCACCGCGTCGGACCGCGACATCACGGTCCCATTGCACTTGACGGCCGCCGAGGCGCGGGCGGGCGGCGCCCGGCGTGTCACGCTTGCCGCCGGCCAGCGCGGGCACGACGTGCTCGTGCGCATTCCGCCGGGGATCCGGGCGGGAACGCGGCTGCGGTTGCGCGGCAAGGGCCGCGGCGTGCCCGGCGGTCCTCCCGGCGACGCCTATCTCGCCGTCGAGATCGTCGAGCCGAGTTGAGTGCCATGGGGGGCCCCGATATGGCCCCCCATGCCCCCCAGCGCTCGGAGCGCCCCGGCGGAGCCGTGGCGCTCCTCGAATTCCCTTACACCCTCTGACTCGGGGCGAGCCGCGCTCAGCGCTCGCCGATGAGCTGGGGCAGCACTTCGCTGATCGAGCCGCGCAGGATCGCATCGGCCATGGAGTCCATCTCGGTCGGCTGGGCGTTGAGGATCACGACGCGCGCCCCACTCTGCTTGGCCACGGGCACCACACCCGCGATCGGGTAGACCGAGAGCGTGCTGCCCACGGCGAGCATGAGATCGCAGCGACGGGCTGCCTGCTCGGCGCGCATGAGGTCCTCCGGCACCAGGCCTTGCCCGAACGAGATCGTCGCGGCCTTGAGGATGCCGCCGCACGTCCGGCAGGCTGGATCGTGTTCACCGGCCCGTACGCGATCGAGCGCACGTTCCATCGGCGCCCGATCACCGCACGACAGGCAGACGACGTCGCGGTGGGTGCCGTGGATCTCGACGACCCGCTCGCGCGCCGAGCCGGCCTGCAGGTGCAGGCCGTCGATGTTCTGGGTGATGAGGGTGTCGAGCTTGCCGCGGCGCTCGAGGGCCACCAGCGCGCGGTGGCCGGCGTTGGGCTCGGCGAGCCACGCCTTGGACTCGAGCCGGCTCTGCCACGACTGCTTCCGGACGTCGGGGTCGGCCATGTAGTGCTGGAGCGTCGACATCTTCTCGGCGCCCGGATTGCGCGTCCACACTCCTTGCGGGCCGCGGAAGTCCGGGATCCCGGAATCGGTCGAGATGCCGGCGCCGGTCAGCGCCACCACGCGCTGCGCGCCTTCGATCCACGCGCGCACCTGCTCGATGACCTGCATGACGTCGTCGGTGGCCATGTCCGATCGATGCCTCCGGGGACGCGGATTGCGCGATGCTCTGGGACGGGCGTGATGATGGGGGGCGCTCCTCGCGCCTGTCAAGGCGCCGCCGGCCGCGAACCGTGCAAGAATGACGGCCAGGCATGCCGCCGCATCCACGTCTCATCGTGCTGCCTTGACGGCCGCGCCGTCTCCCGACACTCGTCGCCGTTGTGGATGGGCGCGCGGGGCCCCCGACATCCGCTACCACGATGCGGAGTGGGGTGTGCCCGTCCACTCGGATCGCCGGCTGTTCGAGTTCCTGATCCTCGAAGGCGCGCAGGCCGGGCTGAGCTGGTCGACGATTCTCCGCAAGCGTGCCGCGTATCGCGTGGCCTTCGCGCGATTCGATCCGCGTGTGGTCGCCCGGTTCACCGCACGGGATACGGCCCGGCTGCTCGCGAATGAAGGGATCGTCCGCAACCGGGCCAAAGTCGCGGCGGCGGCCGCGAACGCGCGAGCATTCCTCGAGGTGCAGCGGGAGCACGGCAGCTTCGCGGCCTACGTCTGGCGATTCGTCGGCGGTCGGCCGGTGCAGAACGCCTGGCGATCGGCGAGCGAGGTTCCCGCGACGTCCGACGCCGCGGGCGTGATGAGCGCGGATCTGCGCCGACGCGGCTTCGGTTTCGTCGGGCCCACGATCTGCTACGCGTTCATGCAGGCCACTGGCATGGTGAACGACCACACGCGCGACTGCTTCCGCTGGCGTGAGGTGCGCGCGCACGCCCGCGTGGCGACCGACGCCGATGCCTGACCTGGCCGGCAAGGCGGTGCTGGTGACGGGAGCGTCCAGCGGCATCGGCGAGGCCACGGCGCTGGCGCTCGGGCGGGCCGGCGCGCGCGTGACGCTCGTCGCCCGGCGGGCGGAGCGGCTGGCCGCCGTGGCGCGCGTAATCGAAGCCGCCGGCGGAACGGCAGTGGCGGTGCCGGCCGACGTCACCGTCGCCGCGGAGCTGGTTGACGCGGTCGAGCGTTCTCTGGCGCGCTTCGGGCGGCTCGACGTCTTGGTCAACAACGCCGGGGCCGCCGTGTTTGCCACCGTGGAGGAGACCACGGAGGCCGACCTGCGCCAGATGCTCGCGGTCAACCTCGAGAGCGTCTTTCACGGCGTCAAGGCTGCGCTGCCGGTGATGCGCCGGCAAGGCGCCGGCCACATCGTCAACGTCGCCTCGACGGCGGGACGGCGCGGCTCGCCGTACGTGGGCGCCTACTGCGCGGCCAAATTCGGCGTCGTCGGACTGACGGAGTCGCTGCGCGCCGAGCTGCTCGGCACCGGGATCCGCGTGAGCCTCGTGCTGCCGGGGGCGACGCGGACACCGTTTTTCGACGCGGCGGTGCGGCGAACGTCCCATCACGTCGGGCTCGTCGGCCCCGTGGAGTCGGCCGAACAGGTGGCCGCCCGGATCCTTCGCGTGATTCGCCGGCCCGGCGCCGAGGCGATCGCCCAACCCGTGCGGCGCCGGCTCGCGCTGGCCCTCAATCTGTTCGCACCGGCCGTGGTGGATCGGCTCGTGCTGCGGCTGATCCACCGGCACGAGCGCCGATGATCCCGCCGGGGGCGCGTGCGGTGATCTGGCTGCTCTGCACGTATCCCGAGACGGACGAGGCCGACGTGCGCGTGCAGGCGGCGGCGCGGCTGCAGCGCGAGCTCGGCCTGCCGATCTGGATCTTCGGCTCGCGGTCCGCGCAATACCCGATACCGGTGGAGCAGACGCTTCGGGACAAGCTCGTGGCCTCCGGGGTTCCCGCCGACGCCGTGGTCTGCTCGGCCCGGCTCACGACCGCGGTGACTCTCGACACCTCGCAGGAGGCGGTCAACGTGGCGACGACGGCGCGCGAGCGTGGAATCGACGCGCTCGTCTGCGTCTCCAACCGCCTGCAGCTCGTCCAGGCGCGTGCGCTGCTGCGCCGCGCGGGACTGCGATTGATCCTGGTCCCAACGCCCCTGCGGGACCGGCGCTGGTGGTACGTGACGTTCCGGCTCGTCCTCATCCCACTCGCCATGCTGGGGATCGGTCATCGCTTTCCCCCGCTCGTGCTGCTGCGTCGCGCGCGCGCCCGCTTGGCCAGCTGGCCGATCTGAGAACATGGGGGGCCCCGACATGGCCCCCCATACCCCCCAGCGCTCGGCCGCGCCCCGGGAAACCCGGGGCGCGCCTCGACATCCCGAGCGCTCGGCAGCGCCGCGGCGGAGCCGTGGCGTCCCTCAAATTTCCTTACAGGCTCTGAGAGGCGGATGCGGGTCCTCGTGACCGGGGCGACCGGGTTCCTGGGCCGCGCCCTCGTCCCCGCGTTACAGGCGGGCGGGCACGCCGTGCAGCCCGCGGATCGGCGCGTGGACGTGCGCGATGCCGCGGCGTTGGCAGTGCTCGGTCGCAACGGCCGCCCCGACGTGGTCGTGCATCTGGCCGCCATGTCGCTGATCGACGACGTCGCCGCCGACCCCGACACCGGCTGGCAGGTCAACGTGGTCGGGACGGCGAACGTCGCCGCGTTGAGCCGCGAGATCGGTGCCCACCTGGTGCTGTTGTCGACCGACTCGGTCTTCGATGGCGCGGCCGGCCCGTACGCCGAAAGCGACGGGCCAAATCCGATCACCGCCTACGGACGCACCAAGCTCGCGGCGGAGGAGGCGGTCGCCCGGGCCGGCGGCTCGTCCCTCGTCGTGCGGACCAGCCTGATTTACGGCTGGTCCGTGCCGGGCCGCTACGTGAACTTCGCCGATCGTATCGTGCGGATGTTGCGCGGCGGGCGGCGGGTCACTGGATACACCGACATGTTACGTAGTCCCATCTATGTTGTTGATCTCGCGCGAATTCTTGGCCAACTCGTTGAGTGCCGTGTCGAGGGTCTGCTGCATCTGCCCGGCGCCGAGCCCGTGAGCATGGCCCGCTTCGCTACCGCCGTCGCCCGCGCCTTCGGTCTCGACGCCGGGCTCGTGACCGCCGCGGCGACCCCGGCGGGCGATCACTCGCGCCCGCGCGCGCTCGGTCTGCGGGTCGATCGCGCTCGCGGCGAGCTGGGGCTGGCGCTTCCGTCGCTCGACGACGGGCTCGCGCGCATGCGCGCAGACGAGCGCTGGCGGGGCACGTCCTAGCGCTTGTGGCCGCCGCTCTTGGGCGGAGCAGGCCGGAGCATCTTCCGTTCCTCGAGCACCCCGCTGAACCAGAGGTTGCGGTCGGTGAGCTCCACGATGACCGGCTCGCCCGAGGCCACGGTCAGGTCCTTGACCCACATGGTCAGGTCGCGCACGGCCTTCAAGCGGGGCACCGGGATGAACGTGCTGGCGTCCTTGTCGAGCTTCCTTTCGAGATTGCGGTCCTGGCGCAACACGACCGATTTGACGCCGATGATGGTCCAGCTGCCCAGGGGGACATTCGCGACGCTGAACGTCCCGTCCGGCTTCACGGCAGTCTTGAAGACGGTCCCGGCTCGCCCGCTCGCTTGCAACTCCCGCTCGTACGCGTCGCGCGCGAGCTGAAGCTCCGTGGCCGCCGTCTCGTAATTCTGCAGCGAATCCCGCGCGTGGGCCTTGATCGACTCCAGCCGCTCGAGAAACGCGTCCGAGCGGGGCACGACCATGACTTCGACCCCGGGAAGGGGAAGGTCGGCGGCGGTGGGGCGGGCCCGCTCCTGATAGGCGCGTCCGCTCACGATCCCCGGGGCGTCGTTGGCAACGAGGGCGACGGGCAAGGGCGCTTCCAGCAGCACCCCGAGCATGGCGACGGCGACGTTGAGCAACGTCATGTGGAATCTCAGATTGGAGCGGCTAAATTCCGATCAACGTTCGACGGAATAACCGGATCTCTGCCAGGCGGCCATGCCACCGGTCACGTTGAGCCAGCCCGTGAGTCCGTGGCGCTTGAGCGCGCTGATCACCGTGCTCGACCGCAAGCCACCGGCGCACAGCACGGCCTTGGGCCGGCCCTTCGGCAACTCCGACCAGCGTTGGCCCGCCTCGCTCATTGGCACGTGCACGGCGCCGGCGATGTGTCCCTCGTTCCACTCGAACAGCTCGCGGACGTCGACGACGACGACGTCCTTGCCTTCTTCGAGCCGCTCGCCCAGGTCGTACGGGGTGATCTGCGGCACGTCCTCGACCGGCAGGCCGGCGCTCCGCCACTCGACCATGCCGTGCTGGAGAAAGCCTGTGATCTCGTCCACGCCGACCCGGGCAAGCCCGGGCAGCGCGCGGTCCACATCGCCCGGCCCCGACGCGACGAGAATAAGTGGCGCGCCCGGAGGCGCGAACAGGGCGACGCGTTCGGCGAACTGGGGACTGTCGATCCACACGTTGAGCGCCCCGGGGACGTGGGCCTCGCCGTAGCCGGCGGAGTCGCGAATGTCGAGCACGCACGCGCCGGCCGCCACGGCCTCCGCGGTCTCCTTGGCGCTGATGGGCCGCGGCTTGGACCGCACCAGCGGGATCACGCCCTGGTTCTTGCCCACGATGATCTCGAACGACGGCGGCTTGGGCGGCAAGCCCGTCATGAGCTGGTCCACGAAGTGCGCCATGCTCGTGGCCTGAAGAGCGGGGTTGAACCGCCGCTCGAACCCGATCGTGGACGCGGACTTCGAGGACATGGCCCGACCGCACATCGAGCCCGCGCCGTGGGCCGGATAGACCTCGACGCTGTCCTCGAGCCGCAGCAGGACGGTCTGCAGGCTGTGCCACGCCTGCTCGGCGGCCTGCGCGCCGCCCAGGTCCGGGCGGCCGACGTCGCCGACGAACAGCATGTCGCCGGTCAGCACGAACCACGGCTGGTCGCCGCGGGAGCGGTCGGTGGCGAGCAGGCACAGGCTGTCGGGCGTGTGCCCGGGAGTGTGGAGGACCTTGAGAACGATCGCGCCGAGCTCGATCTCGTCGCCGTCCCGCAGCGAGTCGTGGTCGAAGACGGCGCGAGCGCTGGCGTGCATCGCGATGGGGGCCTTGGTGAGTGCCGCGAGGTCGCGGTTACCCGAGATGTGATCGGCGTGCGTGTGGGTCTCCACGATCCGCCTGATCCGCAGCCCCTTTTTGCGCGCCAGGCGCTGGTAATCGTCCACCCGATCGCGCGCGGGATCGACCACGATGGCCTCTCCGCTCTGCGGCGAGCCGATCAGGTAGGACAGACAGCCCGCGTCTTCGTTGTGGAACTGCTGGAAGATCATGGTGTCCTCCTCGCTCCCGTTCCATTATGCGCGTGAGGACCCGAGGCCGACAACGCCTGTCGCTCGCCGCGCTTGACAGCACACGGGCCGGCGCCGCGAAATGGGCAGGATGCTCGTGGCCGAACGGCCCATCTTGCGCGCTCGACCGCGCGCCGCAGGGAGAGTCAGCGTGACGCAGTCATCTCGGGTCAGAGTCGCCGCCGTCGCCGACGTCCCGACCGGAACCGGGCGGGTCGTGGAGGCCGGCGGCAAGGATATCGCGCTCTTCAACGTCGACGGCCGGTTCTACGCCATCGACAACGTCTGCCCGCACCGCGGCGGTCCGCTCGGGGAAGGGGACCTCGAGGGCACGATCGTGGTGTGCCCCTGGCACGCCTGGAAATGGGACGTGACGGGCGGCATGAACACGAACAATCCCGCCGTCAAGGTGGCCTGTTTCCCGGTCATCGTGGACGGCGGCGAGGTGTTCGTCGACGTCTCGGCGTGACGGAACGCCGCCGGGCCGTTGTGGGTTACAATCCCGGCCATCCGGATTCCCGAGCGGCTCACCATTTCAGAGGAGGCAACGCCATGAAGCGTCTGATCGTCGCGTCCGCGATGTTCGCCATCGGCACGCTTCTCTTCGCCGGACCCGTGCTGGCCTTCCAGTGCCCGAAGCTGATCGGGCAGGCCAATGCGGCGGCCGGCAACCGCTTCGACAACGCGGCCTACACCGCGCGCCAGAAGGCCGCCGAGGCGCAGAAGCTTCACTCGGAAGGCAAGCACGCCGAGGCGGTCAAGGCCGCTCAGGACGCGCTCAAGGCCATCGGCGCCCAGGCCTCCTAGCGCTTGGGTGCCCGCGGCGGGGCGCGTCCCGGCCCCGCCGCGGTTGGCACCCCTCCGTGCCGCCCGTGAGAATCAGACCTTTCCCGTTGCTTGACACTCCGGGAGCAGCTGCCTAGCATAGGGGTCACTCGTGGAGCCTCTGCTTTCGCTGCCCTCGTGGGCGCTCGGTGCAGCGGCCGTTGCGATCAGTCTCGGGTTGATCTACGGAATGCGCGTATACCAACGCTGCCCCCACTGCGGCCGGCTCGTCCGTCGTGTTTTCCGCGGCTGGAAACGCTGTCATGGCTGCGGCCGCCAGTACCGCCGTGGCCTGCGTCTGCGATGATCGATTCATGATGATGGCCTGGACGTCTTGGCCGTGGATGCCCCGACTGTCGATCCCGGAAGGCTGGCGTTCTCTCCGGGCGCTGGTGGTCCTCGTGACCGTGATGGTCGTGCTGGCGGCGGCCGGCGTCGGCGCCTGGCTCTGGTCCAGCTCGCGGACGAGCGCCGCGATGGCCGCCTACGCGGTGGCGCTGGCTCGCGTGCACGACACCCGCGGGGCGCCGCCGTTGCCGGAAGCGCGCTCGGCCGCCATCCAAACGCTCGAAACGACACTGTCGACCTATCCGTCGGCGCCCGCCGCCGGCAACGCCGCCTACGAGCTCGGCAACCTGCGTTACGCCGGGGGCGATTTCCCGCGCGCCCGCGCCGCGTATCAGATCGCCGTGGGCCAGAGCCCGTCGCCGACGCTCCGCACCATGGCCCGGGCCGGCATCGGCTACGCCTGGGAGGCCGAGAAGAACTACGCGAGCGCCAGCCAGGCGTACCGCGACGCCCTCGGCCCGCTCAAGCCGACCGACTTCCACTTCGAAGAGCTGCTGGTCGACCTCGGCCGCGTGCAAGAGCTGGCGGGCCAGAGGGACGACGCGATCGCGACCTACCGCCGGATCCTCAAGGACGTCCCCAAAAGCCTCCGCGCCGACGACGTTCGCGGCCGGCTCGCGGCCCTCGGCGCCACGCCGTAAGCCCCCCGAAATCCGGCCCCGGGCCCCGCGCGCTCCCGGGACCGCGCTTCCGGATGTCAGCGCAATGGGCGCTGCTGAATCAGGTGGGTCATTTTCTGACGAGGGGCAATAAGATAGATGACTCAGTAGACTAGCTGGGGGCTTGCCGGGCGATAATGCTCACGGCCGATGCCAAGCTACACCCGTGGATTCATAGACCACCGCGACGCCCTAGAGCATTTTGAGGATCACAAGGACTTACTTGGCGTCATCACCGTTGAGGAATATGTAGAACGGGCCGATAGGTTCTTGGGCGCCCCACTGGCGGAGTTGCCAGGCGTCGAGGAATGCCAGCGGCCTGAACCTGAGCGAGACTGGGTGCGTTACAATGTCGCCACGATGGAGTTTGGCGTGATAAGCGACCTCGGCGACGTGATTTATACCTACTACATCGCCGAGCCTCACAGGCTACGTGGCCGCACCTTTCGCCAGTACTGCCTGGACCAGTGCGCCCGTAGGTGGATTCGTGCATAAGTGCCCTGTCTGCGGATATCGAGGTCTGCGGCGTCCCCCGAAGAATTTCAGTATCTGCCCATCTTGCGGGACCGAGTTTGAATATGACGACTTCGGAGTAACGCGGGAAGAGGTAGAGCGAAGACAATCCGAATTGAGGAACCGTTGGGTAGAGGCTGGACCTCGCTGGCACAGCCGAGTTATCCCACAGCCCCCAAGCTGGAGTCCCTATGAACAACTCCTTTCAGCTGGGTTTCCCTTCCGAATGCCGGACGGATTCCGGCTGATTCGGGTCAGTGCGTTGGTGGTGGTTCAACCGCCGTCGGCGGCAGAGATGACGTCAGCCGCAGTCGATACTGTGTATGCCTAGGCTCTTAATATTTGCGCCGTGCGAAAAGGTCATCCTCGACAACCAGCGCAGCGCGCATCTAATCGGGCTGCTCCAGCAATGGAAGTCGGAGAGAATGCCCGGCGTCCCCGAGGAGCCGATTCCCGAAAACGCCGCAGCACCAACGCCTTGGGCTATATTTACGCTGTGGTATCGCACAGCGGAGGACGGGGACACAGAGTTCGTCCAAACTTGCGAACTCATCACGCCATCAGGCCGAGTCGCGTTCTCGATTGATCTGAAATTTACGATGACGGCGATTTCCCATACAAACACGGTGAACGTTGTCGGACTACCCGTATACCCTGGCGAGTATCAGTTGCGGCTGTATCTCAGCGAGACCGGTCGAGAGAAGGAACGTGGCGCGCCGCTAAGCACCTTCCCTCTGATTGTCACGGCCGCTCCCTAGGCTTTTCTTCCGCTTCGCTCCTAGTTCCTTCTTCGGCACAGCGACGAGCTTGCGCGTGAGTTCCTTGAAGCGCGCGTACTCCTCCGATACCTCCGGCGGCTTCTCCGGCGCTTTCTCACTCATCGGCGTTTTCCCCTTCCTTGGCGTTTCTTCTGACCCTCACGTCGTAAGGGCTGCGTAGGTGCGCCTACGTCCCATGACCGAGCGCAGCACATGAAGGAAGCGGCCACTTTCGCCCTTGGGGTCACGCCGCTGGTTTGAAGCGGAACTACCGTTCAAGGTGGAACGCATCGACGCTGACGTAAGTACCTTTAATCATTTGCTTCAGCAACGACCAGAAATTCTCCATGCCGTTGGTGTGGATACGGTCCTTTACGTAAGCCTCGGTCTTATCAATCACGCTGTGGACGAGCGACGGCTTCGGGAACTTGTGGCCGGTGAGTTTCGACTTCGGTTCGATGCGCTGGTCAATGATCGGCATGAGGCTATTGGCGGTCGCGTCGGCAACCACCTGGGCATGGACACGACTGGTCTTCTTCTGGTCTGGCGCATTGCGCTCCAACAACCCGGCGACCACGGCCTTACCGAAGCGGTAGTTCTCGCTACCGCCCTTGCGCTTGGCCTCACGGCGGTAGTGGTGCATGTTCTTCAGTTCGCCACCGATCAGTGTCTCGTCCGCTTCCACGCGACCAGACATCTTCATAAAGGTGCCCGACTTCATGGCCTCGCGGACGCGGTGGAGCATGAACCACGCGGTCTTCTGAGTGACACCGAGCGCCCGGTGAAGCTCGTACGAGCTGATGCCGTTCTTGGCGTTGGCGATCAGCCAGATTGCCGCGAACCACTTATCCAGCCCGAGCGGCGAGTCTTCAAAGATCGTCCCGACCTTGGCCGAGAACTGCCGCTTGGGGTGCCTGGTCTTGCACTCCCACAGCCGGCGAGTCGGGATGAACTGGACGTTGCGGCTGGCGCAAGCGGGGCACTCGACGCCATCCGGCCACCGAATCTCCACCATGAACGCGAGGCAGGTATCGGGATCGGTGAAATAGCGGATGGCGTCTTGAAGGGTCTTGGGAGCGGCCGGTGTCTTTCCCATGCCCCCGATCGTAGGGCTGCGCGGTCACTGAGTCAAGTATATTATTGCCTGACGATGTCCGATAAGAAAGATTATGTCAATTAGCTGAATCATCGCCGCGGGTGCGATCGACGCGGAGGCCTGGGGAGCCGCCCGGGCTGCCTCTACCCCGGAATGTGGGCTTCCTCGGGGAGCTGGTCCCAGCGGGGCTTCCAGTCCGGGACCGTGAGGCCGAGCTGGGCGCAGAGGTCTGTGACCTCGCGGGCGAAGGCAGAGCGGACGTCGTCGTTGTCGCGGGCCTTGAGGCCGAGCGCGCGGTAGCGGACGTTCTTGGGCGAGCCGGGACGGCCGAAGATGTTCATGGTCCGGACGTACCATTTCTCGAAGGTCTTCTGCGCCTCATCGCGGGTGGCGGGATCGCCGGCCAGGCGCTTGACCCAGTACTCACCGTGGCGGATGTGGAACTTCTCTTCCTTGAAGATGCCCTCGATGGCGCGCACCCACGGGCCGTAGGAGCACGTGCGCACGTCCTCGAGCTGGTGGCCGGCGCCGCGGTCCATGCAGAAGTTGAAGAAGGTGAAGTCGGCCCAGGTCTCGATCGGGTAGTAGAAAATGTTGACGCGCTTGTCGCTGGTGATGCGCGCGGTCCCGATGTCCGCGGTGGCCTCGATCCGCATGGTGAAGACGTCGTCGTGGGCCTGGACGTGGCGGTCGACCGGAAAGCCCAGGTCCTCCAGCAGGCCGTACATGACGGCCGCGTGGCGCAGCTCGTCCTTCACGATCTGGGCGACGACGTGTTTTTCCTCGACCGTCGGCGCCTTGGTGATCCAGGGCACGTAGCCGTAGCCGCCGGCGAGCTCGGAGTCCGCCTGCATGGTCATGAGGTGCACGAGGGCGTCCCGATACTCGGGCGTCATCTCGTCCGCCGATTCCAGGCGCATGCCGCTCTTGATCTTGCTCATCATGGCTGCCGACCGTTCCTCGCTCATCCCGGCCTCCTCGTCCATCCCGGCCGTCAGGCGCGCTCCACGACCCGCACGGCCTTGCCCTCGGACCGTGGGATGGTCCGGGGCGCGACGATCACCACCTCTACACTCAATCCTATCGCGCTGCGCACGCGGGCGGCCACGTCATCGCGGACGGCGCGGGCCGCGGGATGCTCGAACGAGGCTCCGCACTCGGCGGCGAGGGCGGGCGCCGGCTCCACGTGGACCTCGAGCCGGGCCAGGGTTTCCGTGCGATCGACGACGAGCTGGTAGTGCGGCGCCAGCGCCGTCACCTCCAGCAGGGCGCGCTCGATCTCCGAGGGATAGAGGTTCACGCCCTTGACGATCAGCATGTCGTCCGAACGGCCTTTGATCCGGGCCATCCGGGCCGAGGTGCGCCCGCAGCGACAGGGACTCACCTCGAGCGTCGTGATGTCGCCGGTGCGATAGCGAATCATCGGCAGCGCGCGCTTGGTGAGCGTGGTCAGCACGAGCTCCCCTTCCCGGCCCGGCGGCAGCGGCGTCCCGGAGGCAGGATCGACGATCTCGGGCAGGAAGTGATCGTCGGCGACGTGCAAGCCGTCGCGCGCCTCGCACTCGCCGGAGACGCCGGGCCCGATGATCTCCGAGAGCCCATAGACGTCGCTGGCGCGGCAGCCGAGACCGCGCTCGATCGCCTGGCGCATGCCGTCGGTCCACGGCTCGGCGCCGAACATCCCATAGCGCAGACCGAGCTCGCCGGCGCCGAGGCCCTGCTCGGCGAGGGTGTCGGCGATGTGCAGCGCGAACGACGGCGTCGCGGCGAGCCCGGCCGGACGGAAATCGCGAAGCAAGAGCACCTGGCGTGCGGTATTGCCGGACGACGCCGGCACGACGGTCATCCCGATCCGCTCGGCGCCGTCGTGGAAGCCGAGCCCGCCGGTGAAGAGACCGTAGCCGAACGCGATCTGGAGCACGTCGCCCGGCCGCGCGCCGGCCGCGAGCATGGCGCGCGCCATGACTTCGCGCCAGACGTCGAGGTCGGCGCGCGTGTAGCCGACCACCGTCGGCTTGCCCTTCGTGCCCGACGAGGCGTGCACGCGCGCGACCTCGCCGAGGGGGACGGCGAAGAGCCCGAAGGGATAGTGTTCGCGCAGATCGGTTTTGCGGGTGAACGGCAGCTCGTGCAGGCCGTCGAGGTCGCGCGGCGGCTCGGCGGGCAGTCGCTCGCGGTAGAACGCCACCCGCGCGCGGGCCCAGGCCACGGTGTCGCGCAAGCGCGCGAGCTGCCGCGCGCGGCGTGTCGCGGCCGTCGCCGTTTCCGCGTCGGGGTTCCAGATCACGTGCCGGGGTCGTCCCTGAGCACCGGCGGCTCCGGATACTGCGCGTCCACCACCGCATGACGGCGCAGGCCCATGCGCAGCGCCGCCTCGAGCCGCTCTCCGGCCCGGCCGAGCGCCGCCGCCTTCTCGCCCAGGATCTCCTTCGCGATCCGCGTGTGCGCCTCGCCGGGATTCCTCACGGCTACTCCACCAACACCGACGAGACCAGCCACTGCTGACGCTCGAGGAAGCGCGCCACCGTGTCCAGCACGCGCGCGTCGGCGGCCGGGTCGAGGCTCACGCGGTCGGGCAGGACGTGGCGCACGTCGGGATAGCTTACCAGCACCCGCACGAGCGTACGCACGCGAGGGTCGGAGGCGAGCAGGCCGCGGCCGCCGGGTGTTCCCCACGGCGCGCGGAGGACGAGGCGGAGGATGCGGGGCGCACCGTCACTCAGCGGACGCTCCGTCCGGCGGCGGCGATCGCCTCCGCATAGACGGCGAGCGTCCGCTCGATCTGGAGTCGCACGTCGAACTGCTGCTCGGCGATCTCCCGCGCGCGACCGGCCATCGCCGCGCGGCGCTCCGTATCCAGCAGCAATCCAATCACGGCGTCGCCGAGCGCCGCGGCATCCACCTTGGTGAGCAGGCCGGTCTCGCCGTCGCGGACGACCTCGTCACAACCGGGCGCGCTCACGGCCACCGCGGGCAAGCCGCAGGCGGCGGCCTCGGCGAGCACGAGGCCCTGGGTCTCGGTCTCCGAGGCGAACACGAAGACGTCGGCGGCGCGGTAGTACGGCGGCAGCTCGGCATGCGGCTGGACTCCGTCGAACCGCACACGCGCGGCGACGGGCGAGGCGTGCGCCCGCCGTCGCAGCTGCTCGGCCTGGGTGCCGTGGCCGACCAGCAGCAGCCGTGTCCCCGGCACGGTGCCGGCAACGCGCTCGAAAGCGCTCAGGATCCGGTCCACGCTCTTCTCTCGATCGAGCCGGCCCACGTAGAGCACGATGCGCTCGTCGGCGCCGAGGCCGAGGGCGCGGCGCGCGCCCTCCCGGTCACCGGGGCGAAAGCGCGTGACGTCGACCCCCGTGGGCACCACCGCGATGGGGGCGCGCACGCCGCGCGCGCGCAGCTCGTCACGGAGGATGGCGGACGGCGCGAGGACGGCGTCGGCCCGCGCGGCGAAGCGCGTGCTGAGGCGGACGGCGAGCGCTTCCACCAGCGAGCGCTTGAACGGCACGTAGTGGGCGTACTTCTCGTAGCGCGTGTGGTACGTGAAGACCAGCGGCCGGCCCTGGCGGCGGGCCAGCCGTCGCGCGGTCGGCCCGAGCAGGAACGGATGGTGCGCGTGGAAGACGTCGAAGCGGAGGTTCGCCACCCGCCGGGCGATCCGGCGCCCGTACGGGACGGCGAGCGCGAACTCCGGATAGGTTCCGGCCGGTAACGAGGGGTAGCGGACGATGCGGGGGCCGACGTCGGTGGCGCGCGGAAAGCGGGGCGCGAAGACCCACGCTTCGTGGCCGGCGGCCTCGAGCCCCTGGCGGAGCGTCTCCACCGAGATGGTGACGCCTCCACAGAACGGCATGTAGTTGTTGGTGAAGAGCGCGACGCGCACCCGGCCCGCCCGCTAGGCTTTGTTGAACTTCTCGAAATCCTCCGGCTTGAGCTTCCCGAGCCACTCCTTGACCTGCTCGGGATCGTCGGCCTGGGCCGTCTCCGTCTCCTTGGTGGCGACGTCGAGGGTCTTGGCCTTCCGCACGACTTCCTCGTCCACGTAGATGGGCGCGGCCGCCCGCAGCGCGAGCGCGATGGCGTCGGAGGGTCGGGAGTCCACCGTGTACTCGGTGTCGCCCAGCTGCAGATGGAGGACGGCGAAGAACGTGTTCTCCTTGAGGTCGGTGACCACGATCTTGAGCAGCTTGGCCGTTACCGTCTCGAGGATGTTCTTGATGAGGTCGTGGGTCATGGGCCGGGGCGTGGCGATCTTCTCCAGCTCGAGGGCGATGGCGTTGGCCTCGAAGATTCCCACCCAGATGGGCAGCGAGCGCTTGTCCTCCTCGTCGCGGAGGATGATGATCGGCATGTTGGACATTGGATCCAGCGCCAGGCCGCGGACCTTCATCTCGACAAACATGCGCTCTCCTCCGGATCTCGCACGAGGCCGCCGCGCAGACTGTGCGGGAGCGCCTCGGTAATCTGCACCTGTACGACGTCGCCCACGGCGGCCCGGCCGTCGCCCGGGAAGTTCACCACGCGGTTGCAGCGCGTGCGGCCGGCCAGCTCGCCGGCGTCCCGCTTGGCGGCGCCGTCGACGAGGACCTCCACGGTCCGGCCGACCAGGGTCCGGCTGCGCTCCATCGCCACCCGGTTGGTGACGCCGAGCAGCGCCGCATTTCGCCGCGCCTTGACCTCCGCCGGGACCTGATCGAGCATGGCCGCGGCCGGCGTGCCCGGACGCGGTGAATAGCGAAAGACGAAGACGTTGTCGTAGCCGATGCGCTCCACCATCGCCAGCGTCGCCTCGAAGTCGGCCTCGGTCTCGCCCGGGAAGCCGACGATGAGGTCCGTCGACAGCGCGATGCCCGGGACCGTCTCCCGCAACTCGGCGATGAGCTCGAGGTACCGCTCGCGCGTGTAGCCGCGGTTCATTTCGTCCAGGATGCGGTTGGATCCGGACTGCAGCGGGAGATGGAAGTACTCGCACACCTTCGGCACGTCGCGGATGGCCCGGATGAGCCGCGTGGTCAGGTTGTAGGGGTTGGACGTCGTGAAGCGGATGCGGGCGATGCCGTCGACGTCGTTCACCGCTTCGAACAGCGCGGCCAGGTCGGTCGGCGGGGTGAGGTCGCGCCCATAGGCGTTCACGGTCTGCCCCAGCAACGTAACGTCACGGCAGCCCTCGCGGGCAAGCTCGCGCACTTCGGTGACCACCGCCGCCGGCGCATGGCTTCGCTCGCGGCCACGCGTGACCGGCACCACGCAGAACGTGCAGTGCTTCTCGCAGCCTTCCATCACCGTGACGTAGGCCTTGAGCCGCGACGCCGAGGCCGGGCGCGCCGTGAGCTTCACGAGCGGCGCCTCGCCGGTCTCGAGCACGCGACGGCCCTCGCGCTTCACGCGCGCCACCAGCTCAGCGACACGGGCGATGGCGGGTGAGCCGAAGACGAGGTCGACCACGGGCGCGCGTCGCTGGATCTCCGCCTGGTGCAGCTGCGCCATGCACCCCATCACCCCGACGAGGAGGTCGGGCTTGCGCCGCTTGAGGCTCTTGAGCTCGCCGAGCTTCGAGAAGACTTTGTCCTCGGCCTTCTCGCGGATGGCGCAGGTGTTGAGGAGAATGAGATCGGCTTGCGTCTCGTCGTCGGTGAGCTCGTACTGCTCCTCGCGCAGCAGGCCCGCCACGCGCTCGGAGTCGTACTCGTTCATCTGGCAGCCGTACGTGATGAGATGGAGTTTCGCCATGCAGCGTCGCGCACTTGCGCGTTCGATCCCGACCGTAGCATCGGGGTGAAGCGAAGTCAAACCAGCGCCAACATTGGGCACCGCCACCGATCGTTCGGCCGATCTGACCGGACGCGAGAGATGGCCGCACCCGTCGGCGCCGCCGTCCCCCGCGCTGTTTCGCGGTCCGCTACCGCCCGCTCAGAGGGTGTGCGGGAACATATCGGGGCCCCTCATGTGTAGACGAACGGAGCGCCCCGGGTTTCCCGGGGCGCTTCCGAGCGGAAGGGGGGTATGGGGGGCCATCTCGGGGCCCCCCATGTATTCAATCGATCTCTTCCGGCCGACCCGCGGTGCGGCCGGCCGCTGCCTGCGGGCGGCCGGCGCCGTGGCCGTCGGCGCGATGGCCGTTACCGTTGCCACTGCCGAACGTCAGGGGCGGCTTCCACTCGAACTGGCGCTCGAGGCGTGCCCGCCGCTCCTTCCAGCCTTCCTGGTACTCGAGCTCGTCCTCGTGCAGCGTGGCCGGCTGCTTGACCCCGTGCGCGTGACGGAACTGGATGGCCAGCTGCGAGGCGGTGCGGCGCACCTCGTCCCACGGCGTGCCGAGCGCGAACTGGTCGGAGATGGCCCCGATGCGACCCGTGTGGATGTTGCAGGACAGCGTGACGGCGGACAGGATCGGGCCCGACCAGTACGACGTCTGCGAGTTGATCGGCAGCGGCAGGATGTGCAGGTTGTGGCTGCCGCGGCAGTCACCGGCCACCATGGGCGCCGTCGCCCACGGCGAGGTGATCTCGCCCGGCGCCGGCCAATCGCCCTGGCAGAAGCCGAGCAGCACCGGATCGTCCTTGCCGCCGTAGGTGAACCCCTTCTTGGTCTTGATGTTGTGCAGCCGCTCCGCGGAGCAGATGTAGCCGAGCTGGTCCTTCTCCCCCTTGTCGTTGCGGCTCCAGATGCGCGCGACGACGAAGCGCGAAGAGCGCGTGAGGCCCTCGATATCGTAGAGGTCCTCGGGCGCGCCCAGGGTGATCACCTTTTCCTGCAGCCCCTTGGCGAGCTCCTCCATCTTCGCGTCGAGCGCCTTCTGGTCGCGAGGATGCGCGCCGGCCTCCACCGCCTGGGCCTTGGTGTCGAGGTCGACGATGTCGAAGAGGTAGCCGCGCTTCATCTTGGAGGCGGCGATGATGAGCCCGGTGTTGAAGCGGGGCAGCATGTAGGCGCCGGTGGCGTAGTGGTTGAACGCCATGGGCTCGGTCTTGTCGGCGAAGGAGAGGAGGACGGTCTGGGACGGGTTGTCTTTGCGCACGGGGAACGGCAGCGCGACGGTGGCGGGGCCGGCGCCGCGCAGGTTGCCGGTGAAGGCGTCGGCCACGAGGTCCTGGCCGGGGCCGTACAGACCGAGCTCGGCCGCCTTGCTGGCGCCCTCCTGGAGCGCGTCCCACATGAGCTCGTCCACCACGCCCATGTCCACGGTCTCGGCCATGATGCCGGTGACCGCGCAGTCGTCGCCGGTGTGGGTGACGATGAGCGAGGTGAAGATCGGCTCGCCGCGGTAGCTATTGTTCTCGAGGACGAACTTGGCCATGATCGACTTGACTTCGTCGGCGGCGACGACGTGGCCGCCCACGCCGCCCACGTCGGCCTTGGTGGCCTTGATGTAGCGCTGCACGAGGGCGGGGTTCTTCGAGAAGATGTAAGAGCGGTACGAGAAAATGTTGGGGGTGTTGGTGACGGGAATCTTTTCCGCGAGCGTCTGCGGGAGGCCGGCCAGCTCGTCCTTCGACTGGTGATATTCGGTGAGCGGCGTCGGCTTCTGCCCGGGGGACGGCCCGTATCCTTTGACGCCCATACCTGCCTCCTTTGGTCGGTGAGTAAAAGTAAAACTCGCGTGACGAAGAAAAGAATAGCGACGTAGACTGGACCAGGTCAAGCAAGATATTGACGGCCATGAAATTAATTTCTCACCGGCCCCGCGAGCTCCGCCAGATGGTCCAGTGCCTGGAGCTGTATTACCGCCAAGGGTGCAGCCAGAAAGACATTGCCGAGACGCTCGGGGTGTCGGCGGCGACCGTGTCCCGTCTGCTCAAGCGCGCCTTCGACGATGGGCTCGTGCGTGTCGAACTGGACCTCCCACGCACCCAGGAGCTGGAAACGGCGCTGGCGGAACGCTTCGGCCTCCGCGACGCGGTCGTGATCGCGTCCGGGGGCCGGGGCAACGTGAAGGAACAGCTCGGGGTGGCGGCGGCCGCGTATTTCGAGAAGATCGTCGGCAACGGGATGCGGGTCGGGCTGTCTTGCGGCTACACGCTCTACCAGACGATCCGGTCGCTCCACGAGCGCCGGGTGCGGGACCTCACCCTCTATCCCCTCTCCGGCGAGAGCAACCTGGAGATGGTGGACATCTCGCCGAACACCATGGTCGGCATGATGGCGGCGAAGTATCGCCCGCACGTGAGCGCGTACGCCCTGCCCGTGCAGCACCTGACCTCCGTGCGCGAGATCGAGCGCGAGCGGCGCCGGCTGCTCCGCGACCCCGACGTGCGCCGGATCTTCGAGGCCGCGCAAGACGTCCACATCGCCCTCTGCGGCATCGGACAGATCGTCGAGCAGACGCCGGGGTTCTGCGCGCTCGCCGAGTCCTACGGCGTGAGCGTCAAGCGCCTGCGCCAGCTCGGGGTGGTGGGTGAGATCAACTACCAGCCGTTCGATTCGAACGGGCAGATCGTCGACCGCCCGGAGCTGCGCGTGCTCACCCATCGCGTGCTCTCGGTCGACGGGGGGCGGCTGCAGGCGTTGTCGCGGCGGGAAGACCGCCACGTCATCGCGGTGGCGGGGGGCCGGTCGAAGGTCGATGCGGTGCTCGGCGCGCTCCGCGGCCACTTCATGAACGCGCTGATCACCGACGAGGACGCCGCCGAGGGTGTCCTGCGCGCCCAGTCCCAGCCCTAGGCGCGCGGCTCGAGCTCTTCCTCGAACACTCCTATTCGCCGGAACCGCTCGTACCGCTCGGTCACCAGCGCGCCCGCCGACCGATCGGCGAGCGAGGCGAGCTGGCCGCGCAGCGCCTCGCGGAGACGGGCGGCCGCCCCCTCCCAGTCGCGATGGGCGCCACCCATCGGTTCGGGCACGATCCCGTCGATGACGCCGAGCCGGAACAGGTCGGGCGCGGTGATCCGCATCAGGGCCGCGGCTTCGGACGCCTTGGCGGCGTCGGACCACAGGATGGCCGCGCAGCCTTCCGGCGAGATCACGGAATAGACGGCGTGCTCGAGCATGAGGACCCGATTGCCCATGCCGATCGCGAGCGCGCCGCCACTGCCGCCCTCGCCCGTCACCACCGCCACGATCGGCGTCCGCAGTCCCGACATCGCCTGCAGATTGCGGGCAATGGCCTCGGCCTGTCCACGCTCCTCGGCGCCGATCCCCGGGTAGGCGCCGGGCGTGTCGATGAAGGTGATGATCGGCTTGGCAAACTTCTCGGCGAGATACATGAGCCGCCGCGCCTTGCGATAGCCCTCGGGGTGCGGCATCCCGAAGTTGCGGGCGATCTTCTCCCGGGTCTCCCGTCCCTTCTCGTGACCGATGACGACGACGCTACGGCCCTCGAACCGGGCGAGCCCGCCGACGACGGCGGGATCGTCACCGTAGAGGCGGTCGCCGTGGACTTCGATGAAGTCGTCGAAGAGGAGCTTGCAGTAGTCGCGGGTGTGCGGGCGCCGCGGGTGACGCGCGAGCTGGGTGCGTTGCCACGGGGTGAGCCCGGCGTAGATGCGCTGGCCGAGACGGGTCAGCCGCTCTTGGAGCTTGGCGATCTCTTCCCGCGTGCCCGGCGTCTGATCCTGCGCGCGCAGCTCCGCGAGGCGCGTCTCCACCGCGAGCAGCGGCTTCTCGAAGTCAAGGGCGTCCGGCATGCTCCACCACCACGCCCCCCGCGCCCAGCAGCCCCTCCAGCCGCTCGCACAGCTCGCGCGACGGCTCGACCATCACGCCCCGCGCTCGCACGACGATCTCGTGCGCGGGCAGCAGGAGATGGACGAAGAGCGGTACGGTCCCGGGCGATGCCGCGCAGGCGGCGCGCAGCGCGCTCAGCGCGGTCTGCACGTCACCGCTCGGTCTCACCCGCAGCCGGACCGCAGTCGGCACGGCGGCGGCGGCGCGCTCCATCCCCCGCCCCGCCGCGTCTTCGAGGGCCCGCTCCAGCGGGCGCACGTCCTCGGCGAGAATGACGCGGCCCTTGTCGCCGTCGTCCACGCGGCCGCGCACCAGGATGGGCTCCCGCGCCCGCAAGACGTCGGCGGCGAGCCGGAAGGGCTCGGGGAAGATCGTCAGCTCGACGGTGCCGTCGATGTCCTCGAGGGTGGCGAAGGCCATGCGGTTGCCGCTCTTGGTGACGGTCTCCTTGAGCGCCGTGATCTGCCCGAAGAGGAGGACGCGCGCGCCGCCGCCCTTGCCGCCAAGCTCGCCGATGGGCGTGACGCCGATCGACTCGACGAGCGGGCGGAAGCGTGCCAGCGGATGGCCGGAGACGTAGAAGCCGAGCACCTCCTTCTCGTACTGCAGTCGCTGATCGGTCTCCCACTCCGCGATGACCGCCGGGGGCTCCGCCAACCGCGGCGCGCTCGTCGGCGCGGGCAGGAGGTCGAAGAACGACGCCTGGCCGTCCGCCTGGTCGCGCTGCTGCCGCTGGCCGGCGTCGAGCGCGATGTCGAGGTTGGCCAGGAGATGCGCCCGCGTCAGGCCCAGCGAGTCCAGCGCGCCGGCCTTGATCAGGCTTTCGATCACTCGCCGGTTCACGAGGCGCAGGTCGACGCGCGTGCAGAAGTCGTCCAGCGTCTTGAACGGCCCCTGGTCGCGGCGCCTCTCGAGGATCGATTCCATCGCCGCCTCGCCGACGTTCTTGATCGCGGCCAGGCCGAAGCGGATGGTGGAGCCGTCGACGCTGAAGCGCACGGACGAGGCGTTGACGTCGGGCGGCTGGACCTGGATCTCCATCGCCCGGCACTCCTCGACGTACTTCACGATCTTGTCGGTGTCCCCCATTTCCGACGTGAGCACGGCGGCCATGAACTCGACGGGGTAGTTCGTCTTGAAGTACGCCGTCTGGTACGCGACCAGGGCGTAGGCCGCGGCGTGGGAGTTGTGGACGACGATGCCGTTGGCCACGAAGTTGTGCGCGCCGGGGACCTCGAAGTCGTAGGTCGGTTCGACGCCTCCGGGCTCGAAAGCGCGCGGCCGCGACCACGCGATGCTGGATGCGACAAGAGCGTGGAGGACAGGGGCGTCGAGCCGTTCGGCGAGCATCTCCACGGTATCGCGGCGAAGGCCGCCCTTCCCACTTTCATCGAAGAGTAGTCGATAGGCGATCCCGAGCTCCCGACACCCGGCTTTGAGGCTGGGGAAATGCTTGAGGATCGCCTCACGAACCGCGGCCTGACAGAGCGAGAGGGGAATGACGTCAACGGTTCCGCGCGCAAACAGCCGAGGAGTGCCGGCGTAGGAAGCCACGAGACCCGCGAGCGCTGTCGCCTTGCTCCCGACCAGGTGCGCCCCTACAAGGGTCTGCAGTCGTGAAAATGCCGCCCGACCGCCGAGTAGATTGACGGTGTATCCGGGCCGCCGAGTACCGCGATAGGCGAAGCTCTTCCGGTGAACCGTGCAGGTCAATCCGAGCTTCAGGAACAAGCGCCTTACGTCTTCGGCCAACCCCGGACTCGACGTGGCGTAGAAAACCGAGCGAGTGGCTGGGTGGATGCAGCCGTCACCTTGCAGTAGCTTAGCCACCAGGACAGTGACGGCCGCGCGATCCCAGCCGTCCACCAACGAAGGCACCCGCTTGGTAAGGGCCTTCTGTCCCTGTAAGCCACAGCGCCGAAACAGGAACTCGACCGCTTCAGACGCCGTGCCCCGGTTGCGCCGAGCGGGTCGGACCGCGGTCGCCCTTTGGTCGCGACGCGGCTCCACCCGCGCGACAGTGTTACCAAAGCAATCGAGGATTCGGCGCATGTCTTCGACTTCGTCAGCATCGCTGGAGTACAGGTAGAAGTGGCTCTCGTATCCGAGACTGCCTTCGGATAGCGCATAGCCCAGAAGTGCCGGCCAGTGCTCCGGCACGCGTTGGCTTCCGCACGGCAAAAATCGGCTCGCAGCGGCGAAATCATCGGCGGTGAGTTCGGACGCGTCCACCCACCCGCGCTGAGTGAAGATCGGATGGTCCGCCGTGCAACGAATCGTCATGCCGTTAGCGAGCCGCAGACGCCCAACCCGTCGAATCCCGCTCGGTCGAACGCGGCGCGCCGTGGCGGGACCGTCCTTGGTCATGACCCGATCGCCGTCGCCGATTTCGATGATCGGCTTACGAGAGCCGTCCGCCATCTCGATCATCGAGTCCCCGGTGATGCACTTGTTGAACCCGTAGCCCGCGAACTTCTCCATCAGCTCCCAGACCGTCTCGGCCTTGGCGCCCGGGATTTTGCGCTCGGCGCAGCCCACGATGAACTTCTCGCGCTGCGTGGCCATGAGATCGCGGTCCTTCTTGCCCATGGCCCGGCGGAGGGTGTCCGCCTCCCCCATGGTGAAGCCCGCCATCTCGGAGGCGATCTGCATGATCTGCTCCTGGTACACCATGATCCCGTACGTCTCCCGCGTGAACTTCTCCATGGCGGGATGCTCGTAGGTGATCTTGGCCCGGCCGTGCTTGCGCGCGATGAAGTCGGGGATGAGCTCCATCGGGCCCGGCCGGTAGAGCGAGACCATCGCGATGACGTCCTCGAGACGCTCGGGACGCAGGCCGCGCAACGCGTCGCGCATGCCCGGGGACTCCAGCTGGAACACGCCGAACGTCTTGGCCTCGCTCAGGAGCGTGTAGGCCCTGGCGTCGTCCAGGGGTAGCTGATCGAGGTCGACGTCGATGCCGCGCGACTCCTTGATGAGCGCGACCGTATTGGCCAGCACGGTCAGCGTGCGCAGGCCGAGGAAGTCCATCTTGAGCAGCCCGAGCTTCTCGATCGGGCCCATCGCGTAGCCGGTGATGAGCTCGGGGCGCTTGGGATCCTTGTAGAGCGGGATGTACTGGTCGAGCGCCTCGTCCGAGATGACGACCGCGGAGGCGTGCACGGACGCGTGACGCGTGCACCCCTCGAGCGCGCGCGCGATGTCCCAGAGCTCCTGCACCCCCGGTTGGCTCCGCACCATCTCGGCCAGCGGCGGCGACTTCTGGTAGGCGTCGTCGAGCGTGATGTTGAGCGGGAAGCCGGGCACGAGCTTGGCGATGCGGTCGACGTCGGCGTAGGTCATGCCGAGCACGCGGCCCACGTCGCGGATGGCCGCCTTGGCGCCGAGCGTGCCGAACGTGATGATGTGAGCCACGCGATCGCGCCCGTACTTGTCGGCCACGTAACGGATGACCTCGTCGCGCCGGTCGTCCGCGAAGTCGATGTCCATATCGGGCATCGAGATGCGCTCGGGGTTGAGAAAGCGCTCGAACAAGAGGCCGTAACGCAGCGGATCGACGTTGGTAATGCCCAGGCAATAGGCGACGAGCGAGCCCGCGGACGAGCCGCGGCCGGGGCCGACGGCGATCCCCTGCTGGCGCGCGTAGTGGATGAAATCCCACACGACCAGGAAGTAGCCGGCAAAGCCCATCTTCTCGATGATCGACAGCTCGTGTCTCAGCCGTTCTTCGGCGGCGTCGCCCGGGGTCGGGCCGTAGCGCCGGGCGAGCCCCTCCCGCGCCTGGTGCTCGAGGTAGCTCTCGAGCGTGTAGCTGGACGGCACCTGGTAGCGCGGCAGGTGGAACCGGCCGAATTCGAGGGTGAGGTTGCAGCGCTCGGCGACGGCGAGCGTGTTGCGACACGCCTCCGGGACGTCGGCGAAGACCTTCGCCATCTCCTCCGCGGACTTGACGTAGAACTCCTGGGTCGAGAACCGCCAGCGCTTCGGATCGTTGAGCGTCGAGCCGGTCTGGATGCAGAGCAGCGCCTCGTGCGCCCGCCCGTGCCCGGCCTCGAGGTAGTGCGAATCGTTGGTGCCCGCCACCGGGGCGCCGAGCGCCTGGGCCAGGCGCAACGTCTCCGCCGTCACCCGCGTCTGCTCGTCCAGGCCGTGAGCCTGGATCTCCATGAAGTAGTTGTCGCGGCCGAAGACGTCCTGGTACCACCCGGCCGCGGTCCGGGCGCGATCGATCTCACCGGCCGAGATCAGCCGCGACACTTCGGAGTTCAGGCAACCCGACAGCACGAGCAGGCCACCGGCGTGAGCGGCAAGCAGCTCCTTGTCGACGCGCGGCTTGTAGTAGAAGCCCTCGAGGTACGCCTTGGAGACGAGCTTGATGAGATTCTGGTACCCGGTCAGATCCCGGACGAGCACGGTGAGGTGGTTCGCGCCCTCGTAGCCGCCGTCTTGCGAGCCGCGCTCGGTCCGCCCGCCGGGCGCTACGTAGAGCTCGCAACCGAGAATCGGCTTGATGCCCGCCTTGACCGCGGCCTGGTAGAAGTCGATGCCCCCGAAGAGGTTGCCGTGGTCGGTGAGCGCGAGCGCGGGGAACTTGAGATCGCGCGCCTTCTTGACCAGCTTCTCGAGCTGGGCGGCGCCGTCGAGCAGGCTGTACTCCGAATGGACATGGAGGTGCACGAACTCGGCATGGGACATTTACTGGCAGCGGCCTCCCGTCACTCCCACTCGATGGTGGATGGCGGCTTTGAAGACACGTCGTAGACGACGCGGTTGATCCCCTTGACTTCGTTGATGATTCGGTTGGAGATTTTCCCGAGCAGGTCGTAGGGCAGACGCGCCCAGTCCGCCGTCATCGCATCCTGGCTCGTCACCGCGCGGAGCGCGATGACCTCGGCGTAGGTGCGGAAATCGCCCATGACCCCGACCGTGCGTACGGGGAGCAGCACGGCGAACGCCTGCCAGAGATCACGCTCGAGACCGGCCGCGCGAATTTCGTCCTGGACGACGATGTCGGCGTCACGAAGCAGTGCGAGTCGGTCGGCGGTGACCTCACCGAGCACGCGAATGGCCAGCCCGGGGCCCGGGAACGGCTGGCGCCAGACGATCTCCCCTGGCAACCCGAGCAGCTCCCCCACCTTTCGCACCTCGTCCTTGAACAGCTCGCGCAGCGGCTCCAGAAGCGAGAACTGCATCCGGGGCGGCAGGCCGCCGACGTTGTGGTGCGTCTTGATCGTGGCCGAGGGGCCCTTGAACGACACGGATTCGATGACGTCCGGGTAGAGCGTGCCCTGGGCGAGCCAGGACACCGTGCCGAGCTTGCGCGCCTCGTCTTCGAACACCGCGATGAACTCGGCGCCGATGCGCTTGCGCTTGAGCTCGGGATCCGTGACGCCGCTCAGCGCCCGGAGGAATCGCTCCGAGGCGTCGACGTGAACGAGGGGGATCTTGAACGCGTCGCGGAAGGTGTGGACGACGGAGTCTGCCTCGCCCTTCCGGAGCAGACCGTTGTCCACGAACATGCACGTGAGCTGGTCGCCGATGGCGCGGTGGACGAGCACGGCGACCACGGCCGAGTCGACACCGCCCGACAGGGCGCAGAGCACCCGGTCGCCTCCCACGCGGGCGCGGATGGCCTCCACCGTTTCCTCGATGAACGAGGGCATTGACCACGACTGGCTCACGCCGCACGCGCGCACGAAGTTCTCGAGGATGCGCCGGCCCTGCGGTGTGTGGGCCACCTCTGGATGGAACTGCACGGCGTAGAGACGCCGCTTCTCGTCCGCCATCGCCGCCACCGGGCAGTTGGGGGTGGTGCCCAGCGCGGCAAAGCCCGCCGGTGGTTTCAACACGGAGTCGCCGTGGCTCATCCAGACGTGCAGCCGTCCCTCGCGCTCCGGTGTGACCCCGGCGAAGAGCGGGCTGGTGCCCTGAAGCTCGACTTCGGCGGCGCCGTACTCCCGACGATCCGACGGAACGACGTCGCCGCCGAGGAGGTATCCCATCGCCTGCATGCCGTAACAGATGCCGAGCACCGGCAGACCGGCCTCGAACAGCGCGCGCGGCGGCAGCGGCGCGTCCTGCTCGTAGACGCTGGAAGGCCCGCCGGACAGCACGAGGCCCCGGTAGCCGGCGGCGAGGATCGTTTCCAGGGGCTGGGTGCACGGGATGATCTCGGAGTAGACGGAGAGCTCGCGGATACGACGGGCGATGAGCTGGGTGTACTGCCCTCCGAAGTCGAGAACCGCGATCTTGTCGGCCGCGTCCACCGAGCCCGCTCCGGGGCCTAGCGCGGCCGACCCAGCTTCTGTGCCTGCTGGAAGACCTTGCCTTCGGTCTTGATCGCGGGCGCGATGATCAGCTCCGTCTGTTGCAGCTCGCGGATGTTCCGCGCGCCGACCGAGCCCATGCAGGTGCGGATCGCGCCGACCAGGTTCAGGGTGCCGTCCTCGGTGAAGGCCGGTCCGAACAGGATCTGCTCGAGCGATCCCGCGATGCCCACGCGGATGCGGGTGCCGCGCGGCAGGTTCACGTGCGGTGTCGCCATCCCCCAGTGGTAGCCGCGCCCGGGCGCCTCGATCGCCCGCGCGAACGCGGAACCGATCATGACCGCGTCGGCGCCCGACGCGAACGCCTTGCACACGTCGCCGCCGGTGCTCATGCCACCGTCGGTGATGATCGGCACGTAGCGTCCCGTCTGCTTGTAGTAGAAGTCGCGCGCGGCGGCGGAGTCGGCGGTGGCGGTCACCTGCGGCACGCCGAGCCCGAGGACTTCACGGCTCGTGCACGCCGCGCCCGGGCCCACCCCGATCAGCAGCGCGTCGATCCCGCACTCCATGAGCTCGAGGCACGCTTCGTAGGTGACCACGTTGCCGATGATGAGCGGAATGGCGAGCTGCTTCTTGAGCGAGCGCAGATCGACCGGCGTGTACTCGGTGGCGATGTGGCGCGCGGTGGTGACCGTCGACTGCACGACGAAGAGGTCGGCGCCCGCCTCCTGGGCGATCTGGGCAAAGCGCTCGGCCCGCTGCGGGATGGACGAGACGACGACGGTGCCGCCGCCCTTCTTGATCTCGCTGATCCGGCGATGGATCAAGTCCTCCTTGATCGGCTCGCCGTAGATCGACTGGATGATCTTGGTGGCTTCTTCCTGGCTGGCGGAGACGATGCGATCGAGGACCTCTTCCGGGTGTTCGTACCGCGAGAAGATGCCTTCGAGGTTCAGCACGGCCAGGCCGCCGAGGCGGCCCATCTCGATCGCGACGCGCGGGCCCACGACCCCGTCCATGGCGGCGGCGATGATCGGCAGGTCGAAGCGCCGGCCGCAGAGATCCCAGGAAATGTCGACTTCGTTCGGATTTATGGTGAGTGCGCCGGGTACGAGCGCGATGTCATCGAAGCCATACGCTGCCCTCGCCTTGCGTCCCCGTCCGACCCACATGCCCATGCGTCAGCCTCCCGTCAGGCTCCGGACCGTGTTCACCACATCCCGTATATAGGGATCGCCCGCGACCGAGGTACCAGGTTTGGTGCAGTATACGGTTCGCCCTCAGGGGTGTCAATTGCTCGGAGGGGTCTCGCCGCCTCCTGAACGTGCGCGGGCGGGCCACGCCGCGCGGGCTAGCGCGAACGCTCGTAGACGAGCCGCAGGCCTTCCAGGGCCAACTCGCCGTTCACGTGCTGGATCGTCCGTGCGGTATCGCGGATGAGCGGCGCGAGCCCACCGGTCGCGACCACCGTCGGCGATACGCCCATCTCCGCCCGAAGCCGCTCCACCATGCCGTCGACGAGGGCCACGAAGCCATAGACGAAGCCGGACTGGATGTTCGTGGCGGTGTTGCGGCCGATCGTTTCCTTGGGCCGCACGAGCTCGACGTTGAACAGACGGGCGGCGCGACTCAGGAGCGCGTCCGCCGACGTCCGGATGCCGGGCGCGATCGCGCCGCCGATGAACTCACCCGCCGTGTTGACGCAGTTGAACTTGGTCGCGGTGCCGAGATCGACCACGATCACGGGCGGCCGGTAGATCGCGACCGCGGCGACGGCGGTGACGATACGATCGGCGCCGACCTCTTGCGGATAGTCGACGTTGAGCACGATCGCGGTCTGGCGCGCGCCCTCGACCGTGAAGGGTGTGACGCCGAAGTAGTTCTCGCACATCCACTCGAGCGTCTGCTGCACGGGCGGCACGACGTTCGCGATGGCGACGGCCTGGATCCGGCTCGCCGGGATGTCGCGGGTGCCGAGCAGCGCTTTCATGAACAGGCCGTACTCGTCGGCGGTCTGCTCGCGGCGGCTGATGATGCGCCACGACGCGAGCAGCCGTGGCCCGTCGTAGACGCCGATCTTGGTGTTGGTGTTGCCGACGTCGGCGACGAGCAGCATCAGTCGACGAGCTCGCCCGCGACGACGCGGTGGCGGACGCCCCGCTCTTCGAGCACCAGCGCGCCGTCGAGATCGAGGTCGACCGCGACCCCGGTCACCCCGTCGACCCGGACGCGCCGGCCGATGGTGTCGGCCCGAGCCAGCCACGCCGCGCGGATGGGCGTGGCGCCCTCGATTTCGAGCCGCGCGCGCCAGTCTCCGAGCTCGGCCAGCAACGTGTGCAGCGTCTCTTCGCGATCCGGGGCGTGGCCGGTCTCGAGGGCCAGTGAGGTCGCCCGGTCGGCGAGCTCGGCCCCGAAGTGGCGCTGGGCGAGGTTGACGCCGATGCCGACGACGACCAGGGGCGGCGCCGGCTCCGCGGCCCGGCCCTCGAGCAGGATGCCGGCGATCTTCCGGCCCCGCACCAGGACGTCGTTCGGCCACTTGAGCCGCGGGGTCACGTCGCTCACCCGTTCCAGGGTGGTGGCGACGGCCAGCGCGGCCGCGTAGGAGAGGAGCGGAACCTCCGGCCACGCCAGCCGCGGCCGCATGATGACCGACACCGTGAGGGCGCTCCCGGCCGGAGCGTTCCAGCGGCGGCCCCGGCGCCCGCGACCTTCCGTTTGCAGATCGGCCACGACCGCGGTGCCATCGGCGGCGCCCGCGGCGGCGTGCTCGAACGCGACGGCCTGGGTCGACGTCACGACGTGACGGCGCACGATCGTCACCTCGCCGGTATCACGGCGCGCGCGGGTGGCGTCCACGTCAGCGCGCGCCTTCGCCGATCCAGGCGAGGCTGGCCGAGAGCTTCGTGCGCACTTCCTGCTGGCCGGCGAGCTTTTCGCGCTCACGCTCGACGACCTCCGCGGGCGCGCGCTCGACGAACTCCGGCTTGGCCAGCTTGGTCTCGAGGAAGCGGATCGCCTCGTCGGCGCGCGCGATCTCCTTGGTCAGGCGCGCGCGCTCCGCCGTCAGGTCCACGACGCCCTCCAGCCGCACGTACAGCTCGGAGCCGCCGACGACCGCCAGGGCCGAGCCGGCGGGCCGCGAAGCGGCCGGATCAAGGGACAACTGCGCACGCGCCAGCGTTTCCACCAGCGCGGTGGCCCCGGCCAGCACCGGCGCGTGCTCGGGCGCCGGGCGCACGGTCACGCCGAGCGTGGTCGCGGGCGAGATGCGCATCTCACCGCGGATGTTCCGGATCGCGGTGACGGTGTCCATGATCAGGGCCATCTCGCGCTCAGCCCCCGCGTCGGCCTGGCCGCGGGCGACCTTCGGATACGGCGCGATCATGATCGAGTCGCCGTGCGCGGGCAACCGCTGCCAGATCTCTTCGGTGATGAACGGCATGAACGGATGGAGCAGGCGCAGCGTCGTTTCCAGGACGGCCACCAGCGTGTCCTGCGTCCGGCCGCGCTCGGCGGGATCGCTCGCCCGGTAGAGCGAAATCTTCGCCATCTCCAGATACCAGTCACAGAAATCGTGCCAGACGAACTGGTAGACCGCGGAGGCGGCGTCGTTGAAGCGGTAACGGCCGAGGTGCGTGCGGACGGCGCGAATGGTGGCGGCGAGCCGGCTGCGGATCCAACGGTCGGGCAGCGGCCGCGCGCCCTTCGTCTTCCGCCCGGGCTCGTAGCCGTCGAGGTTGCTGAGCACGAGCCGGGAGGCGTTCCATAGCTTGTTGGCGAAGTTGCGCGAGGCCTCGATCCGCTCCTCGCTGATCCGGACGTCGCGCACTCCAGCGGCGGCCACCCCGGCCAGCGTGAAGCGGAACGCGTCGGTCCCGTACTGGTCCATCACGCCGAGCGGATCGACCACGTTGCCCTTCGACTTCGACATCTTCTGGCCCTCGGCGTCGCGGACCAGCGTGTTGAGATACACGTCGCGGAACGGCACCTCCTTCATGAGATGTGCGCCGAGCATCACCATCCGCGCCACCCAGAAGAAGAGGATGTCGTAGCCGGTCACCAGCACCGACGTCGGGTAGTAGGTCCGGAGCTCGGGCGTGTCGTCCGGCCAGCCCAGCGTGGAGAACGGCCACAGTCCCGACGAGAACCACGTGTCGAGCACGTCCGGATCCTGGCGCACCGGTCCCCCACACGTCGGGCACGCGGTGAGGTCGGCGCGCGAGACGTGCACGGAGCCGTCGGCCTCGCAGTACCAGGCCGGGATGCGGTGCCCCCACCAGAGCTGCCGCGAGATGCACCACGGCCGGATGTTGTCCATCCAGTGGTAATAGGTCTTCGACCAGCTCCGCGGGATGATGTTGACGCGGCGCTCGCGGACGGCCGCGCGCGCGACGTCGGCCAGCGGCTTGACGTTGACGTACCACTGCTTGGAGACGAGCGGCTCGAGGACGGTCTTGCAGCGATAGCAGAGTCCCACCGAGTGCCGGTACGGCTCGATGCGGTCGATGAGGCCGAGCGCCTGCAGATCCGCGACGATGCGCTTACGGCACTCGAAGCGGTCGAGGCCGGCGTACGCGCCGGCTTCGGCGGTCATCTTGCCGTCGAAGCCGATGACGGTGCGGACGGGCAGGTCGTGGCGCCGGCCGATTTCGAAGTCGACGGGGTCGTGACCGGGCGTGACCTTGATGACGCCGGTGCCGAACTCGGGATCGACCGCTTCGTCGGCCACCACGCGGATCTCGATCTCGCCGTCGACCGACGGAATGCGGAGCGTCTGCCCGACGTACTGCGCGTAGCGCTTGTCGTTCGGGTGGACGGCCAGGCCGGTGTCGCCGAGCTTCGTCTCGGGGCGGACCGTCCCCAGCGTGAGCGGCCCGTATTTGATGTACACGAACTCCGCGTCGCGCTCCTCGCGCTCGACCTCGAGATCCGAGAGCACGGTCTGGCAGCGCGGGCACCAGTTGACGATGTAGTCGCCGCGATAGATCAGGCCCTCGTCGTACAGCCGGACGAACGCCTCGCGCACCGCGCGCGCGAGCCCGGGATCCATGGTGAAGCGCTCCCGGCTCCAGTCGCAGGAGGCGCCGAGCCGCTTGAGCTGGCGGATGATCGTCCCGCCCGACTCCTCCTTCCACTTCCAGGCGCGCTCGAGGAACACCTCCCGCCCGAGCTCGTAGCGCGTCCGGCCTTCCGCCTCCAGCTGGCGCTCGAGGATGACGTGGACGGCGATCGAGGCGTGGTCGGTGCCGGGAACCCACAGCGTATTGAAGCCGTCCATCCGCTTCATGCGGATGAGCACGTCCTGCAGCGTGTTGTTCAGCGCGTGGCCCCAGTGCAGCGAGCCGGTGACGTTGGGCGGCGGAATCACGATCGAGAACGGCTGGCCGGGGCCGTCGGGATCGGCGCGGAAATACCCGCGGCGCTCCCACTCCGGATACCACCGCGCCTCGACGGCGGCGGGCTCGTAGCGGTCGGGAATGAGCGACGAAGCCTGATTCATCAGCGCGGGCGCGTCATTGTATCACCGGCGCCGCGGACACCAGCCGCCAGCCCGTCGGTGATCGCTGGAACGTGAGGGCCCACGGGCGCCGCTCGTCGCCCACGGCGGCCACGGAGACCGCGGCGGGATTGCTGCCGTCGGGTGCGTCGCACGCGGGCTCGCGCTCGAGCGTCTTCGGGAGTTTGTCGCGGAGCGTACGATCGGGCACGAGCGCGACGAGCGCCCTCCGGTCCCCGCCGGCAAGGGCGCTCAGCAGCCCGGCGACCGTCTTGTGCAGCGCGAGGTGCCACGCGTTGTGCTGCTGGCGGCTCTTGCGCGCGAACACGCCGCTCGGGGCGAGACGGTAGACGTCCTCTTGCTCGGTCTGCAGATCGCAGCCGGGGATCCAGCCCGCGTAATGCATCTCGTAGCGCAGGACGATCTCGCTGCCGCGTACGCGGTAGCTGCGCACGACGAGCCCTTCCGGGAAGAGATCGGCGGACGTCCAGATCACGCGGGCATCGTCGGCCGCCTGGCGCACGAGGTCCAGGCGGAGCGCCCGCGTGCCCCGGCCCGACCCCGGCCCCTCCCAGGCGACGACGAACTGCACGGCGCCACCGGACGCCGGGGGCAGCGCGTGCACGCTCGGCCGGCCCGGCCCCTGGAGAACTTTCAGCAACCCCGCCTCCCCCGCCATGCGGCCATATAGCCGGACGGTGTCGCCCCCGTCTCCGTCGCCGAGATGGAACACGCCGACCGCGAGCGGCCCGAGGCGGAGGACCTTGAGGCTGGCACCGCCCCAGGTTTCCGCGAAGCCGTCGAGCCTATCTTGCAAAAACTCCACCGAGGCGAACACGCCGCCGCCGGCTACGCTGTCGACCATCTCGTCGTCGAGGAGGGCGTAGATCTCGCGGAAGGTCTCGGGCGTGGGATCGGCGTCGAGGATCTCGACCGGACCGAGTCGGGTGCGGGCCAGGCGCCGAAAGCGTTCGAGCCGGTCCAACGGCTCGCCGGCCATCGCGGGGATGAAAAACAGATGAAGGACGAGCGCAAGAAACGCGAGGAAAACCAGGGGTCTCCGGACCACGCGCCTATGGTACAACGGAACGGTGAAGTCGCCACCGGTTGGCGTCCTCGATCGCTACCTGGCGCGCGAGCTGCTCAGCCCCTTCGGCTTCGGCGTCGTCCTCTTCACCTTCTTCCTGATCATCGACCGTCTCTACCAGCTCACCGAGCTGGTCATCACCAAGGGTGTGCCCTTCCACCTCGTGATGCAGCTCCTCGCGTACATGCTGCCGACCTTCCTGTCCCAGACCCTGCCCATGGCGCTGCTCGTCGCGGTCTTGCTCGCCGGCGGCCGCCTCGCGGGCGACCTCGAGATCGTCGCGTTCAAGGCGGCCGGAGTGAGTCTGCTCCGGCTCTTCCGTCCAGTGCTGCTGGTGGCGCTCGGGGTGGCCGCCGTCACCGGGGCCATGACCCTCGTGCTGACCCCGCTCAGCAACCGGGAGTTCCAGCGCCAGCTCATCACGATCTTGCAGACGCGTGCCGTGAGCGGGTTGAAGGAACGAGTGTTCAACACCTCGTTCGGCGACCTGGTCATCTACGTGGAGGAGATCAGCGCCTCGCAGGTCGCGTTGCGCGGCCTCGTCGTGTCGGTCGAGAAGGACCCGGCCGTCAGCCGGATCATCACGGCGCGGGAGGGGCGGCTCCTCACCGACGAGGACAACCAGCGCGTCACACTGCGGCTCATCGACGGCGCCGTCAACGAGGCCGACGTGTTGCCGGCCGACCCTCGGCCGCGGCCGTCGGACGCGGAGCCTCCCGGCGGCGCCGCCAGCGCCCGGCGCTATCGCTACACCGGGTTCAGCGTCTACGACATGAACCTGTCCGTGGAATCACCGCTGCGCAGCACGGACCGGGGCCTGGAAAAGCCGGAGAAGGACCTGGGGCTGCGCGACCTCCGCGCCCAGGTCGCCGCGCTCGCGGACAATGCGGCCGCGCGGACCCCGTTCGAGGTCGAGCTGCACAAGCGCTTTGCGTTCCCCCTCGCCGCGCTCGTCTTCGCCCTGGTCGGCTTCCCGCTCGCCGTTCGCTCCCACCGGGGCGGCCGCAGCATCGCGCTCCTCGCCACCCTGGTCATCCTGGTCTCGTACTACTTGATCTTCACCACGCTGGAGGGTGTCGCCCTGCGCCGCCGCATGCCGCCGGTGGTCGCCATCTGGTTGGCGAACGCGCTCTTCGGCAGCCTCGGCCTGGTCCTGCTCGCCGTCACCGCGCGCGAGTGGCGGGCGCCCCGCTTCACCGGCGTCTGGCGCGCGGCGGACGCGCTGTGGCAGCAGCTGCCTCGCCGGCGGGCCAGTCGTGACGAGCGCTTCACCGATCCGGCGCACGACTCGACGCACATCATCGACCGGTATCTGCTCCGCCAGTTCATGATGTTCACGGCGATCGGGCTCGCGGTGGCGGCCGCGCTGTTCGTGGTGGTGGACCTGCTCCAGACGCTCGACAAGTACCTGCGCGTCAAGCCGCCGCTGGTCTACATCCTCGAGCACTTCGTCTACCGGTTGCCGGAGACGCTGCACGAGGCGCTGCCGATCATCATGCTGGTGGCGACGATCTTCTTGTTTCTGACGCTCAGCCGCAATCACGAGCTCACCGCGCTCAAGGCGGCCGGCGTGAGCCTCTATCGCGTCGCGGCGCCCGTGTTGCTGGTCGGGCTGGGGATGGCCGTCGTGTCGGCCATCTTCCAGGAGACGCTGCTGCCGTTCCTCATCGAGCGCGGCGAGGAAGTCGATCGGGTGAAGATCCGGGGCCAGCTTCCCAAGCACCTGCAGCTTCGCTCCCGGCTCTGGCTGCGCAGCTCGGACAACCGCTTCTATCGGGTGGAGCTGCTCGATCCGGGCACGCACGACCTGTACGGGGTGAGCGTCCTCGAGGTCGACAAGGACTTCCGCGTGTCGAGCCGGCTGGACGCGCGCCACGCGCACTGGACGCCGCGCGGCTGGGAGTTCGCCGACGGCGCCATCCGGGAAATGGCCCGCGGCGGTCCGGTGTCCACGATCCCGTTCGGGCACACCACGCTGGAGCTGGAGGAAGGCATCGAGGACTTCGTCCAGATCCAGAAGCCGGTGACGGCCATGGGGTACCGCGAGCTGCGGGACTACGTCGCGCGGCTGGAGGCGGCGGGCTTCCAGGCCAAGAAATACCTGGTCGATCTCTACTCGAAGCTCTCGAGCCCGCTCAAGAATCTCATCATGGTGCTCGTCGCCATCCCGTTCGCGCTGCAGTCACCGCGCGGCGGCCGGCTGTTCGGCATCGGCCTGGCCATCGCGATCATGGCCGGCTACATGGTCGTACACTACATCGCGATGGCCTTCGCCCGCGCCGACCTGCTGCCCCCGCTGCTGGCCGCGTGGACGTCCAACATCATCTTCTTCGGCCTCGGCGCTTCGCTCTTCCTCCGCGCGCGGACGTGAGCGGCCGGACATTCTCTCCTGCTCGCCGCCCGTCAGGGCAGGAGCGCGGCGACGCGGATGCGTGCACGCGGCGCGGCAAGCGGTGAAACGACCGCGCCGGACTTCAGCAGGCGGACACTGCGATACTTCCAACCGTACCGTGCTGAGGCCGACCGCACGGGCTCCCGGTAGACCTCGAGCACGCGGTCGACGAGGTTGAGAATCCAGTACTCCGGTCTTCCCGCGCGCGCGTAGAGCCCGGACTTGCGTTGGCGGTCGATCCTCAGGCTCGTCTCGGCGACTTCGACGACCAGGACAGGCTTGGCCGGGTGCGCTGATCGATAGTCGCGCGCCCTGCCGGGCACGACGGCGAAGTCCGGCTCCGGCTCCGAAGCATCGTCGAGCGCGACGGGGGACTGTTCCCGTACGAGATACTTTCGGCCGAAACCTCGGAGCAAGGCATCACGCACGAGCACGAGGGCGGTGGCGTGCAACGTGCCCTGGGGTTCGCGGACGGCGAGCACGCCATCGAGCAGCTCGAGCCGTTCGTCCGAACGGAAGAATCCCTTGTCGACGAGCCCCTCGTATTCGCCTCGGCTCCATCGCCGAGCGCGCAGGGGTGGAGTGCTCATAGTGCCCGCCTTCGAGGCTCAGGCCGCCAGCGTCACGATCTCCTCCGCGCTCCCGGTCATGAGCTGCTTCATCTCGGGCTCGGTCATGCCGTACGCGCGCAGGGTGGCCGCCAGCAGCCGATACGCCTCGACGGTGGGCGGCAGGACCGGAATGCCGGCGTCGCTCGAGAGCATGAAGTGCTCGGGGCCGATGGCGCGAATGGCCGCCACCATGTCCTGGGTGTCCACGCCCAGCAGGGGCGAGAGCTCGTCCCACGTCAGGGCGAAGCGCACGCCGGCGTCCGCCCACCGCTTCAGCTTCGGCACGTCCAGCTCGAAGACCTCGCTGAAGGGATGGTCGATGAAGGCGCGGCGATAGCCGATCGCCGCCATCTCGTCGGCCATCGCGTCCATCTCCTGGGGCGAGAGGTGGCCGAGCGACAGCGTCACGCCGTGGTCGGCGCACAGGCGGATCGTGTCCCGGATCGCGGGCATGAGCTTTCCGTGCTCGTCGAGGACGTAGACGCCGGTCTTCTTCGCTTCATCCCACGCGACCGGCGCCACCGGGTCGTCGTAGCGGCGCTTGGCATCGAACCAGACGCCGCGGCCGCCGAGCCGGAACATGCTCCAGGCCGAGGTCACGGGCGGCATCCACATGCCGGAGACGCCGCCTTCGACGGCCTCCTTGATCTCGGTGAAGTTCACGGGCTTGAGCGGAATGCCGACCACCCAGGCCGAGAGACACCTGACGGGCCGGACGCCTTCCTTCTCGGCCCAGCGGTCGACCTCGTCCTGGAGCTTGCGGGCCACTTCCCAGGGCCGCCCGGGCGAGATGCTCTTGTAGACGATGGCCTTCATCCCGGCGCGGCTGGCCTGCTGCGCGGCGTGCAGCGGCTCTTCCTCGTCGCCGCCGCGCGCATGCGCGTGGACGTCGATCGCATCCGTGAGGTCGTACATCGACGCCTTGTTCGC
>JBGPXN010000180.1:0-9355 GCA_041492755.1 Methylomirabilia bacterium | reverse complement strand
GTGGTGACGAAGCACGGCCAGCGCCTACCGCTCGATTACCGCATGACCCTCCGAGACGACCGCTGGCGAATCTACGACGTGGCGATCGACAAGGCGAGTCTGCTGGGCAACTACCGGGCGCAGTTCCGGCAGATCATCAAGAAGTCCTCCTACGAGGCGCTCGTCGACAAGCTAAGTCAGTAACCGGCCGTTTGCCGGCCGGGTCTCCGCGTGCCATCATCCGGATCGGATGGCGCGCGAGCGACGATCGCACACCTCCCACTGGGGCGCCTTCGAGGCCGAGGTCGCCGACGGCACGGTCGTCGCGGTCCACCCCTACGCGCACGATCCCGATCCGTCGCCGCTGCTCGGCAACATCGTCGGGAGCTTGCGGCACCGCGCCCGGATCACGCAGCCGATGATCCGCGCCGGCTGGCTCGACCGCGGCCCGGGGCCCGACGCGCGCCGAGGCGCCGAGCCGTTCGTCCCCGTGAGCTGGGCGACGGCGACCGATGTGCTGGCGCGGGAGCTGCGACGCGTCTACGCCGAGCACGGCGGCAACGCCGTCTACGGCGGCTCCTACGGCTGGAGCAGCGCCGGGCGATTCCATCACGCGCAGAGCCAGCTCCACCGCTTCCTCAACTGCCTTGGCGGCTATGTCCGGGGCGAGCATACCTACAGCAACGGCGCGCAGTCGGTCGTCATGCCGCACGTCGTCGGATCGATGCGCGAGTTCCTGGACCGGGCGACGGCGTGGTCGGTGCTCGAGAAGCACACGGAGCTGTTCGTCTGCTTCGGCGGGATCCCGATCAAGAACACGATGGTGAGCCCGGGCGGCGCCAGCCGCCACCCGGCGCGCGGCCATCTTCGCGCGGCGCGGGCCCGCGGCGCCGAGTTCGTGCTGGTGAGCCCGCTGCGCGATGACCTGCCGGAGGTGGTCGGCGCCGAGTGGCTGCCGATCGTCCCGGGCACCGACGTCGCGGTCATGCTCGCGCTGGCGCACGCGCTCGTCGGCGAGGGCCTGCACGACCGCGCGTTCCTCGAGCGCTACTGCGTCGGGTTCGACCGCTTCGAGCGCTATCTGCTCGGCGCGGCCGACGGCTGCGCGAAGACGCCCGAGTGGGCCGAGCGGCTGTCCGGGATCCCGGCGGCGACGATTCGCGCGCTTGCCCGGCGGATGGCCGCGAGGCGCACGCTGATCAACGTGAACTATTCGCTCCAGCGCGTCGAGCACGGCGAGCAGGCGCCGTGGCTCGCGGTGACGCTCGCCTCGATGCTCGGTCAGATCGGGCTGCCCGGCGGTGGCTTCGGCCAGGGCTACGGCTCGCTCGGGTACATCGGCCGTGCCCCCATGCGCGTGGGTCCGCCGACGTTGCCGCAGGGACGCAACGCCGTTAGCGACTTCATCCCCTTCGCCCGGCTGGCCGACATGCTGCTCCATCCGGGCGAGCCGTTCGACTTCAACGGGCAGCGGCTGACCTATCCCGAGATTCGCCTCGTCTACTGGTGCGGCGGCAACCCTTTCCACCACCACCAGCACCTCGGGCGCTTGCGGCGCGCGCTCGCCCGGCCGCAGACGATCGTCGTGCACGATCCGTTCTGGACGCCGATGGCCCGCCACGCGGACGTCGTGCTGCCGGCGACGATGACGCTTGAGCGCAACGACATCGGGGGCTCCCCGAACGACGCCTGCCTGATCGCGATGCGCCAGGCGGCCGAGCCCTGGGCCGAGTCCCGGAGCGAGTTCGCGATCTTCGCCGACCTCGCGGCGGCGCTGGGTGTCGGCACGCGCTTCACCGAGGGGCGCGACGAGATGGCGTGGCTGCACCACCTCTACGACGGCTGGCGCGCGCGGGTGGCGGACGACAGCGGCGCGGCGCCGCCCTCGTTCGATGAGTTCTGGGCGGCCGGGTTTCTCGAGGTGGCCGGCGCCGCCGACGACCTGGTGCTGTTCAAGCAGTTCCGCGCCGACCCCGAGCGTGCGCCCCTCGGCACGCCGAGCGGCCGGATCGAGATCTTCTCGGCGACCATCGACAGCTTCGGCTACACGGATTGCCCGGGGCATCCCAGTTGGCTCGAGCCCACCGAGTGGCTCGGGGCGCCGCTGGCCCAGCGCTATCCGCTCCACCTCATCGCGAACAACCCGACGACGCGTCTGCACAGCCAGCTCGACGTCGGGGCCTTCAGCCAGTCATCCAAGGTGCAGGGGCGCGAGCCGATGCGCATCAACCCCGCCGACGCCGCCGCGCGCGGGATTCGGAACGGCGACGTGGTGCGCGTGTTCAACGACCGGGGCAGTTGTCTGGCCGGCGCCGTCGTGACCGACACGGTCCGACCGCGGGTGGTGCAGCTCTCGACCGGCGCCTGGTACGACCCGTTCGACCCCGCCGACCCCGACGCCATGTGCGTGCACGGCAACCCGAACGTCCTCACCTTCGACCGCGGTACTTCGAAGCTCGCCCAGGGCTGCTCGGGCCAGCACGCCCTCGTAGAGGTGGAGCGCTGGACCCGGCCGCTGCCGCCGATTCGCGCCTACGACCCGCCGGCGATGGAGCAGAGAGAGGGAAGGTAGGAGGGGGGACTCGCGGGACGGCCGCGCGCCGTGAGGCTGGCGGCCATCCCGCGCTGGAGAGTCGGCGGGGGCTAGCCGAGGTTGAGGAGCTTCATGGCCTCCTTGGCCTTGGCCTCAGCCTCGGCGTGCTTGCCGGCCTTGTGGAGCGCGTCGGCCTCAGCCGCCATCGTCTTGGCGTTGTAGGCCGCGTCGTCGAAGCGCTGCTCGGCCTCGTCGTTGATCTTCTTGACGAGTGAAGGGCACTGGAACGCTGCCGCCGGCGCTGCAACGGCGACCACGAGGGCGCTCGCGAGGACGAACTTCACGACACTACCAACGACTTGGCGCATGCAAGCCTCCTGGGCTGAGATGGGACCGCGCCCGGGCGTGCAACGCCGGGGCCAGACCCACTCGGCGCGCCGTCGTCGCGACAATCGGCACTTGGGCGTGGCCCGATGGGCCGGAGGCGGACGCGGCGACTGTGGCTAAAAGTCTCGTTGTGGCGGAACGCCACGTACCAGAACGTCCCGTTGACGTCGGGGCTGGAGCGGATCGCGCTTCGGCAGGCGCCGCGACGACCAGCCGACGGCAGAGACAGTGTCCCGGGTCAGCGCGCGAGCTTCTCCGCGCGCACGCCGATGAGGCGGAGTGGTCACCACGCCCTCGGCCCGGGAGATGAGGCGGCGGGCGCGCGGCGCCCGTGAGAAGTCGACAAGTTAGCCGGCGCCTCCACCGGGCATGCTAGACTGCCGCGCATTCCGGTGCCTGAAGAGGAGGGCCCCCGATGAGTCGTCGCCTCAGCGTGTCCGTCTCGATGATCGCCCTCGCCTTACTCTGCGGCGTCATGGCGGGTTTCGCCGCCGATCCGCCGATCCCGATCGGGGTGTCGGTGGCCCAGACCGGGCCCCTCGCGCTCGCCGGTCAGGATCAGGTGCTCGGCGCGCAGATCGCCGAGGAACTCTTCAACAAGCAGGGCGGCGTGAACGGCCGCCCGATCAAGCTGGTGTTCCAGGACGGCGGAAGCGACGAGCCCACCTCCATCAACGCCTTCCAGAACCTGATCAACGTGGCGAAGGTGGTCGGGATCCTGGGCCCGAGCCTGTCGCAGCAGGCGTTCGCCGCCGATCCGTTCGCCGTCCGCGCCAAGGTCCCCGTCATCGGTCCCTCGAACACGGCCAAGGGCATTCCGCAGATCGGCGAGTTCGTCTCGCGGGTATCGGCGCCCGTCGCCATCGTCGCCCCCAACGCCGTGAAGGCGGCGATGGACATCAACAAGAATCTCAAGAAGGTCGCCGTGCTCTACGCGCAGAACGACGCGTTCAACAAGTCGGAGAGCGAGACGTTCCAGCAGGCGGTGCGTGACCTCAAGCTGGACCTCGCGACCGTGCAGACCTTCCAGACCACCGACACCGACTTCACCGCGCAGATCACGAACGTGCTGAACGTCAAGCCGGACCTCGTCATCGTCTCCGGTTTCCAGGTGGATGGCGGCAATCTCATCAAGCAGCTGCGCGACTTCGGGTACAAGGGGCTGATCGTCGGCGGCAACGGGGTGAACACCGCCGCGATCTTTCCGGTCTGCAAGGCCAAGTGCGACGGCATCCTGATCGCCCAGGCCTACAGTCCGGCCTACAAGAGCAAGATCAACGACGAGTTCAAGGCCGTCTACAAGGACAAGCAGAAGAAGGATCCGCCGCAGTTCAGCGCCCAGGCTTTCACCGGCATCCAGGTGTTCGTGGAGGCGCTGCGGGCGCTCGACAAGAAGTCGCCGCTCGCCAAGATGGACCTCGCCGCGCTACGGATCGAGCTGAACAAACAGCTGATCGCCGGGACCTACGACACCCCGCTGGGGGAGATCTCGTTCTCCACGGGGCCGGGCATGGGCGGGGAGATCGTACAGAAGCAGGCCTACGTGGCGCAGATCAAGATGGAGCCCGATGGCACCAAGGGCACGTTCGTGTTCGTGAAGTAGGAGCAGGCGGGCTGCTCGCGGCGCTCGCCACGGGGCGGCGACCAACCGCCCCGCCGTCCTTCACCCCGTGAACCGGACGCTCCTCCTGCAGCAGGTGTTGAACGGGCTGGCCATCGGCAGCGTGTACGCCATCTTCGCCCTCGGCTACACGCTGATCTTCTCCGTCCTGCGCATCATCAACTTCACCCACGGCGCGATCTTCACCATCGGAGCCTACGCGACCTACGCGCTCACGGGGTCGCCGTTCGGCATCAACGGACTGCTGGCCGGCGCGACGCTGCCGTTCGGGCTGCCCTTCGTGCTGGCCTTGCTCGGCGGGTCGCTCATCGCCGCGATCTGCGGGGTGATCGTCGAGCGCCTGGCCTTTCGGCCGCTGCGCCTGCTCGGCGCCGATCCGCTGCTCACCCTCGTCTCCAGCCTGGGGGTGGCCGTCGCGCTCGTGAACGTCACGCAATACCTCTTTGGGGCCGAGCCGTATGCCTTTCCCGATCCCCTCGAGCGTTGGCCCGCCGCGGTGAACTTCGGGAGCGCGAGCCAGCCGGTGCTCGTGCGCACGGTCCAGGTCGTGATCTTCGGCGTATCGATGGTGATGCTGGTGCTGCTGACGTACCTCATGAACGCCACCCGTACCGGCAAGGCGCTGCGGGCGGTGGCCGAGGACATGACCACCTCGAGCCTGCTCGGGATCGACACCGACCGGCTCGTCCTGTTGACGTTCGTCATCAGCGGTTTCCTCGGCGGGGTGACGGGGACACTCATCGGACTCAGCGTCGGCCTCGCCGGCCCCTACTTCGGGATCGCCTTCGGGCTCAAGGGTCTCGCCGTCATCGTGCTCGGCGGTCTCGGCGACATCCCGGGTGCGGTGGTCGGCGGCCTCGTCATCGGTCTCGCCGAGGCCTTCGTGCCCGCGCAGTATATCGCCTATCGCGAAGCGGTCGCGTTCGCGCTCCTCTTCATCGTCCTTCTCGTGCGGCCCCAGGGTCTCCTCGGCCGCGCCCAAGTCCAGAAGGTCTAGCGTGCACGCTTCGCGAACACCTGATGCGTGGTGGCGGGCCGAGGGCGCCGGGGCCGGCAAGGGGTCTGGCGACCACGAGGTGGGCGACCGCGTTTCCGGTTGCGGCTGGGCTCCATCTGGCGCGTCGCGTTCGCACGATCGTCGAAGGGAAACGGGTCTCCAGATCCCTTGCCGGTCCCGACGCCCCCGGCCCGGTCACCGTGGATCCGATGGTCGGAAGCGTGCGGCGAGACAGGCTGTTCTGGATGCGGCCTCGGTGACCGGCTGGCCCCGTGGGCGGGGGTGGGGAGGGTCCCGCGACCCGTTTCCCTCCGACGACTCTTCGGACCACGCGCGCATGATGGAGCCCAGCCGCAACCGGATGTGCGCTCGCCGACCTCGTGGTCGCGGGACCTTCCCCACCCCCGACCGCGGGGCTAGCCGCCAAGCGCGGATGACATTCATGAATAGCCGGAGCTAGGACGCGCGTGGCGACGTTTCTGGCGACGTATGACTTTTTGCTGGTGTCGATGGTGCTCGCGGCGGTACTGGCGTTGACGCTCTACCTGCCGCTGATGGCGGGGCAACTGTCGGTCGCGAGCCCGGGGTTCTACGCGCTCGGCGGGTACATCGCCGCGATCATGTCCACCAAGGTGTTCCCGCCCGGCCCCGGCCTCTATCCCGTCCCGCTGGTGCTACTCGAGATGGCGGTGGCCGCGATGGCCTCGGGCGTCCTGGGCCTCGCGGTCGGCGTGCCCGCGCTCCGGCTGCGCGGCATCTTCCTGGCGCTGGCCACCATCGCGTTTGTGCAGATCCTGGGCGTGGTGGCGTTGAATCTCGACGTCACCGGTGGGGCCATCGGGATCTTCGGCATCCCGCAGCCTTTCTCGAGCCAGATCCAGTACATGTGGCTCGCCATTCCGCTGCTCCTCGTCTCCATGCTCTTCATCGCCCGGCTGGAGCGGACCCGGACGGGGCGGGCGCTGGTGGCGCTGCGGGAGGACGAGCTGGCCGCGGCCGCCATGGGGGTGAACCCGACGCATTACAAGGTCCTCGCGTTCACGATGAGCGCCGTGCTGGCCGGCGCGGTCGGCGCGATCAGCGCGCACTTCATCAACACCTGGAACTCCCGGCAGGGGACCTTCGACACCAGCGTCAGCCTCATGACCTTCGTGCTCGTCGGCGGCTCGCGGACGTTCGTCGGTCCCGTCGTGGGTGGCCTCGTGCTCACCGCGTTGCCGGAGGCGCTGCGCGGTATCGCCGACGTCGGCGGGTTGCCCGGGTGGCTCGCCCAGTTTCTGCGCGACGGCCGCCTCATCATCTTCGGCGTGCTCATCGCGATGGGCACGGTGTTCTTCCCTCACGGACTCATCACGCCCGGGCTCCTCCGCCGCCTCGGGGGCCGGGGTCGGGCGTCCGCGGCATGAGCGTCGCGCGGGCGGCGGCGCGCGACGGCGCGGCGGGATCCGCCTCCGATCTGCTCGTGGTCGACCGCGTGACGTGCCGGTTCGGCGGCGTCATCGCCGTCAACGCGGTGTCGTTCGGAGTCGCGCGGGGCGAGCTGTTCGGGCTCATCGGCCCCAACGGAGCCGGCAAGACCACGTTGTTCAACCTCATCACCGGGCTGACGTCGCCGAGCGGCGGTCGCCTTCGGTACCGGGGCGAGGACATCACCGGGCTGCCGCCGTATCGGGTCGCGGAGCGCGGGATCGCGCGGACGTTCCAGAACGTGCGCCTGTTCGGCGAGCTGGGAGCCCTTGACAACGTGATGATCGCGCGCCACGTGCGGACGCACAGCGGGCTCGTGAGCGGCGTGCTCGGGTTGGGACCGGCCCGTCAGGAGGAGCGCGCCACGCGGGAGCACGCGGGGGCGCTGCTCGCGCTGGTCGGCCTCGCCGACCGGCCCGAGGAGCGCGCGCGCAACTTGTCCTACGGCGACCAGCGGCGGCTGGAGATCGCCCGCGCCCTCGCGCTCGAGCCCGAGCTCCTCTTGCTCGACGAGCCGGCGGCGGGCATGAATAGCGGCGAGAAGCGCGCTTTGAGCGACCTGATCCGCAGCGTCCGCGGCCGCCTGGGCCTGACCATCCTGTTGATCGAGCACCACGTGCCGCTCGTCATGGACCTGTGCGACCGCATCGCCGTGCTCAATTTCGGTGAGCTCATCGCGCTGGGCGCGCCGGCGGCGGTACAGAAGAACCCGGCGGTGATCGAGGCCTACCTGGGCGACGAAGCGTGAGCACCGCCGCGCCCGGCGCGCCGCTGCTCGCGGTCGAGGACCTCTCGATCCGCTACGGCCGCGTGCAGGCCCTCGAGCACGTGAGCCTCGAGGTCCACGCGGGAGAGGTGGTCACGCTGATCGGCGCGAACGGCGCGGGCAAGAGCACGACCCTGCGCTCGATCTCGCGGATCATCCCCATCCATCGCGGGCGCATCGCCTTTGACGCGCGCGACATCAGCGGTGCGCGCCCGAGCGAGGTGGTCCGCCTGGGCATCGCCCAGGTCCCCGAGGGCCGTCGCATGCTCGCCCGCCAGAGCGTGCTCGACAACCTCCTGCTCGGCGCTTACACGCGCTCGAATGCCGCCGAGATCCAGGCTGACGTCGAGCAGCAGTTTGCCCGCTTCCCACGCCTGGCCGAGCGACGCCACCAGATGGCCGGCACGCTGAGCGGCGGCGAGCAGCAGATGCTGGCGATCGCCCGCGCGCTGATGAGCCGGCCCCGCCTGCTGCTGCTCGACGAGCCCTCGCTGGGACTGGCGCCGCTGATCGTGCGCGGCATCTTCGAGATCATCCGCGACCTGCACGCGGCCGGCGTCACCATCCTGCTCGTCGAGCAGAATGCCCGCCTCGCGCTCCAGATCGCGGACCGGGCGTACGTGCTGGAGGCGGGACGCCTGATCATCGCCGGCCCCGCCGCGGAGCTGCTGACCGACGAGCGGGTGCGAAAGGCCTATCTCGGGTAGGGCTTGAACGGGGAGTGATCCGCGGGGAGGTGACGATGAATCTCTCGAGACTCGGCGTGTTTTGCTTCCTCGATCCGCTCCCCGGATCGGCTCTCGGACCGTTCGCGAAGAAGGTGGAACAGCTCGGGTATGGCGCACTGTGGTTCGCCGAAGGGGTGGGCCGCGAGAGCTTCGCGGTTGCCACGTATCTCCTGAGCCAGACGCAGAGCCTGATCGTCGCCTCCGGCATCGCCGTCGCGTACAGCCGCGAGCCGATCGCCGCCGCCAACGCCGGGCGCGCCCTCAACGAGCTGTTTCCGGGGCGTTTCGTGCTGGGGCTCGGGGTCAGCAACGCGGCGGCCAACGAGCGGCGTGGCGTGCGCTACGAGCGGCCCGTGACCTTCATGCGCGAGTACCTTCAACGCATGAAAGCGACGCCGTACATGGCGCCGGCGCCGCGCGAAGATCCCCCGATCGTGCTCGGATCGCTCCTGCCTCGCATGATCCAGCTCGCCGCCGCCGAGACGGCAGGCGTCCTCACGTACTTCACGCCACCGGAAAAAACACGGCAGGTGCGCGCCGCGATCGGGCCCGACCGCTGGCTGGGCGCGGAGCAGGCGGTCTTGCTCGAATCGAATCCCACGCGTGCCCGCGCGGCCGCGCGGGAGTACATGAGCTTCTATCTCCGGATCCCGCACTATCCCCGGATGCTGGGCGCCCTCGGGTTCACCGACGCAGACTTCGTTGACGGCGGCAGCGATCGGCTGGTGGACGCGATCGTCGCGTGGGGCTCACCGGACACCATCCGCGCCCGGATCGACGCGCACTATGTCGCCGGCGCGAATCACGTGTGCATCCTGCCGCTGGGACCCACGGGCGATCGCGCTCCGGACCAGCGCGTGATCGAGGAGCTGGCGCC
>JBGPXN010000247.1:0-5219 GCA_041492755.1 Methylomirabilia bacterium | reverse complement strand
GGCGCGGGGGGGGGGGGGGGGGGGCCATTCGGGGCCCCCCACGTAGTCAATCGGCCATTCGGGGCCCCCCACGTAGTCAATCGGCCATTCGGGGCCCCCCACGTAATCAATCGGCCATTCGGGGCCCCCCATGTACTCACAGCGACAGCTTGCCGGCGAGCGAGCGGAGAGCGGCGAGGTTGTGCGCGGCGGCGAACACGTCCACGAGCGGCAAGGCGGCGGCCATGCCCCGGGTCAGCGGCTCATAGGACGGATTGCCGAGCAACGGGTTCAGCCAGATCACGCGTCCGGCCCTTCGCTTGATGCGGAGCAGCTCGGTCGCGAGCACGTCGGGCTCCCCGGTGTCCCACCCGTCGGAGAGCACGATCGTGATGGTCCGGCGGTCGACCAGATTCGGCCATTCGCGATTGAACTGGCCGAGGGACTCGCCGATGCGCGTGCCTCCGGACCAGTCCCGGACCTCGGTCAGCCGGCGGAGCATGTGCCGGTACGAGCGGGTCCGGAGGTGATCGGTCACCCGCGTGAGCTTGGTCGAGAACGTGAACGTCTCCACCCGACCGAACGCGCGCTGCAGCGCGAACAGGAACTGCAGGAGGAAGCGGCTGTACAGATCCATCGATCCCGACACGTCGCACAGCAGCACGAGCCGCACCTTCCGCTGCTTGCGCCGCCGGAACCGTAGCTCGAGCAGGTCGCCGCGCGAGAGGTTGGCCCGAAACGTCCGGCGCAGGTCGATTCGTCCCCGGCGGGCCGCCGGGCGCCGGCGGCGGCTCAGTCGTCGCGCCAGCCGCCGGGCGATCTGCAGGGTCAGCCGGAGGACTTCATCGAGCTGATCGGGGCCAAACGACGAGAAATCCTGGGTCATGACCGCCTCGCGGTCCGAGAGCCCGGGCACGCCGAGCGGCTCGCCGGTGTCCGCCGCCTCTTCCTCGCCCCAGCCCTCGAGGGCCAGCGTGTCGCGCTGTTGCGCGCCGGCCGGCAGCGCCGGCGACTCGGCTTCGACCGGAACGCTCATGAGCCCGGCCATCACGTCCACGACCTCGTCCGCCTGCACCCGCCAGAACGCGTCGAACCAGCGGTCGAAGACGGGAATCTCTTCCGGGCGAGTCACGAACACGGCCCGGAGCCCCAGGTACACCTCGTGGCGATCGCCCAGATCCAGGTGCTCGAGCGCGCGGACGGCGTCGGTGACCTGGACGACGGTGACGGGCAGCGCGTCCCGCCGAAGCGCCGTCGCAAACCGCACGACGGCGGCGCGCAGATCGCGCATCAGCCCTCGGCGGGCAGGAACGGCGCGAAGCCGGCCTTGCCGACCTCGGCGCGGAAGCGCTTGAGGTCGTCGGCGTCCTTGAGGACGCAGCCAAGCGTTTCGAAGACGATCGCCTCGTCGAGGTAGTCGGCGTGGAGCGACACCAGGGCGTTCGCCCAATCGAGGGTCTCCGCGACCCCCGGCACCTTGCTCAGCCGGAGCTGGCGAAGCACTTCCATGAAGCGGCCGATCTCCCGGGCCAGCCGCGCGTTCACACCCGGGACCTTGCGCTCGACGATCCGGACTTCCTTGTCGAACGACGGATAGTCGATCCAGAGGTAGAGGCACCGCCGGCGCAGCGCGTCCGACAGCTCGCGCGTCCGGTTCGAGGTGAGGATGACGTGCGGCGGATGCGTGGCCTTGAGGGTGCCGATCTCCGGGATCGTGACCTGCCACTCGGAGAAGACTTCGAGCATGAACGCCTCGAACTCTTCATCCGCGCGATCCACTTCGTCCACGAGCAGCACGGGCGACTGGTCCTCCTGCGTGATCGCCTGGAGCAGCGGTCGGCGCAGCAGGAACGGCTCGGAGAAGATCTCGTGCTCACGCTGCTCGAGCGGCCCCGCCGAGCCTTCCGCCAGCTTGATGTGCAGGAGCTGCTTCTGGTAGTTCCACTCGTAGAGTGCGGTGGAAGCGTCGAGGCCTTCATAGCACTGCAGGCGGAGCAGGTTGGTCCCGAGCATGCGGGCCATGACCTTGGCGATCTCGGTCTTGCCGACGCCGGCGTGGCCCTCGATCAGCAAGGGCTTGCGAAGGCGGGTGGCCAGATGCACCGACGTCGCGACGGGCGCGTCGGTGACGTACTCCGCCGCTTCCATCATGTCCTGGATCTTTCGGATCTCTTCGCGCATGGCTGCCTATTCTACCCGAAGCCGCGCGTAGTCCTCGGGCGTGTCGAGGTCGGCCGGTTCCGGGATATCGAACTCCACGCGCTCGACGCGCTCCGGTCGGGCGCCGACGACCGCGCGCGCGCCGCGGTCGCCGGTCAAGGCGCGCAGCTCCGGAAACACCGCGGCGGCGAACAGCACCGGCGTGCCCTGGAAGCCACGGTACACGGGAGCCACGATGGCCTTGCCGGTACGCTCGAAGGCGGCAAGCAAAGCGGGGATGAGGGCGGAAGGGAGGGCGGGCTGATCACCGAGCAGGATCAGCACCGCCCGGGTGGCCGGGTCGAGCGCGGCGACCCCGGCCGCGACCGACGTCCCCTGCCCGTCCTCGGGACGCGGGTTGACGGCGAAGCGTGCCGAGCAGCCAGCCAGCTCGTCGTGGATGGCCGTCGCCGAGGGTCCGGTGACCACGACGACGTCGGCGAACTGACCGATGAGGGGCTCGACGGTCCGCCGGATCACGGACTGACCGCCGAGCGGCAGGAGGAGCTTCGGCCGGCCCATGCGGCGAGAGAGCCCCGCGGCCAGGACGAGGGCGGCGATCATAGAACGAAGGGGGCCCGAGCGGCCCCCTTCTGACCGGTGCGAGCGACCGGCAACGCGACTACTTCGCGCGCTTGACGGCCTCCGTGATGGCGCGCTTGGCGAAGACGCGACAGAGGTGCGACTTGTAGTCGACCGAGCCCTGCAGGTCGGCCTGAACGTCGACGCCCTCGGCGGCCTTCTGCGCGGCCGCCTCGATCGTGGCGGCGTCGAGCGTCTTGCCGACGAGCCCGGCCTCCACGCCCTTCGCGCGCACGGCATGCGTGCCCGCGCCGGTGACGGCGACCCCGGCTTTCGTGCACTTGCCTTCCTTGTCCAGCGTCACCACGGCGGCCACGCCCACCACGGCGAAGCGCGACGCGGGGTGCGGGAACTTCATGTAACAGCCGCCGGTCCCGGCGGCCAGCGCCGGCACCCGGATTTCGACGAGGATCTCGTCCTCGCCGACGGCCGTGGACATGAGGCCCTTGAACCAGTCGTCGACCTTCACGGTGCGGCGGCCCTTGGCGCCCTGGCAGACGAACTCGACGCCGAGCGCGATCATCGTGGCCGGCTGGTCCGCGGCCGGGTCGGCGTGCGCCAGCGAGCCACCGATCGTTCCGAGATTGCGCACGGCGGGATCGCCGATCACCGAGGCCGTCTCGGACAGGATCGGGCACTTCGACTTGAGCAGCGACGAGGATTCCATCTGCCAGTGGGTGGTCATCGCGCCCAGCACGATGGTCCCGGCCTCGTCCTTGATGCCGCTGAGCCCGGGCACCTTGCGCAGATCGATCAGGTGCTTGGGCTGGGCCAGACGAAGCTTCATCATCGGCACCAGGCTGTGGCCGCCCGCGAGGAGCTTGGCGTCGTCCTTCAGCTTGCCGAGCAGGCCAAGGGCCTCCTGGACGCTGGCGGGGGCGTGATACTCGAACGCGGCTGGGTACATGTTTGTCTCTCCTTGATCCCGTCAGGCCTTGGCGGCCTGGATGGCGTTCCACACCCGCTCGCTCGTGAGCGGCATCTGTTCCAGGTGATCGACACCGAGCGGCGCCAGCGCATCGACCACCGCGTTCACCACGGCGGGCGTGGCCGCGATCGTCCCCGTCTCGCCCGCGCCCTTGATGCCCAGCGGGTTCACCGGCGTCGGCGTCACCGTGCGATCGGTCTCGTACATCGGCAGCATGTCGGCCTTCGGCAGCGCGTAGTCCATCATGCTGCCGGTCACGAGCTGCCCCGACGAGTCGTCATACACCGCGCCCTCCCAGAGCGCCTGGCCGACGCCCTGCGCGATGCCCCCGTGGACCATGCCCTCGACGATCATCGGATTGATGACGTTGCCGACGTCGTCGACCGCGAGGTACCGGAGGATCTTCACCGTTCCCGTGTCGCGATCGACCTCGACCACGCAGGCGTGGGCCCCGAAGGGGAAGCAGAAGTTCGAGGGGTCGTAGAAGCTCGTCTCCTCGAGCCCGGGCTCGAGGCCTTCGGGGTAGTTGTGCGGGATGTAGGCGGTCAGGGCCACCGTCCCGAAGGGGACCGACTTGCCGGGCGTGCCCCGCACCTGGAACTCGCCGTTCACGTACTCGATGTCCTTGGGCGCGGCCTCCAGCAGGTGGGCGGCGATCTTCTTGCCCTTTTCCTTCACCTTGTTGATCGACATCAGGATGGCGGTCCCGCCCACGGAGGCTGACCGGCTGCCGTACGTTCCCATGCCGAAGGGGATCTTACCGGTGTCGCCGTGAATGATCTCCACCTGCTCGATCGGGATCTGCAGCTCGCCGGCGACGAGCTGGGCGAAGGTCGTCTCGTGCCCCTGCCCGTGCGAGTGCGAGCCCGTGTACACGCTCACCATGCCGGTGGGATGCACGCGCACCTGGCCCGACTCGTACAGACCGGCGCCGGCACCGAGGGCGCCCACCAGTTTCGAGGGCGCGATCGAACAGGCTTCGATGTACGTCGAGAAGCCGATGCCGAGGAGCCGGCCCTGCTTGCGCGCAGCGTCCTGCTCGGCCCGGAACTTCTTGTAATCGAGCATCTGTAACAATTTGTCGAAGGCGGCCGCGTAGTTGCCGCTGTCGTAGCTGACCGCGACGAGCGTCTGGAACGCGCCGGAGAACTTGGGGATGAAGTTCTTCTTCCGCAACTCGGCCGGGTCCATTTTCAGCGCGTACGCGCCCGCATCGACGATGCGCTCGAGGACGTAACACGCCTCCGGCCGCCCGGCTCCGCGATATGCGTCGACCGCCGTGGTGTTGGTGAACACACCGGTGACCCCGCAGTGGATCGCGCCGAACGTGTAGACACCGTTGAGGAGCGTGCCGTAGAGGAAGGTCGGCACCGCCGGCGCGAACGTCGAAAGGTAGGCGCCGAGGTTGGCCACGGTCTTCACGCGCAGACCGAGGATCTTGCCGTCACGCGACAGCGCGATCTCGGCGTCGGTGACGTGGTCGCGGCCGTGGGCGTCGGTGAGGTACGCCTCCCGGCGACTCGACGTCCAG
>JBGPXN010000211.1:0-7577 GCA_041492755.1 Methylomirabilia bacterium | reverse complement strand
GCCGACGTCCCAGCCGGTCGACGACTTCTGCGCCGAGGCGGCCCGGCTGCTCGGCCCCGTGGCCCGCTTGCGTGTCCTCAGCGGGGTGGTGCGACCGAAAACGTACACCGGCGCGGCCATGAACAACTTCGCGTATGCGCACGCGGTCGTGCCGCAGCCCGGCACCGTCATGCCGAATGCCTTTCTCATCCCGATGAGCAAGACCGCGGCGTGGTGGGCGAAGGACTGGATGGAGCGCCACACGTACTTCCTGCCCCGCTACGACGACGCCGGCCGGATGCGCAGCGAGGGACACGCGCTCGCGTCGGCGGCCGGCATCCCGTGTCTGCTCCGACGCACCTACAAGTACCCCAGCGAGCCGGCGCCCGAGGGCAGCTACGACTTCATCACGTACTTCGAGTGCGCCGACGCCGACGTCCCGACGTTCCACCAGGTCTGCGCAAGCCTGCGCGACGTCGCCAAGAATCCGGAGTGGCAGTTCGTCCGCGAGGGGCCGACATGGCAAGGCCGCCGGGTCGCCACCTGGCAGGATGTGTTCACCGGGCCCGCCACGTGAGCGGGGCGGTGCCGACCGTGGACCGGCGCATCGCCGACCGTCCAACCTGGTCGTCCAACGACCCCTTGGCTTCGACGAGACGCTGGGGCTCTGGGTCGCCGCCAGTGCCGGGGCGGTGACGGCCGTGCTCACCAGCGATCTCTGTCTGGTGCGGCCGCCAGCGGAGCGCGTGCCCAAGGCCCTGGTGGGATCAGCCGGCGGGGCGATTGCCGAGGCGGGTCTGGAGCAACTGCTCGCGTGCGGCGTGCAGCCGGAACGACTCGTCGAACGCGTGAGCTATCGGCCGTCGGCCAACACGCGGATCCCTCTGTTCGGCGTGCCGCCCGACGCGTCGGAATTGGGACATTGGTGACCCAGGCTCGCCGTCTACCCTGTCGGCTGACAGGGGGCGAGCCGCCGCATGACCGGGCCGGTGAGCGCTAGCGTTCGGCGGACAAGGACCAGCGCTCCCGGGTTGACCCTGTATAGACACACGTCTAGATTGACACCATGAAAGCCGCTCGCGCGAAACTCTTCCAGAATGGTGGCAGTCAGGCGGTCCGACTCCCGAAGGAGTGCCGGTTTACTGCTCAGGACGAGGTTTTGGTGCGTCGGGAAGGCCGTCGCGTCATCCTCGAAGCCGCGGATGACTGGTCGGACAGGTTCCTCGCTTGCTTGGGCGCCTGGCCGGGGAAGATCCCCCGCCCGAAGCAACAACGCCTGCGGGATCTGCGTGATCCATTCGCCTGATGCCGCAGTACATGCTCGACACTGACACGGTGAGCTTTGCCCTCCGTGGCCAAGGACGGGTGGCGGCACGTCTGCTCGAACACCGCCCCTCGGAGCTCTGCATCAGTTCGATCAGCCTCGCGGAACTGCGCTTCGGCGCCGAGGCACGACGATCCCGGAAGCTTCACCGCCTGATCAGCACGTTCGTCGAGGCCGTGGAGGTTCTCTCGTTCGATCTGCGCGCTGCCGATCGCTTTCCCACGGTCGCGGCCTCACTGGCTCGGCGCGGCGAGCCGATCGGCACGTTCGACACCCTCATGGCCGCTCATGCCCTGTCGTTGGGGTTGACGTTCGTCACGAACAATACCCAGCATGTCGGGCGCGTCGTGGGACTCAAGACAGAAAACTGGGTCTGACGAGAGCGCCGCCGCCCACGCCGCCGGACGGCCTGACGAGCCCGGTGATACGCTATGCCCACTGACCATGCGTTATAGATATGTCAGCCGCCGCTACACGACGGTCGTGCGCACCGGGCAGAGCTGGCCGTTCGGTGACCTCTGGCAGACCGATCACCTGCGCGTGCTGGTGCAGGGGCGCTGGCAACCGGGCGCCGACGTGTACGAGACGGCTACCGCGTTGGAGGTCACGGTGGACCTGGCCGGCGTTCACGACGAGGACTACGAGATCCAGCTCTTCGAGGATGCCCTCGTCATCGAGGGGCACCGCGTCCTGCCGACCTCCGACGGGGACGCCGTGTATCACGCCGCCGCCATCCGTCAGGGCCCGTTCCGGCTGGAGCTGCCGTTACCTGCGCTCGCCGACCCGGACCGCGTCGAGGCGCACTACGAACGAGGCCTGTTGCGTATCACCCTGCCCAAGCGTGGGGAGACCACCTGATGGCCGTGGCCCAGGATCCTGCAACCACCGACGTCGCGATTCCCGACGCGCTTCCGGTCTTGCCGCTCAGCGACACGGTCCTCTTCCCGTTCACCGCGCTGCCCATCGCCGTGGGACAGCCCCGCTCCATTCGCCTGGTCGACGACGTGATGCGGGGCAACCGGCTCCTGGCCCTCGTGGCGCAGCGCCAGCCGACGGCGGAGCCGCCCACGTTCGACGACCTTTACCGGGTGGGCACCGCCGGCCTCATCCATCAGCTCGCGCGCACGCCCGACGGCGGCGTGCGCCTGATGGTGCAAGGCCTCGAGCGCGTCCGTCTGCTCGAGATGGTCGGGGCCGATCCGTACCTCGTCGCGCGGATCGAGCTGGCCAAAGAGACGAGCCTCGAGCCCACCGAGGCCGAGGCGTTGCGGCACGCCGTCCTGGAGATCTTTCGACGGCTCGTACAAATCACCGACCTTCCCGACCAGCTCGCCGCGGCCGCCGAGACCGTCGTCGATCCCCGTCAGCTCGCGTACTTCGTGGCCTCGGTGGTGCCGGTCGACATGGCGGCGCGACAGCAACTGCTCGAGCTCGACCCGCTGACGGCCAAGCTCCGTCGGCTCGTGGACCTGTTGCAGCGCGAGCTCGCGGTGCGCGAGCTCGGCCGGAAGATCACGACCGAGACGGAAGAACGGCTCTCGAAGAAGCAGCGCGAGTACTACTTGCGCGAGCAGCTGCGCTCGATTCAGAAGGAGCTCGGCGAGGAAGCGGAAGACGGCGGCGGTGAGATCGCCGATCTCCGGCGACGGCTGGAGGAGGGGCGGCTGCCCGAGGAGGCCCGGCGCGAAGCGGAGCGGGAGCTCAAGCGGCTCGCGGCCATCCCGTCGTCCTCGCCCGAGCATCACATGATCCACACGTATCTCGAGTGGATGGTCGATTTGCCGTGGAGCAAGCTGAGCGGCGGCGCCATCGACATCGTCCGGGCCAAGCAGGTGCTGGACGAGGACCACTTCGATCTCGAGAAGATCAAGGAGCGGATCCTCGAATACCTCGCGGTCAAGAAACTCCGACAGGAGCGCGAGCTGCCGCGCCCGGTCACCGCGGACACTCCCCTCCCCGCCGAGCCCCCGCGGGTGACCGGCGATACGCCGGCGCGCGAGCCGATCCTCTGCCTGGTCGGGCCTCCCGGCGTGGGCAAGACGAGTCTCGGCCAGAGCATCGCCCGGGCCCTCGGTCGGAAGTTCGTGCGCATGTCGCTGGGCGGCGTGCGCGACGAGGCGGAGATCCGCGGCCACCGCCGGACCTACATCGGCGCGCTGCCGGGCCGCGTCATCCAGGGCCTGCGTCGCGCCGAGTCGCGGGATCCGGTCTTCATGCTCGACGAGATCGACAAGATCGGCGCCGACTGGCGGGGCGATCCGTCCTCGGCGCTGCTCGAAGTGCTCGACCCGGCCCAGAACCACACCTTCGTGGACAACTATCTCGGGGTGTCGTTCGATCTCTCACGGGTGCTCTTCATCGCCACCGCCAACACGCTGGAGACGATCCCGGCGCCGCTGCGCGACCGGATGGAAACGCTCATGCTCTCCGGCTACACGGACGAGGAGAAAGTCGGGATCGCGCGCCAGTACCTGATCCCCAAGCAGCTCGCCGCCCACGGCCTCGCGCGCGAGGAGCTGTCGTTCGACGACGACGCCCTCCGCCGCATCGTCCGCCGGTACACGCGCGAGGCGGGCGTGCGGAGCCTCGAGCGCGAGATCGCCACCGCCGCCCGAAAGGTCGCGCGGCGGCTGGCCGAGGGCCAGCACGAGCCCGTGCGGGTCACCGCCGACAACGTCACCGAGTACCTCGGCCGGCCGCGCTTCTTCGACGACGTCGCCGAGCGTACCGCGCGCCCCGGCGTCGCGACGGGCCTGGCCTGGACGCCCGTCGGCGGTGACGTGCTGTTCGTGGAGGTCACGATGATGCCGAGCGCCGAGGAGCGGCTGCTCCTCACCGGAATGCTCGGCGACGTCATGCGGGAGAGCGCTCAGGCCGCGCTGTCGTACGTCCGCTCCAATGCCGAGGCGCTCGGCATCGACGCCAAGGTCTTCGAAGGCAAGACCATCCACATCCACGTGCCCGCGGGCGCCATTCCGAAGGATGGTCCATCGGCCGGCGTGACGATCACGACCGCGATCGCCTCGCTCGCCACCCAGCGGCCGGTGCGGAGCGATCTCGCCATGACCGGCGAGATCACGCTGCGGGGCAAGGTGCTCCCCGTCGGCGGGATCAAGGAGAAGGTGCTGGCCGCGCACCGGGCCGGCATCCGCACGCTGATCCTGCCCGCGCGCAACGAGCCGGACCTCGAGGACGTGCCGGAAGATCTCCGCCGGGAGCTGCGCTTCGTTTTCGTCGACGACACCGAGGAGGTCATCCGGCATGCGCTCACCCCGGCCGCCAGCGGAAGGCCGAGCCTGGTGTCTTGATCTTTGAGGCGCCCCTGGGCTCTGTTCGCCGCGCGTGTCGCCCGCGCGAGCGGGACGATCAGATCGACGTTCGAGGAGGCTGACCCATGGAGCTCGAAGGCCAGGCCGCGATCGTGACCGGGGCAGGACGAGGTATCGGGCGCGCCACCGCGCTGGAGCTGGCGCGCCTCGGCGCCAATATCGCCATCGCCGAGCTGGATCGCCCCGGGGCCGAGAAGACCGCGGCCGAGGTGCAGGCGCTCGGCCGCAAGGCGCTCGTCATCGTGACCGACGTCACCAGGCGCGCGGATCTCGCGACCATGGCCGAGCGCACGCGCGCCGAGCTCGGGCGCATCGACGTCCTCGTGAACAACGCCGGGATCTATCGCGCGGCGGCGACGCTCGACATCACCGAGGAGCACTGGGACGCCGTGCTCGACATCAACGCCAGGGCCGTGTTCTTCGCCAGCCAGGCCGTGCTGCCGGCGATGATCGCGCAGAAGCGCGGCTGCATCATCAGCCTGGCGTCGATGGCCGGCAAGATCGGCAGCAAGACGAACCTGCCCTACAACGCGAGCAAGGCGGCCGTGATCAGCATCACGAAGAGCCTCGCCCTCTCGCACGGGGCCGACGGGATCCGCGCCAACTGTGTGTGCCCCGGCTTCGTGGAGACCGACATGTGGACGAAGGTGGCGCGCGAGCAGGGCGCGCTGCTGGGACTCACCGCCGAGGACTTCACGCGGCAACGCGCCGCGACGGTGCCGCTCGGGCGCATGGAGCGTGCCGAGGACGTGGCGGCGGTGATCGGCTTCCTGGCCTCGCCCCGCGCCGCCTACATGACGGGGCAAGCGCTCAGCGTCGACGGCGGCCTCGTCATGCAGTGAGTGAGTACATGGGGGGCCCCGAGATGGCCCCCCATACCCCCCCGACGCTCGGAAGCGCCCCGGCGGAGCCGTGGCGCTCCTCGAATTGCCTCACACCCTCTGAGCCGTCGGGCGGGCACGGTGGCGGCCCGGCGCGTCGCTCACACGAGAGGCGTCAGGCTCGACCCAGAAGTGTCGATGGCGGGGGGTTGGGCCGACGTGGGGCGACGAACCACAACAGGCCGGGGGCCAGCAACGCCATCCCCGCCGCGATGGGTAACGCGAGCCCGTAGCTGCCGGTCGCGTCGAAGATCAGGCCGGCGACCCAGGCCCCGAGGGCGCCGCCCAGCGAGTTGGCGAAATGTAGCATCCCGAAGATGCGCGGGAATCGCGGTCCGCCGAACAAGTCACTCGCGATCGCGGGGGTGAGTGGCGCCGTCACCGCGTAGCCGACGCCGATGAGCACGGCGTAACCGTATGGCAGGAGCGTGCGCGGATAGGCGCCGGCGAGCGCCAGGAGCCCGACGCTCACTGCCACGCATCCGAAGGCGAGCGTGTACGTCGGCTCGCGGCCCACCCGGTCCGAGAGCGTCCCCCACCCCGCCTTCCCGGCGACGCTGGCGACGCCGACGATACCGACGACGGTCGCTCCGGCCAGCGCGGACACCCCGTGGTCGACCAGATACGCGACCTGATGAACGAGCAGCATCTGTGTCGCGGCACTCCCCGCGAAGAACACGACACACGTCGCCCAGAACCGCCACGAGCGCAGCACCGTCACCGGCGTCCAGTAGGGCCGCGACCGCGCGGGGCCGGGATGGACGGCGGCCGCTCCCGCACCGACGGGCGCGGTCGCGCGCACGTCCCGGACGAGCACGAGCGCCACCGGCACGATCCACACGGCCATCACGACGCCCAGGACGCGGAGCGCCCACCGCCATCCGAACCAGTCGATCAGGAGCTGGGTGAACGGAACGAGCGCGAAGATCCCGACGCCGATTCCGGCCGACGCGACGCCCAGCGCGGTGCCGAACCGCGCCGGGAACCAGCTCCTGATCAACACGACCGACGGGACCCAGCCCGCCGCGCTGATGCCGAGCGAGGCCAGCACGCCGAACGCCACGTAGAGCTGCCACACGGCGGCCACGTGGGCGCCGATGAACAGCGAGGCGGCGAGGGCCGCGCCGCCGGTCGCCATCACCGCGCGCGGGCCGAAGCGCTCGACGAGCCAGCCGAGGAGCGGACCCGACAGACCGTGAACGAGGACCAGCAGTGAGAACGCGCCGGCCACCACGGATCGGCTCCAGCCGAACTCGCGAAGGAACGCGACGAGGAACACCGAGTACGAGTACCAGAAGCCGTAGGCGAGCCCGAGGGTGACGAACGTCGCGACGATCACGCGCCGCGCGCCGGGCTGCGCGCCCTGGAACACCCCCGAAGTCCATCCGACGCGCTCCGCCTCTATGCCGGCGCGAAAACGCCCGTCGCGCCGGAGACGTCCGTTTCCGGCGCGCCCGCCGCGGTGCCGTCGCCGGCGCTCGAGGGCGCCGCATCGCCCGCGTTCGAGGGCGGGCTCGCGAAGGCGCGGTCCCGCTGCAGGACCCCGACCACGCGGTCCGCGAAGAGACGCATGTTCAGCTCGGCGTCCTCGTGCGGCATCCCGCCGTAGCCGAACTCCGTCACGAGGTGGTCCACGCCGGTCAGACGGTGCAGCTCGGCAAGCTGCTGGAGGCAGTCGTCGGGCGTGCCCACGACCTGGATCTTGACGTAGAAGTCCGTCGCCTTCTTCCGGAAGCTCTCGTCCTTCATCTTCGCGTACGTCTTCGCCATGCCGCCGTAGAACTCGTAGCCCTTCACGGAGGCGAGGTGACCGTCCGAGAAGTGGTAGTGGTTGTCGATCGAGTCCCACTTGCGGGCCAGGTACTTCGCCGCCCGCTCCTGGGCCTCGGCCCGGCTCTCGGCGACCGAGACGTTCGTGAGGATGATGGGCGGCCGCGGCACGTGGCCCACACTGACCGTGATGTCCCGGTAGCGCTCGACGTCCTGGGCCGCCTTCGGCCACTCGTTCTGCATGATGACGAGCAGGCCGAACCCGAGCTTGGCCATGATCTCGGCCGACTCCGG
>JBGPXN010000027.1:0-37680 GCA_041492755.1 Methylomirabilia bacterium | reverse complement strand
CGATCCGGTGCGGCGGGATCTCCACGTGGCACTCGCGCACGAGCAGCGCGCCCGTGCGCGCGTCCTCGAGGCGGTCGAGCGTCTGGCGCAGGATGCGGAAGCTCGAGGGGACGATGCCGGTGGCGGCGCCGGAGTGGACGCCCTCGGTCAGGACCTCCACCGTCAGTGTGCCGCTCAGGACGCCGCGGAGGGACGTGGTGGCCCAGAGGTGGTCGTAGTCGCCGCAGCCGGAGTCGAGGCAGATGACCAGGCTGGGGCGGATGCGGTCGGCGAGCTTCTCGACGTAGAAGGGCAGATCGGGGCTGCCGCTTTCTTCCGAGGCCTCGATCAGCACGACACAGCGCGCGTGGGGGATGCCCTGCGCCTGGAGGGCCTCGATGGCGGTCAGCGCGGAGAAGGCGGCGTAGCCGTCGTCGCCGGCGCCGCGGCCGTAGAGGCGGTTGGCGCGGCGGACGGGGATCCAGGGGCCGGCGTCCTCGGCCCAGCCGACCATCTCGGGTTGCTTGTCGCAGTGGCCGTAGAGGAGCACGGTGTCCTTGGCGGCGCCGGGGGCCTCCATCAGGATCACCGGCGTGCGGCCGTCCATGCGGACGACCTCGATCTGCAGGCCCTCGATCTTGCGCTGGCGGGCCCAGTCCGTGATCAGCGTGACGGCGCGGTCGATGTGGCCGTGCTCGGCCCACTTGGCGTCGAACATGGGCGACTTGGCCGGGATACGGATGTACTCGGTCAGCGTCGGGATGATCCGCTCGTCCCAGGCCTTTTGCGCGAATTCGAACGTCCGCGAAGCGTCGATGTTCATGGCGCGGATGGTACCATGCGCCGCATGAGCTACTTCCCCTCGCGCGACGACTGGCAGAAGCAGCGCCCCGCGGATGTCGGGATAAACCCGGAGAAGCTCAACGCTGCTCTCGACTATCACCTCTCGCACGAGAGCAAGTGGGCGCGCGACTTCATCACCTCGTCCGGCCGCTATATCGGCGTGGCCGACGAGCCGGAGGATTCGGAAGTGCTCGGGCCCGTGCGCATGCGCGGCGGACCGAACGGCGTGATCCTCCGCCACGGCTGCATCGTCGCCGAGTGGGGCGATACGCAGCGCGCCGACATGACGTTCAGCGTGGCGAAGAGCTACCTCGCCGTGGTGGCCGGCATCGCCCTCGGTCAGGGGATCATCCGCAGCCTCGACGATCCGATGGGCAAGTACGCCACCGACGACGCGTTCGAATCGCCGCAGAACCGCGCGATCACGTGGCGCCACCTCCTCACGCAGACGAGCGAGTGGCAGGGCACGCTGTGGGACAAGGCCGACACCATCGACCACAACCGCGACCTCGGCAAGAGCGAGCTCGGCTACTCCACCAAGGGCACGCTGCGGCCGCTGCGCCCGCCGGGCACGCTGTGGGAGTACAACGACGTCCGCGTGAACCGGCTCAGCCTCTCGCTCCTTCAGCTCGTTCGTGAGCCGCTGGCCGACGTGCTGAAGCGCGAGATCATGGATCCGATCGGCGGCTCCGCGCACTGGGAGTGGCAGCCCTATCGCAACTCCTGGGTGGAGATCGACGGCGTGCGCATGCCGTCCGTGCCCGGGGGCACGCACTGGGGCGGTGGGCTCTGGATGTCGACGCGCGATCACGCGCGCTTCGCGCTCCTGATCTCCCGCAACGGGCGCTGGAACGGGCGGGGCGTGCTCGCCGCGTCGTGGATCGCGGAGATGCGCCAGCCTTGTGCCGTCTATCCGGAGTACGGCCTGCTCTGGTGGCTCAACACCGACGGCAGGCAGTTCCCCGGCGCGCCCGCATCTTGCTTTGCCGCGCGCGGCGCCGGGAGCAACGTCGTCTGGATCGACCCCGAGCACGATCTCGTCGTCGTCGTCCGCTGGATCGACAAGGCGAGCATCGGCGGGTTCTTCAAGCGCGTCGTCGACAGCGTCGAGGACTGAGCCGTCACCCGCAAGAGGACGTGCGCATGAAACGGCAGGTCGTCCACACCCCCAAGGTCCCGCCCGCGCGCGTGCCGCTCTCGCAAGGCATCAAGGCCGGCGACTGGGTCTTCGCCTCCGGCCAGCTCGGCAACGATCCGCGCACGGGCAAGCTGGCCGAGGGCGGTATCGGCCCGGAGACGCGTCAGGTCCTCGAGAACCTCAAGGCCGTGCTCGAGGCCGGGGGCTCGTCGCTCGACAGGGTCGTGAAGGTCACCATCTACATGGCGGACCTGAACGAGCTCATGCAGATGAACGAGGTCTTCAGCCAGTACTTCCCCGTCGACCCGCCGGCGCGCACCACCTTCGAGTGCTCGCGCCTCGTGGCCAACGCCCGCGTGGAGATCGAAGCGATCGCCTTCGTCTGAGCCCCGCGCGTTTACAGCCCGTCATGGGCGCAGACGTGCCGCCGCCGCTTCGTTGTCAGCGCTCCTGTTTGTCAGCGTTCAGTATGCGGGCGAGATCCTCCAGGTCCTTCGCGACCACGTCCCAGTCGCGCTCGGGTCCGAGGTCGGTGGTCTGTCCCGGACCGTACTCCGTCGGCCGCGGCACGAACGCGGTCCGCATCCCTTCCGCGCGGGCCGCGGCCAGATCGTAGTTGTGCGCTGCGACCATCATGACGTCATCCGGCGCGAGGCCCAGCAGCCTGATCGCGGTGCGATAGGCCTCCGGCCGCGGCTTGTAGCAGCGCGCGTTCTCCGCCGTGATCACGCAGTCCCAGGGCAGGCGAGCGAAGCGCGCGAGGTGGATCATGCCGGCAAAGCTCGCATTGGACAGCGGCGTGATCACGTAGCGCTGCTTGAGCCGGGTCAGGCCGGCTACTGAATCCGGCCACGGGCGCAAGCGCCACCACACGTGGCTGAGATCGTCGAGCTCTTCCTCGCTCAGCGCGATGGCGTGGCGGTCGAGCAGGCTCACCAGCGCGCGGCGGTAGATCTCGTCGACGGTGGTCCAGGGCCACTCGCCGGAGTTGACCTTGTCCATGCCGGGGCGATAGCACGCCTTCCACTCGGAGAGGAAGGCGGGCCAGTCGACGGTGAGCCGGTGTCGCCGGCCCACCGTCGCCAGCTCGTCGAGCACGCTGCTGCGCCAGTCGACGACGGTCCCGTAGGTGTCGAACGTGAGCGCCTTGACCGCGTCACTCACGTTCGACACCTGCGTTGACGGGTCGCGCTACCCGATGTGCTTGCGCAGGAACTCGAGCGTTCGCTCGCGCGCCTGCTGCGCGCTCGGCGCATGGTACGACCCACGCTCGTCGCAGCTGAAGCCGTGGCCGGCGGGATAGATGAAGACGGGCAGCTTGGGGTGGACCTTCTGCACCTTCTCGTAGTGCTCCTTCGGGATCGACGCGTCGGTCTCGCCGAAGTGCAGCATCACGGGCGCCTTCGGCTGCTCCTCGGCCGCGTCGGCGATGCCACCGCCGTAGTAGCCGACCGCCGCCGACACGCCGTTCAGCCGGGTCGCCGAGAGCCACGCGACGGTACCGCCGAAGCAGTAGCCGACCACGGCGACCGGCTTGCCGGCGCGCTTCAGCTCGGTGATGGCCGCCTGCGTGTCCTTCATGACGTCGTCCATCGAGAGCTTGCCGCGGGTGGCGCGGCCGCGCTCGATGTCGGCCGGCGCGTAGCCGGTGGCGTAGTCGCGCTCGACGCGGTCGAAGATGGCGGGCGCGAGGGCGACGTAGCCGTCGGCGGCAAAGCCGTCGCACAGCTTCTTGATGTGGGAGTTGACGCCGAAGATCTCCTGAATAACGACGACCCCGCCGCGCGGCGTTCCTGACGGCGTGGCGCGGTAGCCGGCCAGACGGTGGCTGTCCTCGGCGGTCAACTGAATCGTTTCACCCATGACGTACTCCTCCTTTTACGTGTCGGTCCGCACGAACATTCCCGGTCGATCCCAGAGGACGTGCCGGAGCGGTCAGCGGGCTTTCCGGGTCCGCTCCGGGCGGATACTATGCGGCATGATCGAGCCGAGCGCCAGCCGGGCCGTCGCCACCGTCAAGATCGACAACGCCCACGTCCGTGTCACCGAGTGGCGGTTCGCGCCGGGGACGGCGACGGGCCATCACCGCCACGAGTACCCCTACGTCGTCGTGCCGATGACGACGGGGCCGCTCTCGATCGTCGCGGCGACCGGCGAGAGCACGGCCAGCCTCACGGCCGGTGACCCGTACTTCCGCCCGCTCGGCGTCGAGCACGACGTCCGCAATCCCAACGCCTCCGAGTTCGTCTTCATCGAGATCGAGCTGAAATCGGCGGGCGAGATCGAGCTGAAATCGCCGGCCGCGCCGGCGGCGGGCGGAGCGACCGCGTGAGCGGGGCCGACACGGCGACCCCTCCGCCCGCCCCGGCGACGACGCGGCCGGCCGCCGTCCTGACGGCGCTCGCCGACAGCCGCCTGTCCCGCCGGCTCCTCCGGATCAACGGGATCGGCAACCTCCTGGGCGCCGTCCTCACGTTCGTCTACTTCCGCTTCGTCGACATGGCGGACGTGCGCGAGTCCGGCATGGTCACGCCATTCGAGATCGTCTACTTCATCGCCGGCTTCGCCGTGATCGCGGCGGTCGGATACGTCTATGGGATCCGGTGGGCGCGACCCATCATCGCGGCCCGGACGGGGGCCGGGCTCGATCCCGAAGTGCGGCGCCGCGCCATCCTGCTGCCGTACACGTTCGCCGGGATCACCCTCGTGGGCTGGGTCGTGGCCGGGCTCATGTGGGGGGTGCTGTGGCCGCTGGTCTCCGGTCACTTCAGCCTCGGCCGCTCGCTGCGCTCGATCGTCGGCATCACCGGCATCGCGGGGACGGTCACCACCGCCTTCATCTTCTTCGCGATCGAGCGGCAATGGCGGCTGGTGCTGCCGCGCTTCTTCCCCGAGGGGATGCTGAGCGCGGCGTCGCCCTCGGGGCGATTGTCGGTCCGGGGTCGCCTGCTGCTGGTGTTCCTGGTGGTGAGCATCGTGCCACTGTCCGCGCTTGGCGTCGTCAGCTACACCCGGGCCGCCGCGCTGCTGCGGGCCGACCCGATGAGCGCGCTGGCGCTGGTCGACAACCTCCTGATGCTCGTCGTCTTCATCACCGCCATGGGCGCGCTGACCGCCGCGACCATCTCCGTCCTCGTGGCGGGCAGTGTCGGTCGCCCGCTGGCGACGCTGCAAGACGCGCTGGCGGCGGTCGAGCACGGGCAGCTCGATACGCGCTGTCCGATCGTGGCCAGCGACGAGACGGGCGCGCTCGCGGAGGGCTTCAACCGGATGGTGCAGGGGCTGCAAGACCGCGAGCGGTTACGCGACACCTTCGGCAAGTACGTGACGCCCGAGATCCGCGACGAGATCATGGCCGGCCGCCTGTCGCTCGAGGGCAAGCAGGTGGAGGCGACGATCCTGTTCGCGGACCTGCGCGAGTTCACGCCGTGGGTGGAGGCGAGCGACCCGCGCGAGGTCGTGCGCGACCTGAACGCCTACTTCACCGAGATGGAAGCCGCCATCCGGCGGCACGGTGGGCTCGTGCTGCAATACATCGGCGACGAGAGCGAGGCGGTGTTCGGCGCGCCGGTGCCGGACGCCGAGCACGCCGACCATGCCGTGCGCGCGGCGCTCGAGATGCGGGAGCGGCTTCACGCATGGAACGCGGCGCGCGAACGGCGCGGCGCGCACACGCTGCGCCACGGGATCGGCGTGCACACCGGCGCCGTCCTCGCCGCCACCATCGGCAGCAGCGCGCGCCTGTCCTATGCGCTCGTCGGCGACGCGGTGAATCTGGCCTCGCGCATCCAGGGGCTGTCGAAAGATCTACGAACCGACATCCTCGTGAGCGACAGCACGCGCCGCCGCCTGCACGGCCGGTACGCCCTCGAGCCGCAGCCGTTGGTCAAGGTGAAAGGAAAGTCAGCCGAGGTGGAAGTGTATGCGCTTCACACCAGCGGCCAGGGGTAGCGCCGCTCGCTGCCGTCGTCCACCGGGAAGCGCCCGTCCTCCAGCAGCGCCTCCGCCCGCTCCAGCAGCGCGAGCTGCTCGTCCTCCACCAGCAGCTCGGCGAGCCGCGCCGGCAACCGGCCCTGGGCCAGCCGGCGCACGTCGGCGAGGATCGGCTCCGGGACGGGCTCGCCCGCGAAGTCCCAGATGACGGTGCGCAGCTTGTCGTGGACGTGGAAGCTGAGGCCATTGTCGATGGCGAAGATGGCGCCGTCGCCGTCGAGCAGGCAGTGGCCGCTCTTGCGGTCGGCGTTGTTGGCCAGGACGTCGAACGCGCAGATCTTCTTGAGCCGCTCGTGGTGCGCGCGGTCCTGCCGCAGCGTGAAGTAGTGCTGCTCGAAGTCCGCATGCACGAAGAGCTGCAGCGACCCGTCGCCGAATGGTCCGTCGCGCCGCAAGGTGAGCGGCACCAGGTCCCAGCCGAGCGCGTCCGACAGGTGATAGGCCGCGATCTCGCGCTTGAACAATCCGCGGGGGAAATCCCACAGCGGGCGCTCGCCCTTCAGCGGCTTGTACACGCCGAGGATGGCCACGCCGTCGAGCGCGCTCTCCACCAGGAACGTCGCGTTGCTGCTGCCGGGAAGGCGGCCGCGCACGGTGATCTCGCCCTCGGCGAGGAGCCGCGCGGCCGTGACCGCCGGCCCCGCTACCTCTGTCGGCCCCTCGCGGGTGGGTTCCGACCGCCGGCGGCGGCGGTCATTCCGTCGGCCGGGCGTGGCCATTGGCGCGAGGGCAGACGTGGCCCTCGGCGTCCCTGGAGCGGCCGCACATCGGGCAGACCGGCCGGCCCGCCTTGAGCAGCGCGCGGGCCCGCGCGACGAAGGTGGCGGCCTGGGCCGGCGTGATGTGGAACCGCGCCGTCGCCGGCTCGATCGCTGGCTCGCGGGCCGGCGCCGGCTCGCCCGAGGTCCCGTCCTCCTCTTCCACTTCCTCCACGACCTCGTTGGCAATGACGATGATGCGGTTGTCGCTCTCGTCGTGCCCGACGCCGAGCGAGCCGACCGCCCACGCGGGCTCGATCGGCTCGATCAGCTCCAGCTCGCCGCGTCCCTCGGGGCCGCTACGGCCGATGCGCACGAGCAGCCCGGCCAGGTACTCGCCGAGCGCGCCGACCTGTCCCTTCTCGCACTTGAGCGTGACGAGTGACGTGCCCTGCCGCGCTTGCAGATAGAACACGCGCTGGCCCGGCTGTCCCACCGCGCCGGCCGTGAAGTGCTCGGGCGCCTCGAGTTCGAACGACGCGCTCATGCGCCGAACGCGGCGAGATCGCCATCCATGGAGTTGACGGTGAGCACGAGTGGCCCCTCCGGCCGGTAGACGACCGCGCTCACCGAGCAGAGCCCGATGGCGACGCGCTGGAAGAGATCGACGTGCGTGCCCATCGCGTGGGTGACCGCGAGCTTGATGGGATCGGCGTGCGAGACGGCCACGATCGTTTGTCCGCGATGCTGCTCGGCGAGTCGGCTCAGCGTCGACACGATGCGCGCCTGAAGCTCGGTAAACGATTCACCGCCCGGGAAGCGAAAGCCCCCGGGATGGTGCTGGACCGTGCGCCACTCCGGCCGCAGGCGCAGGCGGTTGAGCGACTTGCCGGTCCACTCCCCCACGTCGGCCTCCATGAGCCCGCGCTCGATGCGCAGCGCGAGGTGCCGGGCGCGCGCGATGGGCGCGGCGGTCTCGCGCGCCCGCTCGATCGGCGAGCTGTAGATCGCGGCCACCTTCTTCAGCTTGGCGATGCGCGCGGCGAGGGCATCGGCCTGGCGCCGGCCCTCCTCGGCGAGATGCAAACCGGGCGCGCGCCCGGGCAGGAGCTTGCCGGTCGTGGGGGTGAGTCCATGCCGCACGAGCAGCACGAGGGTGGACGTCCGGGGCATGGCGGCTAAGTGTACGGCGAACGCGCGGCGAGGGCGAGTGCCTCCGCGCTGTGCTTCAGGGCCACATCACCGGCTCCGGCGTGAGCCGGACGCCGAAGCGTTCCTCCACGGCATCCTGTACCTGCCGCGCGAACGCCACGACGTCCCGTGCGCGCGCGGCGTCGTGGGCGACGACGGCCAGCGCGTGGCGCGTCGACAGTCCCACCGGGCCCTCACGGTGCCCGCGCTGGAATCCCGCGCGCTCGATCAGCCAGGCCGCGGAGAGCTTCACGCGACCGTCCCGCTCCGGCCACGACGGCATCCCCGGCTCACCGGTGCGCTCGGCAACTCGTCGCGCGTCCTCCGCCGTCACGATCGGATTGACGAAAAAGGAGCCGCAGCTTCGGCGATTTGGATCGCCGGCGTCGATCACCATCGACTTGGAGCGCCGGATGGTCAGCACGCTGTCGCGCACGTCGCCCACCGTCGGCTGGGGGACGCCGCGCGTCTCCAGATGTCGCGACACCTCCGCGTAGCGCACCGTCGGCGGTGCGTTCGGGGTCAGTCGGTAGGTGACGGACAGGACGACGTAGCGCCCCGGCTCCTCGCGTTTGAAGCGACTGTCGCGGTACGCAAACTTGCAATCGGCGTTGGCCAGGGTGACGACCTCGCCGCGTGTGGTGTCGAGCGCGCGCACGTCGGTGATGGTGTCGCTGACGTCCTGACCATAAGCGCCGACGTTCTGAATGGGCGTGGCGCCGACGAGTCCGGGGATCCCGCTGAGACACTCGAGGCCGGCCCAGCCCTGGACGACGGTGACGCGGACGAGATCGTCCCACGGTTCACCGGCCGCCGCCATCACCTCGACGCCGTCCCGGCCGGTGCGTGTCGTCGATCCACGCAAGCCAATGCGGACGACCAGCGCGTCGACCCCGTCGTCGTCTACGACCAGGTTGGACCCTCCGCCCAGGATGAGGAGCCGGACCCCGCGCTCGCGGGCCCACGCGTGGGCCGCGAGCACGGTGCCCTCGTCGAGGGCCTCCAGGAAGAAGCGCGCGGGCCCGCCGACCCCGAGGGTGCAGAAGGGCGCGAGCGCGACGTGCTCGCGAATGTTCAGCGGGATCAGCCCGCCGATCAGTCCACGATGGCTTGCTGCACCATCTGCTTGCGGGCGACGAGCGCCACGGCCCCAGGGATCTTGCCCGCCTCGATCTCGGCGTTCAGCACCCGCGTCAGCCGGCCGAGCCGCTCGGTGGAGAGACCGACCTGCTCGGGCGGCGCGCTCGGCAATCCGCTCGCCCCCGCGGTGGCGGTAGTGGCGATCAGGAACACCATCACGAGGCTGAGGGCGGCGGGGCGAGTCTTCATGTGCGGCCTCCAGAATGCGGGCTCGACCAGACGGCAGAGACGCTATGCCCCGCCCGCCGGCTTGTCAACGTTTGCGCGCGCCGAACGCCGTCACTTTTCAGCGACATTACGCGCGTCCGGCTCGGCGTACTAAGATGACCGCCATGCTCGATCGTAAGCGTGACGTGGATGCGGCCGTGCAACCCGCGCTACCCGGCCTCGCGCGCGAGCCCCGCGAAGGCGCGCTCCTTCAGATTCTCCAGCGCGTGTGGGGCTATCGCGGCTTCCTGCCGCTGCAGCAGGACGCCGTGCACGCCGTGCTCGACGGACGCGACAGTCTCGTCGTGCTGTCGACGGGCGGGGGCAAGTCGCTGTGCTACCAGGTGCCGGCGGTCCACCTCGAGCGCCTGGCCGTCGTGGTCTCGCCGCTGATCGCGCTCATGAAGGACCAGGTCGACGGGCTGCGCGAGGCGGGCGTGGCCGCGGCGTATCTCAACAGCAGCCAGAGCCGCGACGAGCGCGGGATGGTCGAGCGCGCGCTCGCCGCCGGGCGGGTGCGGCTGCTCTACGTCGCCCCCGAGCGGCTGGTGGCGCCGGGTTTCACCGAGCGCCTGCGGGCGCTGAAGCCCGCGTTCTTCGCCGTCGACGAAGCGCACTGCATCAGCCAGTGGGGCCACGACTTCCGACCGGAGTACCGCCAGCTCCGCACGCTCAAGACGCTCTTCCCCGATACCGCCGTGCACGCCTACACCGCGACGGCCACGCCGGAGGTGCGCCGGGACATCGTCGCCGAGCTCGGCTTGAAGGATCCGCGCGTGCTCGTCGGGCCGGTGGATCGTCCGAATCTCCTCTATCGCGTGCAGCCGCGCGTCGATCGGTTGCCGCAGATCCTCGCCGTCGTCGACCGTCATCGCGGGCAGGCCGGCATCGTCTACTGCATTCGGCGCGCGGAGGTGGACGAGCTGGCCGGCGCGCTCCAGCGGCGCGGTCTCCGGGCGCTTCCGTATCACGCGGGGCTGCCGGACGCGACGCGGCGGGCAAACCAGGAGGCGTTCGTCGCCGAGCGGGCGGACGTCGTCGTGGCCACGGTGGCGTTCGGGATGGGGATCGATCGCTCCAACGTCCGCTACGTCGTGCACGCCGCGATGCCCAAGTCGATCGAGCACTACCAGCAGGAAGCCGGGCGGGCCGGGCGCGACGGGTTGCCCGCGGAGTGCGTGCTCCTCTGGAGCGGCGGCGACTACGGACTCTGGAAATCGGTGCTCGAGTCGGAAGGCGAGCCGCCGCCCGGGGCGCTGCGCAAGCTCGGCGAGGTGTTCGCGTTCTGTCGCGAGCCGGCGTGCCGGCACCGCGCGCTCGTCCGCTACTTCGGCGAGAGTTACGAGCTCACGACCTGCCCGGCGTGCGACGTCTGCCTCGGCGAGGTGGCGGTGGCGGAGGATTCCGACACGCTCGCGCGCGCGATCCTGTCCGCGGTCGCCGAGCTGCGCGGCCGCTTCGGCGGCGGCCACGTCGCCGACGTGCTGACCGGCGCCTCGACCGAGCGCATCCGCACGCTGCGCCACGAGCGGCTCGGATCGTACGGCGCGCTGAGCGAGGCGAGCCGCCACGACGTGCGGACCTGGATCGACCAGCTCCTCGGGCAGGGCCACCTGCTGCGCTCGGAGGACGAGTATCCGACGCTCAGCGTGTCCGCCAGCGGCGGCCGCATCCTGCGCGGTGAGGCGACGGCCGGCCCGCTCTCGCGGACGATCAGGCCGGCGCGCCCGGCTCGCGCGGCGGCGCCGGCCCGGCCGGGCGCGGCGTCAGCGGCCGGCCCGCCGGTCGACGGCGGCGACGAGCGCGCGCTGTTCGACGCGCTACGGCTGGTGCGTCGGGCGCTCGCCGAGGAGCGCGGCGTTCCGCCGTACGTGATCTTCAGCGATACGTCACTTCACGACATGGCGCGGCTGCGCCCGCTCACGCCGGGGACGTTCCTGGAGGTCAAGGGCGTGGGCGAGTGGAAGCTCGACGCGTTCGGCGAGCGCTTCCTGGCCGCCATCCGCGCCCACGCCGGCGCGCCGTGAAACCAGTGCCGGCTTGAATATGCCGGCCTGAGCATATATAAGACCCCTGCACGGGAGGCTCCCCATGCTGAGGGTCGTCGGTCTGTTGCTGCTCGCTCTGGCCGCCTCCGCCGAAGCCCAGGCTCCGGCGTCGCGCACGGTCATCCTGTCCACGACCACGTCAACCCAGGACTCCGGGCTCCTCGACGTGCTCGTGCCGATGTTCGAGGGCAAGACCGGCTACAGCGTCAAGACGATCTCGGTCGGCACCGGGCAGGCCCTGGCGCTGGCCGCCCGGGGCGAGGCCGACGTGGCCCTCGCCCACGCGCCGTCTCTCGAGCAGAAGTACGTGGCCGAAGGCAAGATGCGCGCCCGGCGGCTCGTCATGTACAACGACTTCGCCATCGTCGGGCCCACGGAGGACCCGGCGAAGATCCGCGGCGAGAAGAAGGCGGTCGACGCGATGAAGAAGATCGCGGCCGCCGGCGCGCGCTTCGTGTCGCGTGGCGACAAGTCCGGCACCCACACGCTCGAGCTCGGGCTCTGGAAGCAGGCGGGGGTCGAGCCCAAAGCGCCCTGGTACATCGAGTCGGGGCAGGGCATGGGCGCCACGCTCGGGATCGCCGAGGACCGCACCGCCTACACCATCACCGACCGCGCGACCTACCTGGCCTTCCAGAAGCGCGTCAGCCTCAAGATCCTCGTCGAGGGGGACCGGCCCCTGCTCAACATCTATTCCGTGATGGAGGTCAACCCGGCCAACGGCCCCCGGGTGAACACGGCGGGCGGCAAGGCGTTCGCCGACTTCATGCTCGCGCCGGAGACGCAGGCCGTCATCAAGACCTTCGGCATCGACAAGTACGGCCAGCCCCTGTTCGTCCCCATCGCCGGCAAGAAGGACGCAGACTTCTAGCCCGCGCGCGGCCGCCCGCGCCTACGCTTTGTCGACGATATAGATGTGCGGCAGCATGTCGACGTAGATGTTGCCGTCGACGAGAAACTCGCCCGCGCGATTCTTCTCGAGCCCCCGCACGTTCGGCTTCAACGCCGCGTAACGCACGACCCAGGCGACCGGCACGTACCCGACGTCGGTCTGCATGATCTCCTCGGCCCTGGCGTAATGCTGAGGCCGCCTCTTCGGATCGCGCGTGTCGCGCCCGGACTCCAATTCCTTGTCGAACGCCTCGTTCACCCAGGCCTGGCGCTTGCCCGTCGTTTTCTTGCCGTAGAAGGTGTCGAAGTACTCGTTGTGCGGATCGGGATAGTCCATGAACCAGCGGATCCACACGAACTGGAGGTCGTGCTTCCAGAGTCGCTGGTAGAACACGCGCGGCTCCACCACCTCGAGATCGGTCTTCATGTTCAGGCTCTCGAGGAGCACCGCCTGCACGGCCTCCGCCAGCGGCTTGGAGCCGAGGGCCTCGTCGCGCATCGAGAGCGTGATCTTCGGCCAGTTGCGCCCGCCCTCGAACGGGGTGCCCTTGAGGTGGGCGATCGCGGCCTTGGGATCGTACTTCTGGATGGCGCGGATCTTTGGGTCGTCGAGTGCGCCCGGAAAGCCGGGCGGGATCATGGAGTGGGCGGGGATGGCGAGGCCTTGCGCCACCTTCACCACGCTCTCGCGGTCGACGGCCTGGGCGACGGCGCGCCGCACCTTGACGTTGTCGAACGGCGGCTTCGTCACCTGGGGCACCAGGTACCAGGTACCCGGGAATGGATAGTGGAACACCTGCTTCTGGGTGGCGGGGCTGTCGCGCAGGCGGCGCAGATCGCCCGGCTGGAGCAGGGTCAGGTCGAGCTCGTTATTCTCGTAGGGCAGCGCGCCCGAGGCCACCGGGATGATCGGGATGGTCGCCTTGTCGAGCGTCACGTCCTTGGCCCCGAAGAAGTGCTTGTTCTTGCGGAGCACCATCACCCTGTTGTGCTCCCAGGTCTCGAGCACGAACGGGCCGTTGCAGACGATGTTGGCCGCCTCCGTCCACTTGTCGCCGAACTTCTCGATGGCGCCGCGGTGACCCGGCAGCGCGGCGAGGTAGGCGGCCAGGACCGGGAAGTAGCCGCGCGGACCTTCGAGGGTGACTTCGAGCGTCCAGTCGTCCTTGGCGCGCACGCCGACCTGGCTCGCATCCGTCACCTGCTTCTTGTTGAAGGCCTCGCCGTTCTTGATGTCGTAGAGGAACGAGGCGTAGGGGGCGGCGGTGGCGGGATCGAGCTGGCGCTTCCAGGAGTACTCGAAGTCGCGGGCGGTGCAGGGGCCGCCGTCCGACCACTTCGAGTCTTTCCGGATCTGGAACGTCCACACCGAGCCGTCCTTGTTGGAGTTGGCCTTCTCGGCGACGTACGGCACGGCCTGGAAGTCGGCGGTGAACTTGGTCAGGCCCGCGAAGAGCGCGGGCACGCCCCCGCAGTAGAGGTCCTTGTTGAAGTCCTGGCTCGCTGGGTCCTGCTGGAAGTAGCTGCCGCCGCCGTAGCGGAAGTGCTGCTCGCGCGCCAGCTTCTCGCCGGGCTCGAGCTTCGGGGCCGCGCTCACCGGCCGGGCGTTGAAGCCGGCGCTCCCCATGGCGGCCAGCCCGGCCGCCACCTTGAGGAAGTCGCGCCGGCCCACGCCGATGGCGGTGAGGCGTTCGGCGAGCAGCTCGAGCTGGGCGTCCGGAATCCGGGGCGTGCGCATGGGGAGCCTCCTTGCCTATGTGAGCTTGTCGGTCGGCCTATTTCAGCTTCGGGTCCAGGGCGTCCCGGACGCCGTCACCGAGGAACGTGAACGAGAGCATCGTCACCGCGATGGCGATCGACGGGAACACGCACAGGTGCCAGTACGAGCGCAGGTATTGCTGGCCCTCGCCCACCATCTGGCCCCAGGAAGGTGTCGGCGGATTGATGCCGACGCCGATGAAGGACAGCGCCGCCTCCGTGAAGATCGCTTCCGGGATCCCGAACGTCACCGAGATCACGATAGGGGTCAGCGCGTTGGGCAGGACGTGGCGCACGAGCACGCGGCCGAAGCCGGCGCCGAGCGCGCGGGCGCCGTCAACGAACTCCTTTTCCTTGAGCGCGAGCACCTGGGCTCGCGTCTGGCGCGCGATGCCGACCCAGCCCGTGAGGCCGATCGCGATGAAGATGTTGGCGAGCCCGGCGCCCAGCATCGACATCACGAGGATAACGAACAACAGCCGCGGGAACGCATACATCACGTCGACGAAGCGGGTGAGGAACAGATCGACCCGCCCGCCGATGAACCCGGACAGCGCCCCGATCGGCACGCCGATGAGGACCACGATGACCTGGGCGCCGAGCCCGATCAGCATGGAGACCCGCGCGCCGTAGATCAGCCGCGACAGCATGTCGCGGCCGAGCTGATCGGTGCCCAGTGGATAGTCGCGCGAGGGCGCCTCGTTGAGCCGGTCGAAGTTGGTCTTGGTGTACGAGAACGGCGCGATGAAGTCGGCGAAGATCGCGAGCAGGCACATCCCGGCCACCACGACCAGCCCCAGCATCGCGAGCCGATTCCGGCGCAGCCGGCGGAACGCGTCGCGCCCGAGGCTGGTGCCCTTCGGTCGGGCCTCGGTCGCGAGTGTCGGCGCCACCTCGACCGTCCGCTCCGCGACGGGCATCCTAGTACCGGATCCTCGGGTCGAGGGCGCCGTACAGAAGATCGACCACGAGGTTCATGACGCAGAGGAACGCGCCGTAGGTGAGCACCACGGCCATGATCATCGGGTAGTCTCGCCCGGTCATGGAGAGCACGAAGAAGCGGCCCATGCCGGGCACGCGAAAGATCGACTCCACGAAGAACGACCCGGTGCCGACGGCGGCGAACATCGGCCCCAGCAGCGTCACCACCGGGATGAACGCGTTCTTGAGCGCGTGCTTGAAGATGACCGGTCGCTCGCCCAGTCCCTTGGCGCGGGCGGTCAGCGTGTAGTCCGCCCGGATCACCTCCAGCATGCTCGCGCGCGTGAAGCGGGCGATGATCCCCATCGGCCCCAGCGCCAGCGTCACCGCGGGCAGCACCCAGGTGCGCGGCGAATCCCAGCCGCCCGTCGGGAAGAGCGGCACGACGAACGAGAACAGGATGATCAGGAAGATGCCGAGCACGAAGTTCGGCAGGGCCACGCCGACGGTGGCCAGGCTCACCGAGACGTAGTCCCACAGGCGGTTCTGGTAGACCGCGGCCAGGATCCCGAGGCTGATCCCACCCGCGATCGCGATGGCCAGCGCGGCGGTGCCCAGGAACAGCGAGACGGGAAACGCCTCCACCAGGATCTCGCGCACCGTCCGCGTCTTGTAGACGAACGAGTTCCCGAAGTCGCCCTGCACGGCTCGGCTGACGAAGATCGCGAACTGCTGATACAGCGGCTTGTCGAGCCCGTAGTGCGCGGCCAGATTCTTTTGCGCCTCGGGCGACAACGGATTGGCGCCCTCCGCCACCGGGTCCAGCGGACTGCCCGGCGTCGCGTGCATCACGAGAAAGGTCACGAGGGCCATCGCGAGGAGGGTCGGGATCAGCCAGAGGACGCGGGAGATCGCGTACTGGAACAACCAGAGGTCTCCGATGTCCCCGGTACTATTCGGCAGAAGCCCGGACGAGTCAAGGGCTACACTGACTTCCCGTGACACCGACGGTCGCGACGCTCGAGCGCATCCAGCGGAAGGTGCTGTGGCTCGCGACCTACATGGTCCACCACGCCAACAATCTTCGGCCCGCCGCCGACGCCACCAAGGTCGGCGGCCACCAGGCCTCCTCGGCGTCGGTGGTGAGCCTGCTCACCGCCCTCTACTTCGCCGCGCTCCGCCCGCGCGACGTGGTCGCGGTCAAGGCGCACGCGGCGCCGGCGTTCTACGCCATCCAGTACCTGCGCGGTCGTCTCCCGGCGTCGGCGCTCCAGCGCCTGCGCGAGTTCGGCGGGCTTCAGGCGTACCCGAGCCGGCGCAAGAACCCCGAGGTCGTGGACCTCACCACGGGCTCGATGGGGCTGGGCGCCGTGGCCGCCACGTTCGGCGCGTTCGCGGGCCGCTACCTGCTCGATCATCCCGCGGCGTTCCCGACCGCCACCCCGCCCGCGCGCTACGTCGTCATGGTGGGTGATGCCGAGCTGGACGAGGGCAACGTGTGGGAGGCCCTCGGCGAAGAGCCCGTCGCGCGGCTGGATAACGTGCTGTGGATCGTCGACGTCAACCGGCAGAGCCTCGATCGGGTCGTGCCCGACGCGCGCGGCGCCCAGCTTCGCCGGCTGTTCGAGGCGTTTGGCTGGCGCGTGATCGAGCTGCGATACGGTGGGCGCCTGCAGGTGTTCTTCCGCCGGCCGGGCGGCGAGCGCCTGCACAGCCGGCTCGACGCCATGCCGTCGGCCGAGTACCAGTATCTGCTGCGCTGTCCGCCCTCCCGCGTGCGCAAGGCGCTCGTCGCCTCGGGGGGCGGTGACACCGACGCGGCGCTCGACCGGCTGCTCGCACCGCTGGGCGACGACGAGATCGCGAGCCTGCTCGCCGACGTCGGTGGCCATGATCTCCCGGCGATTCTCGACGCGCTCGCCGAGGCGGAGGCCCACCGCGGCGGGCCGTGCGTGATCCTGGCCCACACGATCAAGGGCTGGGGGCTGCCGCTCGCCGCCGACGCGCTGAACCACACGGCCCTGCTGACGGCCGCGCAGGTGGAAGAGTTGCGCGAGCGGCTCGGCATCGCGCCCGGTGAGGAGTGGTCGGGATTCGCCGCCGACAGCCCCGAGGCGCGCTTGATCGCCGACCTGCCGCCGTTGTGGACGCCTCCGTCGCCGCCGAGCCCGGCGGTCTCGGTGCCGGGCGAGCTCGGCGAGACCTATCCCGACCAGGCGTCCACGCAGGAAGCGTTCGGTCGCGTGCTGGGCGCGCTAGCCCGCCAGCCCGTCGGCGACGCGATCGTCACCGTGTCCGCCGACGTCGCAGTGACCACGCACCTGGCGGGCTGGATCAATCGCCGGGGCGTGTACTTCCCCATCGCGAAGGCGGCGTTCCCGGGCGAGCAGCCGGCGCCGGTGCAGTGGAAGGAAAGCCCCAGCGGTCAGCACGTCGAGCTCGGGATCGCGGAGCACGACCTGTTCCTGCTGCTCGGCGCGCTCGGATTGACCCGTGCGCACGCGGGTGCTCCCCTCGTGCCGATCGGCACGCTCTACGACCCGTTCGTCACGCGCGGGCTCGACGCCCTCTATCACGCGCTCTACGCGGGCGGCCGGTTCATCGTGGTGGCGACGCCCTCCGGCGTGAGCCTGGCGCCCGAGGGTGGGGCGCACCAGTCGGTGATTACCCCGGGGATCGGGATCACGCTGCCCGGCATCACCTACTTCGAGCCGGCGTTCGCGCGGGAAGTCGAGTGGATCCTGCTCGATGGCATCGCCGACGTGCTGGCCGGACGCGGCGAGAGCCTCTACCTGCGATTGTCCACCACGCCCATCGATCAAACCCTGGCGCCGCCGGCGGACGCCGCGCACCGCGCGCGCGTGCTCGCGGGCGGCTATCGGCTCGTCGACGCCCGCGACGCGCCGGACTATGACCCGGAGACGAATGCCGTGCACCTGTTCGCGACGGGTGTGATGGTGCCCGAGGCCGTGACCGCGGCGCGCGAGCTGGCCATGGCCGGGATCCGCGCCAGCGTGTTCGTGGTGACGAGCCCCGATCTTCTCTATCGCGGGCTGCGCGATCGCCGTCCGTACCTGGAAGAGCTCGTCGGCGCCGACGAGGAGGACGTGCCGATCGTGTCCGTCGTCGACGGCCATTCCCACGCGCTCGCCTTCCTCGGCGCCGCGCTCGGTGTGGTTCAGCTTCCGCTCGGGGTCGACGACTTCGGTCAGTCGGGCACCCGGCGCGATCTCTACGCGCACTACGGCATCGACGCGACGGCTATCGCGCGAGCCGCTCGCCGCCTGCTCGCGTGACGCCGCCTGCTCGCGTGACGCCGCCGGCTCAGGTGACCGACGGGCGCGGCCGGCGTCGCCGATTGCGCCTCCGCCAGGAGATGGCCGTCCGCGCGTCCGTCGCGCTCCTCGTCCTGGTCTTCAATGAGGTCTTCACCGTCACCCTCTCCGCCTCCGTCAATTGGATCATCCGCTGGGTCGCGATCGTCGGGCTCGTCGTCAACGTGCCGTACTATTTCGCCGCCCGAAGGGGCTGGTGGCGGCGGGCCCAGGCCTACGGGCGCATGCTGCTCGACGTGGCGTTCATCACCGTGGGCCTCTGGAGCGCGGGCGGCCTGGCCGCCGCGGCGTTCGTGGCCATCTACGCGGTCGTGCCCGTGTACGTCGGACTGGTGTTCTCGAGCACGGCCTGCCTGGTCGTCACGTGGGCGGCCACCGCCGTCTATCTGCTGATGGCGGCGGCGCTCCCACCGCATGGCGGGCCCACGCCGCCTCTGCCCGGCGGCTGGCCGGTGGCCGCATTCAACCTGCTCATCCTCAACGTCGTCGGTGGTCTCACCGCGGTGCTCGCGGAGGCGTACCGGCGGAGCCGATTGCGGCTGGCTCAGGCCAACGAGGAGCTGGAGCGGGCCAACGCCGCCGCCCAGCGGCTCAACGTTGAGATCCAGCGCGCGGCGCAGCTGCGAGTGCTCGGTGAGGTCGTGGCCGGCGTCACCCACGAGATCGGCAACGTGCTGAGCGTCGCGCTCGGTCACGTGGGCCTCGCGCGGCTGAAGGCGTCCGGACAGCCGGATATCCTGGCCCACCTCGATCACATCGAGACGAGCACGGACGCGGCCATGCGCGTGGTACGGAACGCGCTGGAGACGGTGCGGCAGTCCTCGGCGCAACAGCGGCCGGTGTCCATCGCCAGCGTCGCGCAGCGCATCGTCGAGCTGAAGCGCCACGACCTGCGCAAGGAGGGCATCTCGGTCCACCTCGACTTCCCCGAACCCTTTCCCCTGGTGCTGGGCACGCCGTTCCAGGTGCAGCAAGTGCTGTTGAACCTGGTCGTGAACGCGCAGGACGCGCTGCGCGCCGCGTCCACCCGGCGCGCCATCGAGATCGTCGGCTGGCCCGAGAACGAACGCGCCGTCGTCGAGGTCCGCGACACGGGCCCCGGCATTGCCACCGAGATCTTGCCGCGTCTGTTCGAGCCGTTCTTCACGACCAAGACCGCGGGCACCGGGCTCGGCCTGGCCGTGTCGGCCGGCATCGTGCGCGAGCTGGGCGGCGAGCTCACCGCGGAGAACCGCGTGGAGGGCGGCGCGAGCTTCCGGATCACGTTGCCGGTTCTGAAGTGATTCATCACGGAGACAGACGGCCCGACCGGGACGCCGGCGCCCGCGGTATAATTCGTCGCACCATGGTCCCCCTCGCCGACGCGAGAAAAGCCAGCCTTCGCCGGGAGCTCGAGGGCATCCTCGGCCGCGGCGCCGTGCTGTCCGATCCGGACGAGCTGCTCGTGTACGAATCGGACGGCCTCACCCTCTTCCGCGCGCTCGCCGACTTCGTCGTGTTCCCGACCTCGGTGGAGCACGTCGCCGCCGTCGTCAAGCTCGCCAATCGCGAAGGGTTGCCGTTCGTGGCGCGCGGCGCCGGCACCGGGCTCTCGGGTGGCTGCCTGCCGGCCGAGGGCGGCATCGTCATCTCGCTCATGCGCATGAACCGCGTCCTCGAGATCGACTACGAGAACCAGATCGCCGTCGTCGAGCCGGGGCTGGTGAACCTGCATCTCTCGTGGGCGGTCGGCCCGCGCGGCTACTACTACGCGCCCGATCCGTCGAGCCAGCAGGCCTGCACGATCGGCGGGAACATCGCGAACAACTCCGGGGGCCCGCACACCCTGAAGTACGGCGTGACGGTCAACCACGTCCTCGGGCTCGAGGTCGTGATGCCCGACGGCGAGATCGTGTGGCTGGGCGGCCGCACCCGCGAGTCGCTGGGCTACGACCTCGCCGGGGTCTTCGTGGGCTCGGAGGGCACGTTCGGGATCGCCACCAAGATCGTTACCCGCATCCTCCACAAGCCGCAGGCGGTCAAGACCGTGCTCGGCGTCTTCGACGACGTGGACGCCGCCTCGGCGGCCGTCTCCGCCATCATCGCGCGCGGCCTGGTGCCCGCCGCCGTCGAGATGATCGACCAGCTCACCATTCAGGCCGTCGAGGACGCGTTCGATTGCGGCTACCCGCGCGATGCCGCCGCCGCGCTGCTCGTCGAGCTCGACGGGCTGGCCGTCGGCATGGACGCGCAGGCGGAACGGATCGTGGAGGCGTGCCGGGACAGTGGCGCCCGGGAAGTCCGCACGGCGCGCGACGAGGCGGAGCGCCAGCTCCTGTGGAAAGGCCGCAAGTCGGCGTTCGGCGCCTACGGGCGCGTGTCGCCCGCCTACATGGTGATGGACGGCGTGATCCCGCGCACGAAGCTGCCGTACGTGTTGCGCCGGGTGAACCAGATCGTCGCCGCGCACGGCCTGCGCGTGGGCAACGTGTTCCACGCCGGCGACGGCAACCTGCACCCGAACATCCTCTACGATCCGCGCAAGCCGGGAGAAGAGTCGAGGGTGGTCGCGGCGGGCGCCGAGATCATGAAGCTCTGCGCCGAAGTCGGCGGCTCGATCTCGGGCGAGCACGGCATCGGACTCGAGAAGATGGACTTCATGCCGCTCATCTTCTCGGCCGCCGACCTCGCGTTCATGCAGCGCTTGAAGGACGCGTTCAATCCCACCGGCCGCTGCAATCCGGGCAAGGTGTTCCCGACGCGCAAGTCGTGTGGAGAGGCGGGCCCGGTCGCCTACCGGCCGCATCCGATCGAAGAGAAAGGCCTGGCCCAGCGCTTCTAGCGCGGGGCTGTCCCGTGCCGGCAGCACCCCTCGACAAGATCCGCAGCATCGTCGGCGCCGAGCACGTCCGGAGCGGCGTCGCGCTGTCCGCGTTCGTCGTCGAGGGCCGCACGCCCGAAGCCGCCGTGTTCCCCGGCTCGCTGGAGGAAGTCCGCGCCGTCGTCGAGACGGCTGGAAACGCCGGCGTCCCCGTCATCGCCTGGGGCGGCGGAACGGCCGCCGCCGTCGGTACGCCCGTCTCGCGGCCGGCGATCGTGCTCGGGCTGGGGCGGCTGAACGCGCTCGTCGAACACGAGCCCGGCGATCTCACCGCGACCGTGCAGGCCGGCATGACGGTGGCCGCGCTGCAGACGGCGCTCCGGGCCCGCGGCCAGTGGCTCTCGCTCGATCCACCGGACGCCGATCGCGCCACCGTGGGCGGCGTGCTCGCCGCCAACGCCGCGGGCCCGCGCCGCCAGCTCTACGGAACGGCGCGCGATCTGGTCATCGGCGCCACCGTGGTGACCGGCGAAGGCGCGATCGTGCGCGGCGGCGGCAAGGTCGTGAAGAACGTCGCGGGCTACGATCTGCCGAAGCTCTTCATCGGCTCGTACGGCACGCTCGGCATCCTCGTCGAGGTGACCGTGAAGCTGCGGCCGCTTCCGGACGACGAGCGGCTGGTGGCGGTACCCTTCGAGCGCCTCAAGGACGCCGGCGTCGCCGTGCGGGCGATCATGGGCTCGGACCTGATCCCGACCGCGCTGGAGATTCTCGACGCCGAGGCGAGCCGCGCCGTGGGACTGACGTGCCCGGGCCAGGGCGCGACGCTGGTGGTCGGCTTCGACGGCGTGCCGGAACAGGTGGACTGGCAGTGCGCGCAGCTTCCGACCCTCACGGCCGCCTGTGGGGGCGGGGACGCGCGTCCGGTGGACCCGGGCGCGTGGAGCCGTCTCGGCGACGCCGCGCGGGCCGCGTTCGAGACGCCGGCCGCGGTCGTCAAGCTGTCGGTCCTGCCGACGCTGGTGGCCGAGACGATGGAACAGGGAGCCGGCGTCGCCCGCCAGCGGGGGTTGCCGACGGCCTGGGCCGCGCACGCCGGTGTCGGCGTCGTGCGCGCGGCCGTGTTCGCTCAACCGGCCCCGGCGCAGCTCACCCCGGTGGTGGCCGTGCTCGAGGAGTGGCGCAGCATGGCGCGCGCGAGCGGCGGTCACGCCGTGCTGGAGTGGGCGCCCCTCGCGGTGAAGGGCGCGGTCCCGGTGTGGGACGACGCCGGCGCGGCCGGCCGGATCATGCAGCGGATCAAGCGCCAGCTCGATCCGGCCAACGTCCTGAATCCCGGCCGCTTCGTCGCCGGAATCTGAGCGGAGGGACATGGATCCAACCGCCACCCACGACGCGCCGCCCCGGCCCGCGGGGCCGCTGCACCTGCACGGACTCTCGGTCGAAGGCGTGAACCAGTGCGTGCACTGCGGGCTCTGCCTGGCGTCCTGCCCGACGTTCGCCGAGCTGGGCACGGAGATGGACTCGCCGCGCGGGCGCATCTTCCTCGTCAAGTCGCTCGCCGAGGGACGGCTGTCGCTGAGCGACTCCGTCGTCGAGCACCTGTCGCTCTGTCTCGACTGCCGCGCGTGCGAGACCGTGTGCCCGGCCGGTGTTCCCTACGGGCGGCTGATCGAGGCCGCCAAGGCGGAGATCGAGCGTGCGCGGCCGGGTCACGTCGGACGCCGCGTGTTCCGCTGGCTCAACTTCGGGGTGTTGCTCGGCCACCGGCGCGTCCTCGCTGCCGCGGCGGCGGGGCTGCGGTTGTACCAGGCGAGCGGGCTGCAGGCGCTCGTTCGACGCTCCGGGCTCGTACGCTTGCTGCCGGGCACGTTGTCGGCGTGGGAGGCACTGCTGCCGCGACTGCCGTCGGGCGCCGAGCGCGCGCCGCTGCCGGCACTCGTCCCCGCCCAAGGCGACCGGCGGGGCCGCGTTGCCTTGCTCACCGGCTGCGTGCAGTCGGTGATCTTCGGCGCCCACAACCGCGCGACGGCCCGCGTGCTCGCTCGCAACGGCTACGACGTGGTGGCGCCGCCGGAGCAGGGCTGTTGCGGCGCGCTCAACGCGCACGGCGGCGACCACGCGCGGGCGGTGGAGATGGCCAAGCGGACCATCGAAGTGTTCGAGCCCGCGAGCGTCGATGCCCTCGTGGTGAACACCTCCGGGTGCGGCGCGCACATGAAGGCGTACGGCACCCTGCTGGAGGACGATTCCGCCTGGGCCGAGCGCGCGCGGCGGTTCGCGGCCTCGGTGAAAGACGTCTCCGAGTTCCTCGCGCGCGCGCCGTTACGCGGGCCGCTCCAGCCCGTGCCGATGACCGTGACCTATCACGATCCCTGTCACGTCGTGCACGGCCAGAAGATTCGCGCGGCGCCGAGGCAGCTGCTCGCGCAGATCCCCGGGCTGCGCGTGATCGACCTGACGGAGTCGGACTGGTGCTGCGGCTCCGCCGGGATCTACAACCTCACCCAGCCCGAGATGGCAACGCGGCTGCTCCACCGCAAGGTGAGCCACGTCCTGGCCACCGGCGCCGAGGCGGTGGTCACCGCGAACCCCGGGTGCATTCTCCAGATCGAGCAGGGACTGCGGGCGCACGGCTCGCCAATCCGCGTGCTCCACATCGTGGAGCTGCTGGATCGGGCGTGCATGGAGATGGGGGGCCCCGATATGGCCCCCCATACCCCCCCGCGCTCGGAGTGCCCCAGGGAACCTGGGGCACTCCGCGATACCCCCCCACCCTCGGAGCACCCCGGGGAACCCGGGGCGCTCCTCGATACACCAACGTGAGCGAGATTTCCGCCTCCCCGTCCACGCCGGCCGAGCACAAGGCGCACGCGCCGCGCTCGGTTGGCTGCTGGGTCCTCACGATCTCGGATTCCAAGACCGAGGCGACCGACACGAGCGGGGCGCTGATCCGTGAGCTGCTGGCCGGCGCCGGCCACCGGGTGATCGGCTCGGGAATCGTGCGCGACGAGCCGGCCGACGTCGGCCAGCTCGTCCGCCAGGCGTGCGCGCACCCCGGCGTGCAGGTGGTGATCACGACCGGCGGCACCGGGATCACCACGCGCGATTCCACGTACGAGGCGATCGAGGCGCTGCTCGACAAGCGACTGCCGGGCTTCGGCGAGCTGTTCCGGATGCTGTCCTATCAGGAAGTCGGCCCCGCCGCGATGCTGTCGCGCGCGCAGATGGGGATCTGCGCCAAGCGCATCGTGGTCTCGCTGCCCGGCTCGCCGAACGCGTGCCGCCTGGCCATCGAGAAGCTGCTGAACCCGGAGCTCGGCCATCTCGTGCGCGAGGTCAATCGATAGTCTCCGGGCCAACATGGTGCCGGCGGGTGAAAGGGAACCGGCACTCCCCGCGTCATACGAATAGGTACAATGAGGCGATGACTCGCGCGATGAGGTGGATCCCGCTGGCGCTCATGGCGCTGCAGATCGGTGGTGGCGTCGGTGGGCGGACGCCGTCCTCCACCGCGATCGATTCGATCGTGCGGTCGGTGACCCGGCCGTTGTCGGTGCCGGCGGCGCCGGAGGTGGTCCGTCCGGACACGGTCTACGTGCCAAATCGGTACGTCGACGTCCCGGGTGAGCCGGGGCCGTTGCTCGTGCCCGGCCACTGGGAGCGGCGCATCAGCGAGCGTGAATACTACGCTCCGCCCCTGCCCGCCTGCTACGGGCCAACCGGCGGATGCCTCAGCGTTCCCGCCGGCGTTCGCCCTCCGCCCGACAGTCGACTCGGTCCCTGATCCCCGTCGCCCGCGTCACTCGGTGGCGCGAGAGTGGGCACTCGCCTCGCCCCGACGCTCGGTCGCCGACGGCGGTGGACCGCCACGACCACGCTATACTGTTGGCCTCCACAAGGAGGGTCCCGCATGACCGAGCTGCGCCGCGTGCTGTCCGCTCTCGCGCTCCTGTTCGCCAGCGTCGTCGTCATCCCGCCCGGTTTCGCGGCCGAGCCCCTGAAGGCGTCGCCGTCCATGGCCCCCGAGCTTGCCCGCTTCAACGAGCTGCTCGCGGACCTGGCCGATCGCCTGAAGCCCGCGCTCGTGCACGTCCGGGTGCGCCGCGTCGCGCCCGCGAAGGACGACTCCGGCGAGCCGAGCGAGCCGCGCCGCAGCGCGGGCTCCGGCTTCATCGTCGACGAGAACGGCACGATCGTGACGAATGCGCACGTGGTGGAAGGCGTGGACACGGTGCAGGTGCGGCTGTACGACAACCGGCGCTTCACGGCCAGGGTGATCGGCCGCGACAACCGCGTGGACCTGGCGCTGCTCAAGATCGACGGCGCCGGGCCGCTGCCGACCCTGGCCCTCGGCGATTCCAACCGGCTGCGCGTCGGTGAGTTCGTGCTCGCCCTCGGTCATCCGTTCGGGCTCGAGTACACCGTGTCGTTCGGGATCGTGAGCCGGAAAGGCGCGCCGCTGACGGTGGCCGCGCCCGGCTTCGACTTCATCCAGACCGACGCCGCCATCAATCCCGGCAACTCCGGCGGCCCGCTGGTCAGCATGTCGGGCGAAGTGATCGGCGTGAACAGCATGGCGGCCCGCAACGGCTCGATCGGCTTCGCCATTCCGTCGAACCTCGTGAAGATGCTCGTGCCGGAGCTCGTGGCCAAGGGCCAGGTGGAGTGGGGTTGGCTCGGCGTCAGCATCACCGAAGTGACCGACGAGGACCTCGAGCGCCTGAAGCTGCGCGAGCCCACGGGCGTGCTCATCCGATCCGTGATGCCCGGCGAGCCGGCCGAGAAGGGCGGCGTGAAGGCCAACGACGTGATCGTCGACGTCGACGGTACGCGCCTGGAGAGTCCGCGCGATCTGCAGCGGGTCGTCGCCTCCACGCCGGTCGGCAAGACCGTCCGCGTGAAGGTGCTGCGCAACGGCGAGGAAACCAGCCTCGAAGTCACCATCGGCAAGTACAAGGAGCCGGTCGAGGCCGAGAAGTAGCGCGCCATCCGGAGTCGGAAGCCATGGGCGTCGACGCCCTCCTCTTCGATCTCGGGGGCGTCGTCATCGACATCGACTTCGGCCTCGCCTTCGCGCGCTGGGCCGCGGCCGCGCGGGTGACCCCGGAGGCGATCCGGTCGCGCTTCTCGTTCGACGTCTTCTATCGACGTCACGAGCGTGGAGAGATCGGCGCGGCCGAGTACTTCGCCTCCCTCCGCTCCTCGCTCGGCATCGACCTCTCGGACGCAGAGTTTGCGGATGGCTGGACGGCGATCTACGTGGGCGAGGTTCCCGGGGCCCAGGCGCTGCTCCGCTCCCTCGAAGCCCGTCTGCCGCTCTATGCCTTCACCAACACCAATCCGACCCACCTGGCGTTCTGCCGGACCCGGTACGCCGCCACGTTCGCGCGCTTCCGGAAGGTCTTCGTCTCCTCCGATCTCGGACGACGCAAACCGGAGCCCGAGGCGTTCGCCGCGATCGCGGCCGACATCCGCGTCCCGCTCGAGCGCATCCTCTTTTTCGACGACACCCGGGAGAACGTCGAGGGCGCGCTGGCCATCGGCATGCCGGCCGTGCACGTGCGATCCCTGGACGACGTCGCGAAGGCGGTCGCGCGGATTTGAGTAGAACTGACCCCCCTCCCCGCGCGGTCTTCAGGCGCGGGCGCGGGGGTCGGCGAGGGCGGCCAGGGTGGCCCGGGCCCACGGCTCGGCGAGCGTGGGGACCGGGTGGTACGTGATGGCGCTGGTGATCCGCATGCCGCCTTCCCACTCCGCCGCCGCGTCCTCCAGCACGTCCTCGACGGCGAGCAGGAAGTAGCCGAGACCGAACTCTTCGCCGCCCGCCACCGGCAGCGGGCCGTCCACCGCGCGCGCCTTCACGTAGGCGATCGTCGTGGGATCGACCACGAGCAGCGTGCCGGTGCCGCGCGCGACAAGATTGCGCGCGCTCCGGCTCGTCCGCTGGATCACCAGGCCCACGCTGCCCGCGTCGTACGCGCGGAGCTCGAGATACGAGAGCAGCATCGGATGCGGGCGGTCGGCGTCGTCCACCGTCACGAACGGCAGTCCGACACCGAGGTGGGCGCGGACGTCGCGCTGCGAGAGACGCTCCAGCAGGCTGGGTGGCAGCGCCGGGCCGCGGCTCCTCGTCACGGCAGGCTGATCGGCTCGTCGACGAAGACGGTGTACTTGCGCGGTTTCACGGCGGCGTGGGCGGGGTCGACGTAGACGATCGACGACTGGCCCCGGATCGCGCGGGGCAGGATCGACGCGCGGATGAAGCTGGTCGGCTCTCGGGCTGACGCGATCGCGTGCACGGGCTCGACGCCGCCTTCGAACCAGGCGTCGCCGGGCTTCATGACCCGCGGTGGCTGATCGCCGACCTGCACCGTCAGCTCGCCGGCAATGAGGCAGCGAATGCCGCCGCCCTTGTGGCCGTGGGGCATCGCCTCGCCGCCGGGCGCGAAGTCCACCCGGTCACAGCGCAGCAGGTACTCGCCGTTGGGGTCGAGCGCGATCGGCTGCTCGAGCAACGGGTGGACCGTCGCGCCGCCCACGCCAGCCTCCTCGGTGCCGATCGGCGATCCGGGGCGAAGCTCGTAGCGCAAGATCCGCGCCGGCGTCTCCGCGCGCACGCGCGCCGCGCCGGTCCCGAACCAGGCCGCGCCCGCCCCGACCCGTGCCGGCTCGCTGTCCGTCTCCACGACGACGGCCCCCTCCACGACATACAGCACGCGCGTGAACGGCCCGAGTGACAGGCGAGCCCCCGGGGGCACGCGGTCCTGGTCGAGCCTCAGTGCATGCGAAGACATGTAGGATTCGCCGAAGCGTACGCCGTTCGTCCCTCGTGCGCCAGCGAGTGGTCTGCTCGCGCCCGCGTCGATGGCCGCTTACCCGCTGTTCTGAATCTCCTGTTCCGACATCTTCCACGCTTCGAGCGCCGGCTTTGCCGGCGCGATCCTGGGGGGAGGCAGCGGAGCGGGCCGTAGGCCCGCGGAGCGTCGGAAGGGGGGCAGAACCCCCCTCCGAGCTTAATATCCGCGGGCGGGATCGACGACGTCGCGTAACGGCTCACCGGCGGCGAAGCGGCGGAGGTTCTGGACCCAGAGCGTGGCGACGAGATCGTCGCGCTGCGGGTGGAGGCCGCCGACGTGCGGGAAGATCACGATGTTCTCCGTCGTCCAGAGCGGCGAGCTCTCCGGCAGCGGCTCCTGCACGAACACGTCGAGCACGGCGCCCGCGATGCGGCGGGCGCTCACGGCCGCGACGAGGTCCGCATCCACCACCAGGTCGCCGCGGCCAAAGTTCAGCAGCCAGGCGCTCGACTTCATGAGATCGAGCGTCCTGGTATTGATCAGGCCGCGCGTCTCGGCGGTCGCCGGCAGCAGCAGCAGGACGTAGTCCGCTTCCGCCAGCACGCGCTCGTTGCCGTCGGCGCCGAACACCTGCGCGACGTGGGGCACGGGGCCGGGATCGCGCTTGGTGCCGATGACGCGCATGTCGAACGCGGCCGCCTTTCGGGCGACCTCGCAGCCGATGGCGCCGAGGCCGAGGATGCCGAGCGTTTTGCCGGCGAGCGTGTCGTTCACGTGCCGCCGCCAACGGCGCTCACGCTGATCGAGCACGATGCCGGGGATCTCCTTGCTGGCCACGAACAGCCCCGCGAAGATGTGCTCGGGCATTTGCGGGACGTGCGAGCCGCGGGCACACGTCAGCACGGCGTGCTTCGGCAGGTCCGGAGACGCGAGCCAGTGCTCGCACCCGCCGGTGAGCGAGTGGATCCAGCGCAGCTTGGGCGCGCGCGTGGCCAAGCCCTTCGTTGGCCGCCACGCCAGCAGGGCCTCCGCGCGGGCGAGGACGCCGTCAGGCGGATCGGTGGGAAAGGTGACGGTCTCGAGGTCGAACGACGACGCCAGCCCCGCCGTCTCCACCGCGCGGACGTAGACGTCGGGCTTGTCACTCCAGAGCAGAACGGTGCGCGTCTGAATCAAAGCCCGTGGACGAATCGCGGAGTCGAGGAGCGCCCCGGCTGTGCCGGGGCGCTGCCGAGCGTGTGGGGGGTCGAGGAGCGCCCCGGGTTCCCCGGGGTGCTGCCGAGCGTTTGGGGGGTGTGGGGGGTGTGGGGGGCCATATCGGGGCCCCCCACTCAGCACTCCGCTTTGGAGCGCCCGGCGCCGACTGGCTCGGCGTGGGCCTCCGGGGTGATCTCGCAGGCGCCGCCGGCGCCGTCGCGATGGATCGACAGGTCGGTGATCGTCGGCGCGGTCCCGCACAGCGGGCACTTCGGATCGCGCCGCAGCTTCACCTCACGGAACCGCATGCCGAGCGCGTCGTAGGTGAGGAGCCGCCCGATCAGCGGCTCGCCGATGCCGAGCACGAGCTTCACGGTTTCGGTCGCCTGCACCAGCCCAACCACTCCTGGGAGCACGCCCAGGACGCCAGCCTCGCTTCAGGAGGGTACGAGCCCGGCCGGGGGCGGGGTTGGATAGAGGCAGCGGTAGCACGGACCCTGGTTCGGCGCGAACACGGTGGCCATGCCCTCGAACTGGAAGATCGATCCGTGGACGTTCGTCTTGCCCGCCAGGTAGCACGCGTCGTTGACGAGGTAGCGCGTCTCGAAGTTGTCGGAACCGTCGACGACGAGGTCGTAGTCCTTGATGACGTCCATGACGTTGTCGACGTCGATCCGGAACGGCAGCGTGACCACGTTGACGTCCGGATTCAGCGCCTTGATCGTGCGCGTGCCCGACTCCACCTTGGGCTTGCCGACGTCGGCCGTGGTGTGAAGCACCTGGCGCTGGAGGTTCGTGATGTCCACCACGTCGCCGTCCATCAGGCCGAGCGTGCCCACGCCGGCGGCGGCGAGGTAGAGCGCGGAGGGTGAGCCCAGACCGCCGGCGCCGATGAGCAAGACTTTCGAGCGCAGCAGCCGCGCCTGCCCCTTCTCACCAACCTGAGGCAGCAGGAAGTGCCGGCTATAACGCTGGATCTGGTCGGGGGTCATCGGCACGTCGCGGACGACCGGGAAGCGGTCCTGCGCCCACTTCTGATAGCCGCCCTTCAGGTTGATGACGTGCTCGTAGCCGAGCTCCTTCAGCGCCTTGGCCGCCAGCACCGAGCGCAGCCCCGTCTGGCAGTAGAGGACGATCGGCGTGGTCTGGTCGTGGACGGCGGTGCCGACGCGGAACTCCAGGAACCCGCGGCTGATGTTGGTGGCGGCCTCGAGGTGACCGTCGCGGTACTCGTCGGGATCGCGCACGTCGATGACGACCACCGGCTCGCCGCTCTTGAGGCGCCGATCGACCTCCGCCGGTCCCTCTTCGGGAACGACCTGTCGCGCCTCCGCCAACATCTCTTTCAAGGTTTTCATAGGCTTGATCTTATCCCCGTTTCCCGGTCGAGTGAAGCGTCATTGGCCCGCCGGCAGCGTGGCCGGAGCGATTTTCGCACGCCCCCCGGGCGATTTCCGCCGGCCGGCGCCGGGCTGCTATAGTCGCATGATCCCATGCTGCCAAGGACGAGAGGCTCAGCGTGAAGGGGATCATCCTGGCCGGCGGCTCCGGTACGCGCCTCTACCCCCTGACCCTGGGCGTCAGCAAGCAGCTCGTTCCGATCTACAACAAGCCGATGATCTACTACCCCCTGTCCACGCTGATGCTCGCCGGCATCCGCGAGATTCTGGTCATCACCACGCCGCAAGACCAGGAGAGTTTTCGGCGTCTGCTCGGCGACGGCCAGCACCTGGGGCTCGACATTCGCTACGCCGAGCAGCCGCGGCCGGACGGGTTGGCCCAGGCCTTCGTGATCGGCGCCCGCTTCGTGGGACGCGACGCGGTCGCCCTCGCGCTCGGGGACAACATCTTCTACGGTCACGGCTTCCCGGACTACCTCCGGCACGCCGCGGCGCGGACGACCGGCGCGACGATCTTCGCCTACTGGGTGCGGGATCCCGAGCGCTACGGCGTGGTGGAATTCGACACCGACGGCCGTGCCGTGGATCTGGAGGAGAAGCCGGCCAAGCCGCGGTCGCCGTGGGCGGTGACCGGCCTCTACTTCTACGACAACGACGTGCTCGGCATCGCGGCCGGGCTGCGGCCGTCCGCCCGTGGGGAGCTCGAGATCACGGACGTCAACGCCGCCTATCTCCAGCGCGGCACGCTGCAGGTCGAGCGGCTCGGGCGCGGCATCGCGTGGCTCGATACCGGGACGCACGAGGCGCTGTTGCAGGCGTCGACGTTCATCCAGACGATCGAGGAGCGGCAGGGGCTCATGGTGGCGTGCCTGGAGGAGATCGCCTGGAAGATGGGCTACATCTCGGCGGACGACGTGCTCCGGATTGCGGGGCCGATGAGCCGCAACTCCTACGGGCAGTACCTGCTGCGCATGGTCGAACAGGGCGCATGACTTTGCTATGCTCCCCGGACGCGCGGCGGGCGCTCCGCGGCGCGAGACGGGCATCGGGCTGAGCGATGGAATGGAGTGACGAGGTCAAGCGCGCGTTTTCGGTGCAGTCGTACGCGCCGAAGCCGGGCATCGCCGGCGTCGAGGTCGTCGACCTGGGGCGCCACCACGACGACAGCGGGGCGCTGACCGAGCTGCTCCGGCTCACCGACGGCCACCCCGAAGCGTTTCCCGACTTCACCGTCCGCCAGATCAACTACAGCGAGCTCGAGCCGGGCGTGGTGAAGGCCTTCCATCTGCACGCGCGCCAGACGGACGTCTGGTTCGCGCCGCCGACCGACCGCGTGCTGGTCGTCCTGCTGGACGTGCGGAAGGCGTCGCCCACGAAGGGCGCGCAGATGCGATTCATGCTGGGCAACGGCGCCTCCCGGCTCGTGCGCATCCCCCCCGGCGTCGCCCACGGGGCCAGGAACCTCGGCGCCGATCCCGGACGTCTCATCTACTTCGTGGACCAGCCGTTCTCGCCCGACCCGGCCGCCTGCGACGAAGGCCGGTTGCCGTGGGACTTCGCGGGCGCGGACGTCTGGGACGTCACGCGCGGGTAGGCGCGTGAAGCTCCTCGTGACCGGCGGCGCCGGCTTCATCGGCTCGAACTTCGTCCGCCACGTCCTCACCACCCACCCCGACGACAGCGTCGTCAACCTCGACAAGCTGACGTACGCGGGCAACCTGGCCAACCTCGCCGACGTGGCCGACTCGCCCCGGTACCGCTTCGTGCAGGGCGACATCTGCGACGCCAAGCTCGTGCGCGACGTCGCGCGCGGCGTCGACGTCGTGCTAAATTTTGCGGCCTCGACTCATGTCGATCGCTCACTTCTGGAGCCGGACGAGTTCCTCCGCACCGACGTCTGCGGGGTCTTCACGCTGCTGGAAGCGGTGCGCGAGCTGCGCATTCCGCGCTTCGTGCAGATCGGCACCGACGAGGTCTACGGGAGCGTGGCCACGGGATCCTCGAAAGAGGACGATCCGCTGCGCCCGTCCAATCCCTACTCGGCGTCCAAGGCGGGCGGCGACCTGCTCGCGCTCGCGTACTGGCAGACGCATCGGACGCCGGTGATCGTGACGCGGTCGTCCAACAATTTCGGCCCCTACCAGTATCCCGAGAAGGTGATCCCGCTCTTCATCACCAACGCGATCGACGACCAGCCGCTGCCGCTCTACGGCGACGGCCGGAACGTGCGCGACTGGGTGTACGTGCTCGACAACTGCGCGGCCATCGATCGCGTGGTACGGCACGGCGGGGAGGGGGAGATCTACAACATCGGCGGCGGCAACGAGGTGGAGAACATCGCGCTCACGCACGGGATCCTCCGCCTGCTCGGCAAGCCCGCGAGCCTGATTCGCCCCGTGACCGACCGCCCCGGGCACGACCGCCGCTATTCGCTCGACTCGACCAGGATCCGGACGCTGGGATGGACGCCGGCCCATCGCTTCGACGATGCCCTGATGGAAACCGTGGCCTGGTATCGCGACCACCAGGCCTGGTGGCGACCCATCAAGTCCGGCGCGTTTCGCGCGTACTACGCGCAACAGTACGGCCACCGCTGATGGTCGGTTGGAGGTGCGAATGATCGGACGCCTGCTCGCCGTCTGTGCCTGCGTGCTGTCCCTGCCCGCGCTGGCCAGCGCGGTGGCGCGGCCCCCGGAGCCGCGGCTCCGTCCGGCCGAGGCCTCCGAGAGTCCCAGCTACGTGCAGCGCGTGGAGCCGGCGATCGTCGCCCTGCGCGTGAAGGCGGATCCCAACGCCGCCTCCAGTGCCCGGCTCGGCGCGACCCGCTTCGCGAGCGGCGTGATCTTCGACCCGCGCGGGTACGCCGTCACCGTGAGCTACGCGATGCTGGATGCCGAGCGGGTGGAGGCGCAGCTGCGCACCGGCGACGGGATTCCCGCCCGACTGGTCGGACTCGATCTGGAAAGCGGTCTCGCCGTCGTGAAGCTCGGAGGACCGGGGCCATTCCCGGTGGCGACGCTCGGCGAGTCGCGCGACGTGCGGGCCGGCGACATCGCCGGGACGGTCGGCGTCGACGAGGACAACGACCTCGTGTACGTATCCGCCAACGTTCAGGCCATCCGCCGCTTCTCCGGCTTCTGGGAGTACATGCTGGAGCGCGCGCTGCTGGTCGCGCCCGGCAGCTCGTCGTGGGGGGGCAGCGCCGTCGTCAACGACCGCGGCCACGTCGTCGGCGTCGCGTCGCTGCGCATCGGCGACCCGCCGCACGTCAACGTCGCCATCCCCATGGAGAAGTTCGTCCCCGTGAAGGAAGAGCTGATCGCGGCCGGGCGCGTGGTGAGCCGGCCGCCGCGTCCCTGGCTCGGGCTCTACACGGTCGCGACGGAAGGCAAGGTCATCGTGGACGGATTCTCACCGACTGGCCCCGCCGCCAAAGCGGGCTTTCGCCGGGGCGACACCATCGTCGGCGTCAACGACGTGTCGGTACGGACCCAGGAGGAGTTTTACGAGCAGCTCTGGCGCGGCCGCGCGGGCGACGTCGTCAAGGTGGCCGTGCGACGTGAGGCGGGGGTTCAGACCATTACCGTGCGGAGCATCGATCGCTATCGTCTCTTGAAGCCGATCGGGAACTGATTCGATCGGAGCTCGATGAAGGGCGCCGCCGACACCTACCAGGGCCGCGGTCTCATCGCGGACCCGATTCACCAGTACATCCTCTACACCCGCGACGTCGCCGGCGAGGCGACCGAGCAGGACGTCATCGACACGCCGTGGGTGCAGCGCCTGCGCCGCATCCCCCAGCTCCAGTCGGCCCGCTGGGTGTTTCCGGCCGCGGAGCACAGTCGCTTCCAGCATTCGCTCGGAGCCATGCACCTGGCCGGCCGCTTCGCCCAGCAGCTTTCTCCCTCGTTCCACGCGATCTTTCCGGACGGGCCATCGGCGCCGCTGCTCGAGGAGCTGCTTCGAATGGCGGGGCTGCTGCACGACGTCGGGCACGGGCCGTTCGGTCACTTCTTCGACGACAACTTCCTCGTCGACTACGACCTGACCCACGAGCTCGTCGGCCAGCGGATCATCCGCGACGAGCTCGGCGACACCATTCGAGCGCTTCGGCGGAGCCCGTCGGGACCGTTCACCGCCGGTGAAGCCATCGATCCCGAGTGGATCTGCTACCTGATGGGCAAGGGCTACACCCAGCCGCTGACCTCCCACCCCAGATGGCTCGCGCACTTGAAGCCGCTGCTGTCCGGTGTCTTCACCGCCGACAACATGGACTACGTGCTGCGCGACTCGTACATGTGCGGGGTGGCCGTCGGCCCCATCGACGTCGAGCGGATCATCCACTACTCGTTCTTCTCCGAGGAAGGGCTCACGATCCATCGGGGCGGGCTCGGAGCCTTCATCATGTTCCTGAACGCCCGCTTCTACATGTACGCGAACGTCTATTACCACCGGACCACCCGTGGCATCGACCTGCACCTCAAGGAGATCTTTCGCGAAACGATGCGGCTGGTGTTTCCCTTCGATCTCCGCAAGGACCTCCACCCGTATCTGCACCTCACGGAGTGGGCGCTGCTGGAGGAAGTGGGGCGCTGGCACGATTCGGACGATCCCGAGCGCAAGGCCCTCGGTGCCGAGTGGGCGCAGATCCTCGACCGCCGGCTCAAGTGGCGGATGTCGCACGAGATCGTGCTCGATCTCTTCGAGCCCAAGCGCGGGCAGGGCTTCCTCGACGTCGAGACCGTGGAGCGGCGCGTGCGGATGTACCTGCCGGCGTCGCTTCGGGAGTTTCCGTTCAAGATCGACATGGCGCTGCAGGACCCACGGCCGCTGAACCCGCTCAAGATGGGCGACCGGCAGATCTACGTGTTCGACCCGGCCACCGATCGGGTCGCCAAGGAGCCGCTGACCGAGCTCCTCAAGTACCTGCCCGGCAAGGTCGCCCAGTGCCGCATCTTCGCGACCACCCACGAGCACGACGGCCAGCTCGCGGTGGCGCTGGCGAAGGCGCTGGACGAAGAGCCGCCCTCGATCGTCACCAACGTCTAGCTTCCCATCAGCCGGCGGACGCGGACGCGTCCGCCGGCTGAATGCTGAAGTTAGGGCCCGACTTGTTCGAACGAGAAGTGAGGGAGGTCGGCTCGTTCCCGCGCATGTTCGATGGTGATCGCGCAGACGTTTCCACCGCGGTCGAGGTCGAGTTGAGTGTTCTCGTCCAGGTCCTTCGTCTCGACGATGCACCGTGTGGATGCACGAGCGGTGAGTAGTGATGCTGAGCGACGTCGGCGGACAAGCTCTTGTATCATCGGCCCGCGATGAGCTGGCGGTTCGTCACGTGCGTGGCGCTGTTCGTCACGTGTCTGCTCACCGCGAACGTCATCGCGGCCAAGCTCGTCGTGCTCGGTGGCGTCGTGCTGCCGGCGGGGATCATCATCTTCCCGCTGTCGTACGTGCTCGCCGACGTGCTCACCGAGGTGTGGGGGTATGCCGTCGCGCGCCGCGTGATCTGGCTGGGCTTCGGCTGCAACACGGTGATGGTCGTCGCGATCTGGATCGCCGGGGAGATGCCGGCCGCCGGGTTCTGGAAGAGCCAGCCGGCGTGGGCCGAGATCCTCGGCCAGACGCCGCGCTTGCTCGGTGCATCGTTCGCGGCATACCTGGTGGGCGAGTTCGCCAATGCGTTCGTGCTGGCCAAGCTGAAGATCGCGACGCGCGGGCGCTGGCTCTGGGTCCGCACGATCGGCTCGACCGTGGTCGGCGAGGGACTCGACTCGGCCGTCTTCGTGGCGCTGGCGTTCGGCGGCCAGGTCCCCGGCGGCGTGCTCGCCGGCATGATCTTCGCGCAGTGGATCGCGAAGGTGGCCTACGAGGCGGCGGCGACGCCCTTGACCTACGCGGCGGTGGGTTGGTTGAAATCGCGGGAGCGGGTGGATACGTTCGACTACGATACCGACTTCAACCCCATTCGCCTGTGATGCCGGCGCGGCCGCGCCGGCGAAAGGACTGAGTCATGGAGAAGTTTCGGGGCGTCGATTACTACGGGATCGATGCGCTCCTGAGCGAGGACGAGCGGATGGTGCGCGACGCCATTCGCGACTGGGTGGAGTCGGAGTTCAATCCCGTCGTGGCCGAGCACCATCGCGCGGGCACCTTCCCGGTCGAGCTGATCCCGAAGCTCGGCGACATGGGCGTGTTCGGCGCCACCCTGCAGGGCTACGGCTGCGCCGGGCTCAACAACGTGGCCTACGGGCTGATCATGCAGGAGCTCGAGCGGGGCGACTCCGGCCTGCGCTCCTGCGCCTCGGTGCAGAGCGGGCTCGTGATGTACCCGATTTACGCCTACGGCTCCGAGACCCAGAAGGAGCGCTGGCTGCCGCTGCTCGCGCGGGGCGAGAAGGTCGGCTGCTTCGGCCTCACCGAGCCCGACCACGGCTCCGATCCCGGCGGCATGAAGACGCGGGCCCGGCGCGCCGGCGACGGCTTCGTGCTCAACGGCACCAAGCTCTGGATCACCAACGGCTCCATCGCCGACGTGGCGGTGGTGTGGGCGAAAGAAGACGACGGCGAGATCTACGGCTATCTCGTCGAGAAGGGCACGCCGGGGTTTTCCACGATCGACATCCACGGCAAGTTCTCCATGCGCGCGTCCATCACGTCGGAGCTGGCGTTCCAGGACTGCCGTATCCCGCTCGACAACAAGCTGCCCAAGGTCAAGGGCCTGCGCGGCCCGCTCGGCTGCCTCAACCAGGCTCGCTACGGCATCGCGTGGGGGGCGATGGGCGCGGCCATGGCGTGCTACGACTGGTCGCTCCAGTACGCCCAGCAGCGCGTCCAGTTCGGCAAGCCGATCGCGTCGTTCCAGCTCGTGCAGCAGAAGCTGGTCTGGATGATCACCGAGATCACGAAGGCGCAGCTCCTCAGCCTGCAGCTTGGGCGGCTGAAGGATGCGGGCACGGTGCGACCGCAGCAGGTGTCGATGGCGAAGATGAACAATGTGCAGATCGCGCTCGATACGGCGAGAGCGGCCCGGGATGTCATGGGCGCGGCGGGGATTGTCGATGAGCATCCGGTCATTCGTCACATGATGAATCTGGAAACGGTGAACACGTATGAAGGGACGCATGACATCCATACGCTCATCATCGGACGGGACATTACGGGGCTGAACGCGTTCGGCGACGGGCAATAGGATCAGAGCGATGAGAAGGGCCCATCTGCTTCGTTGGCTCGTCGCTCCTCCCTGCGACGTGGCCGGGCCACGTCTCGGTCGTCGCTCCTCGCCGCCTCGCATCTGGACCCTTCTCATCGCTCTGGTGCCGATACTTGTGGCTTTGGGCTTCG
>JBGPXN010000118.1:0-13534 GCA_041492755.1 Methylomirabilia bacterium | reverse complement strand
CAGGTCGTCGAGCACGCGACCTTCCACGAGAACATCCGGAAGAACCTCGACCCCTTCGTGCTCTACGGCGGCACGCGCATCACCGACGCCGATCCCTGGCTGTCCCTGTTCTTCGACTCCAAGGAGATCCCCGACCCGGCCACCGGCAACAAGGGCACCAACTTCGCCCACTACCGGGCGATCGACGACCTGCTGGCCGCGGGCCGGGCGGAGCGGGACACGAAGAAGCGGGCAGCGATCTACCACGAGGCCCAGAAGCGCATGGAGCGCGACTTGGTGTGCCTGCCCATCAGCGACGTGCCGAACCAGTGGCCGCGCAACCCCAAGCGGGTGAGCACGCCGTTCGATCCCGAGTACGGGGAGTACGCGCTGCACTACAGCTACAACTACCCGGAGCTGCTCAAGGTCCTCAATTGACGCGCGGGGCCTTCAGTCAGCACTGACGCGCCATGATCAACTACGTGCTGCGCCGGGTCCTGGTGGCCGTCCCGATGCTGCTCGGGGCCATGAGCATCGTGTTCTTTGCCATGCGCGTCCTGCCCGGCGATCCGTGCGTGGCCATGATGGGCGACCAGGCCACCACGGAGGCCCTGGCCGACTGCACCAGGAACCTCGGCCTCAACCGGCCGCTGCCGGTGCAGTACGCCGACTATATCTGGCGGTCGGTGCGGTTCGACTTCGGCAACTCGTTCCGCCAGGGCTACCCGGTCAACGAGTACATCGGCCGGATGTTCCCGCACACGCTGGTACTCGTCCTCGCCGCCGCCGTCGTTGCCGCGCTCGTCGGGGTGCCGATCGGCATCGTCTCGGCGCTCAAGCGACGCAATCCCCTGGTCGACTATCCGCTGCGCATCTTCGCGCTGCTCGGCCTGTCCATGCCGGTCTTCTGGCTCGGCATCCTCCTTCTCATCGTCTTCTCGCTCCACCTGGACCTCTTTCCCCTCATCGGCGGCGGTGATCTGGATGGTGTGCTCGCCATGATCCGCTCCGGCGAGGTCTTCACGCAGCCGCGCGACTTCCTGGCCGCGGTGGGCGACGTGCTGCATCACCTCGCGTTGCCGGCATTCGCGCTTGGCTTCACGCTGGCGGCCACGGTCAGCCGGCTCGCGCGCTCGGCCATGCTGGAGGTGATCAGCCAGGACTACATCCGGACCGCGCGGGCCAAGGGCCATCGCGAGCGCGCCGTCGTCTACAAGCACGCGCTGCGCAACATGATGGTCCCGCTGCTGACGATCATCGGACTCTTCGTCGCCATCGCGCTCACCGGCACCGTGCTGACCGAGACCGTCTTCACGCGGCCCGGGCTGGGCAAGATGCTGGTCGATTCCATCGGCGCGCGCGATTACCCGCTGGCCCAGGGCGCAATCACCGTCTTCACCATGATCATCATCACCGTGAACCTCGTGGTCGACATGCTCTACGCGGTGGTCGACCCGCGGATCACGTACCGGTAGGAGCCGCCCCGGTGGCCATCACGCGCGACGTCGCCGCCCCCGAGCTCATGGCCATCAGCAGGCGAGACGAGACGCCCCGGTCACTCGGGCGCCAGTTTCGCCGTTACGGGCCGATCGGCATCGGTCTCTTGCTCGCGGTGGCCATGGTCGTGATAGCGGCGGGGGCGCCGTTCGTCGCTCCGTTGAGCCCCTCGGCCCAGTTCGCCGATGCGGTGCTCAAGGGGCCGGGTGCGCAGGACCGTCATGTCCTGGGAACCGACGAGTTCGGGCGCGACGTCTTCAGTCGCATCATCTGGGGCGCGCGGGTGTCGCTCCAGGTCGGTCTCGCTTCGGTGCTCTTCGCGTTCGCCCTCGGCGTGCCCCTCGGCATCCTCGCCGGCGTGCAGGCGGGCCGGATCGAGACCCTGATCATGCGGTGCGCCGACATGCTGATGGCCTTTCCCACCCTGCTGCTGGCGCTGATCATCGTGACCGCGCTGGGCGGCACGCTGGCGAACGAGGTCCTGGCCATCGGCGTGGCGCTGACCCCGAACTTCGTGCGGCTCGCGCGGAGCCTGGCCCTGACCATCAGGGACCAGGACTACATCGTCGCCGCGCGCGCCCTCGGCAGCGGGCAGATCCGCGTCATGGCGCGCCACGTGTTCCCCAACGCGCTCTACGCGCTCGTCGTCGTGGGCACGCTCTACATCGCGACCGCCATCCGCACCGAGGCGAGCCTGTCGTTCCTCGGCCTCGGCATCCCGCCGCCCACGCCGAGCTGGGGCAACATCCTGAGCGAGGGTCGCCAGTTCATCAAATGCTGCCCCTGGATCACGACGTTCTCCGGGCTGGCCATCATGCTCGCCGTGCTCGCCTTCAACCTGGTCGGGGACTCGCTCCGCGATCTGCTCGATCCGCGGCTGAAAGGCGAATAGCGCGGCCGGGCGGGCGCCCCCGCGCGGCGGCTCGCGAGACGGTCCGTGACGTCTTCGGGTAGTCTTGGCAGCGTTCGGGCATCCATGACGGTCCCCTCGCGTCTCGTCATCGTGTTCGTGGTCGACGGGCTCCGGCCCGACTCGATCACCGCCGAGGACACGCCGACGCTTTTTCGGCTCCGCGCCGAGGGCGTGAGCTTCACGAACAGCCACGCCGTGTTCCCGACGGTCACCCGCGTCAACTCGGCGGCGCTCTCGACGGGGATGCAGCCGGGCCGCAACGGCATCGTCGGCAACCAGATGTACGTGCCGGCGGTCGATCCGGCCCGCGCGTTCGGCACCGACAACTACCGGAGCCTTCTCAAGCTCGACCACGCGACCGGCGGGCGCCTCGTGCTCGGCCCAACGCTCGCCGAGCGGCTCGACGCGCTCGGGCTCCGCCTGGCCGCCATCGGCTCGGGCTCGACGGGGAGCACGTTCCTCCTCAATCCCAAGGCCCCCTCCGGGGTCGGCGTGCTCGTCAACGGCTACTTCGATCCCGGCAAGACGGTCGCGTATCCGCCCGACGTGAACGCGATGGTCCTGGCCAAGTTCGGGCCCGCGCCACCCAAGGGCGGCGCGACCGATCGCTACGACGCCTCGGTCTCGTGGACGCAGCGTGTGCTGCGCGAATACGTCCTCCCGGAGCTCGGTCCGGCCGTGGTGCTCAACTGGCTGACGGAGCCGGATCACACCCAGCACAACCTCGGGGTGGGCTCGCCGTCCGCGCGCGAAGCCCTCCAGCACGACGACCGCGAGATCGCCGGCGTCCTCGCGGCCCTTGACGAACTGGGGCTGGCGGCGACGACCGACGTCTTCGTCGTGTCCGACCACGGGTTCACCCGCAACACGGCCGGGGTGGACGTCGCTCGGGAGCTGGTCGACGCGGGGCTGAAGGCGTCGCGCGACTCCGGCGACGTGGTGCTCGCCAGCAGCGGGCAGGCGGTCGCGCTGCACGTCCAGAACCACGATGCCGAGCGCATCGCGCGCATCGCGCGCTTCGTCCAGTCGCGTGAGTGGGGTGGCGTCGTCTTCGCCCCCGGCCGGGCTCCCGACGACTCCCGCGGCGCGGTCGCGGGAACGTTCGCGCTCGAGCTGATCCACGCCGCCAACCGCGAGCGGAGTGGCGATCTGCTGTTCACCTTCCCGTGGAGCTCCCGGCCCAACGCGTTCGGCGTACCCGGGACCGACATGGCGAACGTCACCGGTGGCGCGGCGCCATTGGCCAGCGACCACGGCAGCATGAGCCCCTGGAACGTCGGCACTACGCTCGTGGCCTGGGGTGTGGACTTCAAGAAGGGCGCGACGGTGCGCGCGCCGGCGGGCAACGTCGACGTCACGCCGACGATCCTCACCCTGCTCGGTATCACCGAGCGCGACGGCATCGACGGCCGTGTGCTCCTCGAAGCGCTCGCCGGCGGCCCGGACGAGGAGCAGGTTACGGTCAACACGCGCGTCCACACCGTGGAGGCCGGCACGTATCGCGCCGCCCTCCAGATCTCGGAGGTGGAGGGGCGCCGCTACGTCGACAAGAGCTGGCGCATTCGGTGAGCCACCAAAGGAGTCCCCATGGAATTCGGCGCGGCCATCTTCTTCACGGACTACTCGATGACACCGGTCGAGCTCGCGCGGGCGCTGGAGGAGCGCGGGTTCGAATCACTCTGGGCGCCCGAGCACTCGCACATCCCGCTGTCGCGCCGGTCGCCGTTTCCCCAGGGCGGCGACCTGCCGAAGAAGTACTACGACGTGATGGACCCGTTCGTCACGCTGTCGGCCGCCGCGGCCGCGACCAGCCGTTTGAAGGTGGCGACCGGCATCTGTCTGGTCGTACAGCGCGACCCGATCCAGACGGCCAAGCAGGTCGCGAGCCTCGATCAGATCTCGGGCGGACGATTCCTCTTCGGCATCGGGGCCGGCTGGAACGCCGAGGAAATGGCCGATCACGGCACCGAGTTCAAATCGCGCTTCACGGTGATGCGCGAGCGCGTGGAGGCCATGAAGGCGATCTGGACCAAGTCCAAGCCCGAATACAGCGGCGAGCTCGTCACGTTCCCGCCGATGATGACCTGGCCCAAGCCGGTGCAGAAGCCCCATCCGCCGGTGATCGTCGGCGGCGCCTTTCCGCACGGCGCCCGCCGGGCCATTGCGTACGGCGACGGCTGGGTGCCCCACGCGCGCCGGCCGGCCTACGGCGACGTGCTGAATCTCTTGCCGGAGTTCCGCCAGCTGGCGACCGCGGCCGGACGCGACCCGGTCACCATTCCCATCACCGTCTTCGGCGTGGCCGAAGACGCGGACCTGATCGCCCGCTACCGCGATGCCGGAGTCGCCCGCCTAATCTTCAACCTCCCGCCCGCGAAAGCCGACGAGGTGCTCCCAATACTCGACCGCTGCGCCACCTTGATGCGCCGGCGCTGAATCCTGGGTCACGGTCCCGTCCTCGGCCCAGGTCATCCACCCGTCAGCCCGGCTTGCCGTCGAGCTTGCGATACAGCGAAGCCAGGCTCACGCCGAGCCGGCGCGCCGCCTCTCGCTTGTCGAACTCGGTCCGCGCGAGCATGTCCCTGATGTGCTGCCGCTCGAACGCGCGGGTCGCGTCCCTCAACGACGCGTCATCAGGCGGAGCTTGCAGCTCGACGGGCAGATCCTCCGGTGCAATGGTGTCGCCGCTGCCGGCGATCATCGCGGCCTCCACCACGTGAAGCAGCTCACGGACGTTGCCCGGCCAGTCGTGCGCCAGCAGGGCATCGAGCGCCGCCGGTTCCAGCCGCTTGAAGGCCGTGCCGAGCGTCGTGTTGAGCTCCTGCATGAAGTGCAAGACGAGCAGGCCGACGTCCTCGCGGCGGCTCCGGAGCGGAGGGAGGTCGATCTTCACCACCTTGAGCCGGTAAAACAGGTCGTCGCGAAACCGCCCGGCCGCGATCTCCTCCTTGAGGTCCCGGTTGGTGCTTGCGATGATCCGACAATCCACGCGAACCGGCGTCGTCCGACCGACCGGCAGGACCTGCTTCTCCTCCAACGCGCGCAGCAGCTTGACCTGAAGGTGGATCGGCGTTTCGCCGATCTCATCCAGGAACAGCGTGCCCCGGTCGGCAGCGGTCATCAGCCCAACGTTCGCGTGCAGCGCCGTCGTGAACGCCCCGCGGGCGTGGCCGAAGAGCATGCTTTCGAACAGTCCGTCGGGGATGGCGCCGCAGTTGAGCGCCACGAACGGCTGCAAGGCGCGGGGGCTGGCGGCGTGGATGCCGCGAGCGACCAGCTCCTTGCCGGTTCCCGTCTCTCCCGTCACCAGGACGTGGGCGGACGTTCCCGCCACCCGCGCCATCCGGCGCCGAACGGCCTCGATGGCCTCGCTCTGTCCGACGAGGCGCCCGACGTGTCCCTCGCAACGCGCGGTGACAACCGCCGGGCTTTCGGCGGGCATGCGGGCCGCGAGCAGCCGTCGGACGCGGGCGCCGACGTCGTGGAGCTGGAACGGCTTGACCAGGAAGTCTTCCGCACCCTGGAGCAGGGCTTCGATCGCCATCTCCACCGTCGCGTAGGCCGTCATCAAGATGACCGGCGGTGGCGGGTCGAGCTCGCGCGTCCGCGCGAGAACCTCGAGCCCGTCGAGGCCCGGCATGACGATGTCGGCGATGACCAGGCTGACCGCGTCGCTCCGCAGGCGGCGGACGGCCTCTTCGCCGCTGGCCACCGTGATCACCTCGAAGCCCGCGCCCCGAAGATAGAAGCCGAGTGTTTCGCGGATCCCATCTTCATCGTCCGCGACGAGGATGCAATCAGCCACGGTTCTGTCGCTGGAGTCGGAGAGCCGGGTGGGGATCGAAGAGCTCCATGGTCGCGCCGCCCTTGGTGCAAACCTCACGCCCGCTTTTCCCGAGCCCGTCCAATCCTGACCGGGGCCCGATAGACGTGAAGCTTCAGCCGTTTACGACGTGGTCACCCCGCCGGCGCGGAAGAACAAGAGGTTCGCGCAGCTAAAAATTGTCGGTTGAAGATGGCACTCGGATCAAAGAACGTCAGCGATGGCTAACGAGCGGGGTCTCCTGCTCAGAGCCTGCGAGGAAATTCGAGGGGCGCCACGGCTCCGCCGGGGCGTCCCGAGCGTTTGGGATGTCGAGGCGCGCCCCGGGAAACCCGGGGCGCGTCCGAGCGATGGGGGGGTATGGGGGGCCATATCGGGGCCCCCCATGTACTCAAGCGTGGTGGCGGTGGCCGTGCTCGTAGTGGGCACGCAGCAGGTCGGCGCCAAAGTCGTTGCGGGGGTCGTGCCACACCGAGTGGATGTGATTCGCCTCGTTCTGGCTGTTGTCGAACTCGATCAGCACCCTCGGCCCGTGGATCCGGTAGTAGTGCGCGTGCCCGGGCTCGATCGGCCCTGCCCACGCGAAGTGCAACCGGTCGAGACCGCCGTCGCGCATCCGGCGCAGCTCCTCGTCGGCGACGTCGGCCCGCATGTTCCGGGCGTGCTCCTCGACGAGCTTGACGAGCCGCTCGCGCTGCGCCGGGCCGAGGTCCGCGGCGGGAATGCCGGCGGGCACGCCGAGGCTCTCGCTTCGGCCGGGGCCGGAGACGACGTCGCCGAGCGACTGGACGCCGATGATCATGCGCCGGCGCTGCGTCTCGTCCATCGCCTGCGCGAGCGCGCGGCCGAGATCCTGCTCGCGCGCCAGCGTCCGTAGACCCTTGAGGTTGCCGCTGCGGACTTCGGCCGGATTCGCGCCGAAGAACGCCGGGGTCACGGCGATGGGCTTGCCCGGCACGAGCGTGAAGTTCAGCGAAAGGTGGTGACCCTCGAGCCGCCAGCCCCACGGCGCGTTTGGCCCGGGCGTGCCGAACACGCTGACCAGATAGTTCTCGGGATCGCGCATGAGACCGCCGAACGTCTCGAGCTGGCGAAGCACCCCCTCGAGCCGGATGACGTTCACCGCCTTGCCGTACCCCACCTCGCTCAGGCTCGCCTTCATCAGCTCGTGCGCCGCCGCGCGGGCCGCCGCGGACATGCCCTTGAAGGCGAGGCCCTCGCGGCGGCGCGGGACGTATCCCCAGTTGCCGCGCTCCTTGTCGTTGAAGGCGAAGACGGCGCGCCGCCGGCCGTCCGGCGAGAGCGCGGCCAGGAACGCCGTCGCCGCGCCGGCCAGCGCGGTGCGGGCCGTGTCGGCGACCTGGGCGAACGCGGGAACGCCGAGCGACCAGGCGACGGTGGCCGCCGCCGCGCCGTGGAGCAGCCGCCGGCGACCGATCGCGTCCCGCCGCGGCTCAGAGCCTGTGAGGAAATTCGAGGGGCGCCACGGCTCCGCCGGGGCGTCCCGAGCGTTGGGGGGGGTTGGGGGCCATGTCGGGGCCCCCATGTACTCAGTCTCGCCGGGCATCGCGGGCTTGATCGCGCCTCGTATCTGCCTCAGGAGTACTTCACCGTGCAGCCATAGGCGCGCGTGACCGACGTTTTCACCGGCTGGCCGGCGGCCACGGACTGCAACGCAGCGCGAACGTAGTTTTGCGCGCCGGGCACGTCGCTCTTCCGCGTGGTCGGCTTGTCGTCGATCGCGCCGGCGTAGACAAGCGTGCCCGTCTTGTCGATCACGTACATGTGCGGTGTGTTGGTGGCCCCGTACATCTGGCCGACGGCGCCGGAGGGGTCGAGCAGCACCGCCGTCGGGCTCGCCTTGCGCGTGGCGGTCAGCTCATCGGCCTGGCTCGGGCTCACGTGGCCCTGCGTCCCCGGCGACGACGAGATGATCGTGAGCCACGTCACGCCCTGCCCGGTCGCGTCTTTCTGAAGCGCCTGCATGTTTCCGGTCTCGTAGTGCTTGCGCACGTACGGACAATCGTGGTTCGTCCACTCCAGGACGACGACGCGGCCTCGATAGTCGGCCAGGCTCACGCCCTTGCCCGTGGTCGCGGGAGCCGTGAACGCGGGCGCCGCGGTGCCCACCTTGGCGATCGCGGCCCACGCGGGCGCGGGGACGAGCAGGCCGCTCGTGGCGGCGAGGGCGAGACCGCTGCCGGCCAGGAACGTGCGACGGGTCAGATCATCGTGCGACATGGGTCCTCCTTGTCGGGAACGTCTCGACGTCGGGTCGGGAATCTCGAGGTGGCATCAGATTCTTTCGATCGCGGCGAGAACAGCGCCCTCGCTCAGGATCTGCGGAAGTACGGTCGGCTCACCCGCGCCGCGCCCGCCGGCCGCGCCCGCCGAATAGAAGAGGTAGAGCGGAACGCCGCTGCGGCCAAACGCTCCGAGCATCTGGGTGATCGTCGGGTCCCGCTTCGTCCAGTCCGCCTTGAGGGTCACCACGCCCTTGCGCGCAAATCCCGCGGTGACGGTCCGCGATCGGAGGGTCACCCGCTCGTTGACGAGGCACGTGAGACACCAGGCCGCGGTGACGTTGACGAAGACGGGCCTGCCTGCTGCACGCAGCTCGGTGAGCCGCTTCACGCTGAACGGCTCCCAGCCCGGGCCGCTCGCGACGGACGCTGAGCCCGGCGGCGCGGGGGAAGCGAGCGACGGCGGGCCCTCGCCCAGCAACGACGCCGATGGCGGCGGTGACGTCGCGCCGGCCAGTGGACCGAGCGCCACCGCCGCGGTGACCAGTCCCATCGCCGCGATGGTCGCCGGTCGGCGCCACGCCGCGCGGGCGTTCCGGGACACTCCGTAGAGCCAGGCCGCGGCGCCGAGCAGGACGAGTCCGGCGAGCGCCGCGCCGACGCCGCGCGGTCCCGCTTGCTGGCTCACGACCCAGACCAGCCAGGCAACCGAGGCGTAGAGCGGGAACGCGAGGAGCTGCTTCAGCGTCGCCATCCAGGCGCCCGGCGGCGGCAGGAAGCGGCGCCATGCCGGCGCCAGGGTCAACACCAGATACGGCAAGGCGAGCCCCAGCCCGAGCGCCTCGAAGACGAGGAGCGCCGTCGTCGCCGGCTGGGTGACGGCGTAGCCCACGGCCGCGCCCATGAAGGGCGCGGTGCACGGAGTCGCGGCCACGGTGGCGAGCACGCCCGTGAAGAACGAGCCGGCGTACCCGGCGCGCGCGCCGAGCGCATGCCCGGTCCCGGCGAGTCGGCCGCCGAGCACGATCACCCCCGACAGGCTCAGCGCCATCGCGAACAGCACGTAGGCCAGGAGCGTGACGAACACCGGCGACTGGAGCTGGAAGCCCCACCCGAGCTGCTCGCCGCCACGACGAAGCGCGATCAGCGCCCCAGCCACCGCCGCGAACGACGCGAGCACGCCGACGGTGTAGGCGGCACCGTGCCAGCGGAGAACGGCGCCGCGGCCCCCCGCGTGCTGGACGAGCCCGAGGGCCTTCACCGAAAGGACGGGGAGGACGCAGGGCATCAGGTTCAGCACGAGGCCGCCCGCGAGCGCCAGGGCCATCGCCGAGAGAAGCGCCCGCGTAGGATCGGCGGCAAGGAGCCGCGGCTCGGCGCGCACGGAGAAGGCGTGGCGCACGACGGTACCGTCCAGCCGCTCGGCCACCACCAGCACGCCGTCGATCGGCGCCGCCACCGCCTCCGGCAGCGCGCCGCGGGCCACGGTGAGCGTGATGCCATGGGCATCGGCGCGAGATCGTTGATCGGCGGCGTGCTCGATGGCGCCCCAGCGCGCGGGATAGAACCAGGCTTCGACGATACGCTCGGGGGCGAGGCCCGGGACCGCCACCGTCAGTGTCACCGTCTCCGCGGTCGCGGTGAACGACGCCGGCCACGGGCTCGCCGTCGGCGCGGCTCGACGGGCCTCGGCGATCAGTGGGGCTCCGCGGGGATCGAGCGGCGGCGGGCCGGTCGCCACCGGCAGCGTCAGCGCGATCGGCGCTTCCTCGGGAATGCACGTCTTCTCGCAGACCACCCAGCTCGCTTGCCCGTGCAACGTGATGCGCGTGCCGGCCGACAGCTCGCGCGGCGCCGTCACCGGGATCGGGAGGACGACCTCGCGCGAATAGCCGTAGCTCATGGCGGGCCCCACGGCGATCCGCTCCGGATGCGGCCAGGCGATCCCGCCGACGCTGAATCCCGCCGGCATCGCCCACTCGATACGCGGAGGCTCGCCGGAGTCGCCGGGGTTCATCCAGTACGTGTGCCAGCCCGGGGCGATCTGCTGGCGCAGCGCCACCCAGAACGTCTCGCCCGGGACGATCGACTGCACTTCGCTGAGCAGCTCGACGCGGACCTTGGGGGGCTCCGCCCCGGCCGACGTCGCTGGCGCGGCCGACGCGGCGCCCGCGCCGAGCATCAGGCCGGCGAATACCGCGCCGACACTGCGCATCCGCATTCGGGTCACGAACGCAGCGCCTGACGCGACATCGACGAGCCGAGCTGGGCTGAAGCGCATTTCAGGTCGCATGGCTCATCCAGTTTAACCTCAACACCCTGCACCGGGATCCGGCTCGCGGTCCCGGCGTGCGCCTGCCGCCCCTGACAAAACAGAAGGCACGATGGTCGGCTCTTGCCCATTTCGAGGGCGATGGCGGACACCGGTGCGCCATCGTGCAGCGCAAGTCGCCGTCCAGCAACGCCGTGCGCGTGTCGCGTTGCTGGCACGCGACGTGCTCCTGTCAGCGACCGGGCTCACCGCAGCGCCCGCCGAAGCGCCGTGGCTTCACGCGACGGCGCTTTTTCTTTTTCAACGAAGGAGAACGTGAATGGCGTGTCGAAGCGGAGCTGCATCGTGATCGGCCGCGTGCTCGCGGTCGTGCTCGCGGGTGACGAAGTCGCGGCGCTCGACGGCATGGCAACCGTCGTGGCGGCCGCGCGTACGGTAGGCGGCCGCGTGCGCGTGGCGTCCTTCCGTCCGTTGCCGCCGGCGCGGGTGAACCGGCACGGCTGGATCGTCGCCGACTGCGATCGCGAGATGGACCGGATCACCCGGACGACCGTCGAGGCGTTTGCCGAGGCCACGCGGGCCATCCGGGACGTTGCGGTCGAGACCGTGGTGCGATTCGGCGCGCCGGGCCGGGAGCTTCGTCTCGAGATCGACGGCTTCACCCCCGACCTGGTGGCGTTCTTCGAATCGGCGACGGCCCCGGCGCGTCACCGGTTCCGCGCGTGGATGATACGGCGGCAACTGGGACGGCTTCACGGCATACGCGTGGTGGTCGTGAAGACCCCGCGCGCGCGGCGCGCGCGGCCGCTGCGCGTGCCGGCGCCAGTGTGGCCGTGACCGCCCCGCTTCGGGACGCCGGCGCCGGCACGCTTCTCGAGGTCCGCAATCTCTCCGTGGCGTTGCCTGCCACCTGTACCCGGCGAACTGAATCACCGAATACCACTGAATCACGGAATACCGAGGAGCTTGTGCGTCTGTAGGCTCAACCGCCACCGTGGATGCTCCAGGCAGTAGCTCACGGCGAGCCGGGTGTTCCGCTCGCGGTCGGGGCCGTCCATCGGCTGCAGGAAGAAGTGCGCGAAGTCGAGATGCTCGAAACGCTCCGGCTCGGCGCCGGGCTGCGGGAAGACGAGCTTCAGCTCGTTGCCGGCGCGGAGCACCAGCTCGCTGCCGGCCTTCGGACTGACGCAGACCCAGTCGATGCCGGCAGGCGCGGAGCGCGTGCCGTTCGTCTCGATCGCGAGCTCGAAGCCTTCGCGGTGAAGCGCGTGGATCAGCGGGTCATCGAGCTGGAGCAGCGGCTCCCCGCCCGTGCAGACGACGAATCGATGAGCGGCAGCGTGGGGCCAGGCGGCGGCCACGGCCGCGGCGAGCTCGACCGCCGTGCTGAACCGTCCGCCGCCCGGGCCGTTGGTCCCGACGAAGTCGGTGTCGCAGAACGTGCAGACAGCCGTGGCGCGGTCGGCCTCGTGCCCGGACCAGAGGTTGCAGCCGGCGAAGCGACAGAACACCGCCGGGCGTCCCGTGTTCGCCCCCTCGCCCTGGAGCGTATAGAAGATTTCCTTGACCGCGTACGTCACGGATCCGTGCTTCCCGCGTACTTGATTGGATCGGCGACACCGGCGGCGCGGAACCCCTTGAGCCGCAGCGCGCAGGAGTCGCATGCGCCGCAGGCCTCGCCCGTAGGCGACGGATCGTAGCAGGACGTCGTGAGCGCGTAATCGACGCCGAGCTCCAGGCCGTGCCGGATGATGTCCGCCTTGCCGAGATGGATGAGGGGCGTATGGATGGTCAGGCGCTGGCGGCCCTCGACGCCGGCCTTGGTGGCGAGATCCGCCATGCGTTGATAGGCCTCCACGTACTCGGGACGGCAGTCGGGGTAGCCGCTGTAGTCGAGGGCGGTGATCCCGAGGAAGATGTCGGACGCATCCAGCACTTCCGCCCACGCCAGCGCGAACGAGAGAAAGATCGTGTTGCGCGCGGGCACGTAGGTGACCGGAATGCCCGCGCCGATCTCCTCCAGCGCGCGATCCTTCGGCACCGCGATGTCGCCGGTGAGCGCGGAGCCACCGAAGACTCGGAGATCGATCGTCGCGACCACGTGCTGCCGGAGCCCGAGCTTCTGCGCCACCCGCCGCGCGCTGTCGAGCTCGACCCGGTGGCGCTGGCCATAGTCGAAGCTCAGCGCGTACACGTCGAACCCCTCGCCGAGCGCGATGGCGGCGGTCGTCGTGGAATCGACGCCGCCGCTCAGGAGCACCACGGCCCGACGCCTGATCGTCATCGACGAGCCTGGCTCGGCTCGCGTGGGTTGCGGGTCATCGGGTGGGAGGATACGTCGGCTTGTGTGGCGAGACAGTATGACTTCCACGGGTTGATGAGGCTGACCCCCGGCGCTCTGCGCGGGTTAGCCTCGAGAGGCCAGAGCCGCCCTGTCCTCTAGGCACACCACGAGCGTGGAGGTCAGCCATGGGTGAGTCTAGCAAGACCCTGTACGTCGGTCTCGATGTTCACAAGGACTCGATCGCGGTCGCCTACGCGCCGGAGGACCGCGGCGCCGAGGTGGTGTCCCTGGGCGCGATCGGGACCCGACAATGCGACATCGACAAGATGATTCGGAAGCTTCAATCGAAGGGCGCGACGCTGGTGTTCGTCTACGAGGCGGGACCCTGCGGCTACTGGCTGTATCGGTACCTCACCCGCAAGGGCCTGGCCTGCCACGTCGTCGCGCCGTCGCTGATCCCCCGGAAGCCGGGCGACCGCGTGAAGACGGACCGGCGCGACGCGATCACGCTGGCCCGCCTGAT